>NZ_AP025480.1:2400000-2738344 GCF_024347435.1 Vibrio cyclitrophicus
ATATCCAACAAAAAGGCTGGAATGGGCAACACCACCATAGCAAGCGTTGCAAGTACCATAACAGGTGCACCAATCGCAGGCATGGCACGGTTAGGAATTTTAGATAGCTTGTCCGCAAAAGGCAGGGAAAATTTCATAAATCTAGGCTGTTTCGCTATGTTGTAGCTATCTCACTAAGCGGACTGAGGCCTAGGTCTAAGCTATGTTGCTAAAGTTTATTATGATCAGGTTTATAATGATCGGACTTAGTATGTTCGGATTGATATAGCAAACACTGTACCAACATCTCACGTCAAATTATCGCCATCACATCAAAAAAGAGAGGTGTAGCTAAGTAACCATTATCACGGTTCATCAAGCTGAGCTCAAGCAATTGATCTAATGACGTAAATCAGGTGGGATCGGCATATTGGAATCTTGCAGCTTTGGCCTCTCGCCACCTTTTTTCCGGTACTGTTTAAGTTGAAATACATATGCAAGCACTTGTGCAACCGCAGTAAACAGACCGTCAGGAATTTGTTGTTCTAGCTCGGTGGTGTGATACAGCGCCCTAGCTAACGGCGGTGCTGGAATAATATAGATGTCATTTTCTCGAGCGATTTCACGGATCTTCATCGCCATGTGATCGACCCCTTTGGCGACCACAATTGGCGCTTTGTCTTGATTCTGCTTATAACGCAGAGCCACTGAAAAGTGTTCCGGGTTGGTCACAATCACATCTGCCTGAGGAACATCAGCCATCATACGTCGCTGAGCCGCTTCCCTCTGCAACATACGAATACGCCCTTTCACTTCAGGCTTACCTTCTGTGTCTTTAAACTCATCTTTCACTTCTTGCTTGGTCATCTTAAGTTGATCGGCATGTTGCCAAATCTGGAATGGGATATCTATCGCCACCACAATCAACAGAGAACAACTGATAAGCAGAATAAAATTAAGCAAGATATCCAAGGCGTGGAAGATATTCTGCGGATACACATCCATACTCAATTGCATTAAGTCATGTTGGGAAGCTTGGATAAGGTAGATAGCCATGCCTGATACCAGAGCGACCTTCAAAATAGATTTCAGCAGCTCAACCCAACTTTGTAGGCCAAACATACGCTTAATACCGCTTAAAGGGTTGAGCTTAGACGCCTTAGGCATTGCTGCTTGCATCGAAAAGTTAACACCACCGACACCCGCAGCACCAATAACAGCAGCAACGAACAAAGTTATTAAGATCAGGAACAGCGGAAACAATAGGTTTACTAATGCACCACCCGCTATTTCGAAGAGTTTATTGGTATCAAATATCTCGTCGCAGCTCAGAGAAAACAGGCGTTGCATCGCCTCGAACAATGCCTTCGCCATCGATTCGCCAAACCACATTAAGGAAATTGCACCGACTATCAGTACCGACGCTGACGCTAGCTCTTTTGACCTTGCAACCTGCCCTTTTTCTTTGGCCTGTTGCAAGCGTTTGGGCGTGGCGTCTTCTGTGCGTTCTTGACCGTCTGACTCTGCCATATCAGTCTCCTAACAATCTAGTCGGATTAGACGACATATCTGTTGCTCGCCTTGCATCCAGAATAACTCATAATGACTATACAAGCCGCCAAGGATGTACCAACAAAGTAACAAACCTACAAGTAGCGCAAATGCAAAACCCAAAGAAAATATGTTTAACTGAGGTGCTGCACGCGTCATTACACCAAAAGAGAGGTTAATTGTTAGCAACGCAATAATCCCCGATAAGGACATCGCCAATGCTGTTTTGAACATGATGCCAAGCCACAACGCCAGTTCTCTAAAATCAACAGCCGTCAAAGAACCACTGCCAATCGGCAAGGTCTTGAAGCTGAACACCACTAACTGCAGCATTTTTAAATGGCCATCGGTCACCAAGAAAAACATGGTCGCCAACAACATGAAAAGCTGACCAAGTACTGGCGTGTTTTGACCGTTTGCAGGGTCCACCATAGAGGCGAAACCCAAACTTGATTGCATACCCAAAATCTGACCGAGCATTACGAAAGTTTGAATCATGAATTGAGTGACAAACCCCATGGCAACACCAATCACGATTTGCTCAAAAACCGTCAAGAACCCTTGGAAAGACAGTAGTTCAATTTCTTTAGGGACAGCAGGAATCGCAGGCATAACAGCGAAGGTAATCGCCAAACCTAAATACAGGCGTATACGCGGCGACACAAAACGTGCCCCTGTCACCGTCATCACCATCAGCATGGCTGAGATACGAGTGTATGGCCAAAAATAATTGGCTAACCACTCTAGTACAAGGCTCGTTGGGTATTCCATGTTGGTCTAATACAGAACTTGCGGCAAGCGTTCTATGAGTTCAAAAAAGAACTCCATCATCATTTGAGTCATCCAGTGAGCAAACATCATCAACGCTAATAGCGTCACGATTAAACGCGGAAGGAAACTCAATGTTTGTTCGTTGATAGACGTCGCGGCTTGAAAAACAGCAACGACTAAACCGATCAGAAGGCTCGGAATAATAATGGCGCATACCATGATCAGTACCATCCAAAGCGCGTCTCGGAACAATTCTACGAATATTTCAGGATTCATTATTCCCCCAGCTACAAGGCAAAACTGCCGGCGAGTGTGGAGAGTATCAAGTTCCAGCCATCAACAAGGACAAACAACATCAACTTAAACGGCAACGATACAATCATCGGTGACAACATCATCATACCCATAGCCATCAATACCGAAGCCACCACCAAGTCGATAATCAAAAACGGTAGGAACAACATGAAGCCGATTTGGAACGCCGTTTTTAATTCCGATGTGATAAATGCTGGAATCAGAACCGCCATCGAAACATCTTCAGGATTGGTTACTTCCGCGCCGGAAATCTCAACAAAGGTTTCAAGATCTTTGATTCGAGTCTGTTTGAGCATGAAGGACTTAATCGGTTCTTGAGCAATATCAAATGCCTGTCGTGCCGATATCTGTTCATTAAGATAAGGCTGAACTGCTTGTTCGTTAACTTGATTAATCACTGGCGACATGATGAAGAAGGTCAAGAATATCGCGATACCAATAATGACTTGGTTAGACGGTGTTTGTTGTAGACCCATTGCCTGACGCAAAATAGACATCACCACCACAATACGAGTGAACGACGTCATCAAAATCACCATCGCAGGCAAGAAGCCAAGCATGGTCATTAAGGCTAGAATTTGCAAATTGACCGAGTAGTCTTCGCCGCCATTAGCATTGGTAGTCATGGTAAAGGCTGGAATACCGCCACCGTTGCCAGTTAAACTACCAGTCGTCATTGTTTGTGATGTGGCTTGGTCTTGCTCCATCGTACTGATGGTGACCGATTCTGAACCAGCCGTATTCGCAGGAATCACGGCGCCATCTTCAGCTTGCGCAAATACCGATACACTGAAAACGAGAGAGCAGAAGAGAATGATCTGAACCAGCAGCACTTTTACCGATCCGAAAGCTCCGGCTGGATAAAAGTAAGATGAGTTCAAAAGTCCGTTATTTGTTTGCATCTTTTTTAATTAGCTGGGAAAGCTGACTTGAAAATGTACTTTTTTCCAGCATCTCCTGAGTAAGAGGTTTATCGAGCTTAGAGATCAGCTGAATCGACTGAGTGGTAATGCCAACCAAAAACTGTTCATCTCCCGCTTGTACGATCGCAATCCGTTCTTTAGTCCCAACAGGGATTTGCCTAACAATGGCCAAACCTTGTTGGTTCGACATCGCAGGCACTTGCATTCGTTTCAATAACCAAGCAATAAATAAGATGAAGGCAATAACGAAAATTAGCGACCCAAAAGTGGTCGCTAAATCAAGAGAAGGAGGTGCGGCAAAAGCAATTGAAGGCGTAGACAACAGCCCTATTCCCAATATTCCACGAGACAAACGTTTTATTTCGCAAAACAAAACTGTCATTCCGTGAGAAAAGCCCGCCAGTATTTGAGACAAAAAGCTCATTAACGCAGCTTCTTAATTCGTTCTGTTTGGCTAATGACGTCAGTCAAGCGAATACCAAATTTGTCGTTTACTACAACCACTTCACCGTGAGCAATCAGAGTACCGTTGACCATCACATCTAGTGATTCACCAGCAATTCGGTCGAGCTCAACAACCGAGCCTTGGTTTAGTTGCAGTAGATTACGAATGCTGATCTGAGAGCGGCCAACTTCCATAGAAATCGTCACTGGGATATCCATGATGGTATCCAGTTTACGACGCTCATCTTCAGAAATAGGAGACGATGAATCGGTCAGCTCATCGAGTGGTGCCGCAAGCACGTCATCGACATCAATTGACGGTGCAGAAGGGTCTTCACCAAGTGCAGCAGCCCATTCGTCCGCTAACTTTTGATCTTCACTAGGTTCCATTACCAATTCCTATACTTTTATCTATTTTACTATTCGTTATCATCGCTATTTTCTAGTTCAGACATTAAGTCTTTACCTAGGAATGCGAGATCAGTTTTGACCACATGCGGTCTTTGAATTTTTTCAGAAATCTGTACGGCAAGCTTCTCGCCCGAACGACCCATCTTCACACGGTAAGTCGGCAATTCTTCGACAAACATCGTCGCGTGCTCAGGCATGTTCATGGGAATAACGTCACCTGGTCGCAATTCCATCAGATCACGCAATGAAATATCTTGCTCTAGCAAGTTCACGCGAAAGTTAACTGGCACATCCATGATTTCATCACGAAGGGCAGAACTCCAACGAACATCAGTTTCCATTTTGTCGGATTGAACACCCGCATCCAGCAGTTCACGAATCGGCTCAACCATGGAGTAAGGCATCACGACGTGGAAGTCACCACCACCACCATCAACTTCAATGTGGAATGAACTCACAACAATCACTTCTGTTGGGCTCACAATGTTCGCCATACTCGGGTTCACTTCAGAATCTAAGTACTCAAACTCAACCCCCATCACCGGAGACCATGCTTCTTTGTAATCTTCAAACACAATTTTCAGTAATAGCTGAATAATGCGTCTTTCAGTCGGCGTGAATTCACGACCTTCAATCTTGGCGTGAAATCGCCCATCGCCACCAAAAAAGTTTTCTACAAGAATAAATACAAGGCGTGCTTCCATAGTGATCAGCGCCGTACCTTTTAACGGACGGAAACGAACCATGTTCAAACTGGTGGGTACATACAATGTGTTCTGGTACTCACCAAACTTCATCATTTGTACGCCGTTGATCGACACTTCAGCCGTTTTACGCAACATATTAAACAAGCTAATCCGCATATGACGCGCAAATCGCTCGTTAATAAGTTCAAGGGTCGGCATTCGACCACGAACGATTCGATCTTGAGATGAGAAATCGAAATTGATCGCATTGTCATTTTCGGTTTCTAAGACATCTTCAACGTCTTCAACATCATCAACGCCATGCAATAGCGCATCAATTTCGTCTTGGCTTAATAAATCGGTCACAAATTACCTATTGAATTACGAAGTCAGTGAATAACACTTTTTCAATCACAGGCTGGCCAACAGCTTGAGCCAGACTTGCTTTAATATCTTCCGTAGCCTTATTACGCAGTTCCACGCGGCCTGTTGGTGAGCGTAATTGGTCTACCGTTGCCGAAGCGAATGTCGCTAGTAGTGTACTTTCTACCAAGGGGGAGTGGTAACGAGCCAAGTCTTCATTCTTGCTGCCCCGCACCATCAGCTGTGCTTTTATCTGCACTAGGCGATCTTTTTTATCACCTGTCACATTGAATAAGAAAGGCTGAGGAATATTAACATACATAACGGGTTCTGCAGCGACCACTGCACTGGCTGGCTGAGACTGAGACTCAGAGGCACTATCATCGGAGCCTAAGAAAAAGAACAGAGCACCACCTATTCCAAGCAGTAAAACGACTACCGCTATAATGATAATGAGGAGCTTACTCTTCCCTTTGGGTGCATCTTGTTCTTCGGCCATATTTTGCTCTAACTTCCTGTTCTTTCGATTAACTGACGTTTTTTATTAACTAAGTCTTCTTAGCCTGATATTAGGCATAATAACTAATTCCATCACGCTTTGATGCGACATTCAATTCAAGATTGCTGTTGCTATCAAGGTTTTCATCACCTTGGGCATCATTTGTGCGGTTAGAGCCGGATTGTTGCTCACCACTGTTGTAATTATCCTGACCCTGACCCGAACTCTGCTGCTGAACGGACGATTCAGCAAGCTGCATGCCTTGCTGAGCAAGCATCTCTCTCAAGCGAGGTAAGGTTTGTTCAATCACATCTCTCGCCTGTTGATTGCTTACCGTAAAATGCACGTTAGCTACATCATTATTCATCGTCATTCGGATTTTCATCTGACCCAACTCTGGTGGGTCGAGACGGATATCTAAGTTCTTAAGATTCTTAGACATCATCATTTGTACTTTTTCCGCAACCTGCTCGTTTGCTAACTCTTTGGTGAGCTGCAACGGGGCCTGTTGAGCGGCTTGAATTTCAGCTCTTGTTGGTGCTGAACCAACCGTTGCTGCCCCTTGCGTACCCGCCGCAGAAGCAATTTGCTGAGCAAAGGTCGAATCTTTAGAATCTTCTTTAGCCCCAGCTTTACCCAAGCCAGACAATGCAGTGGCACCTGCGCCTGCTTTAAGAAGCGCATCAGTAACACCCGCTTTTGTAGTGGCTGGCGTTGCATTCATCGCTAGGCTTTGTGCCGTTAAGCTAGGGTCTAAGGCTGCTTGTTGTGTTGAAGCTGCATTCCCTTGCTGAGAGGCCAATTGCTGAGCAGCAGCCTGTTGAGCTGCATGCGCATTGTTGGCATTTAGCATTGCCGCTTTATCCGCAAAGGCATTCGTTGCAGATTGAGAAGTCGCCTGCGCTGATACTTGTTGTGAAGCATTCGCTACTGCCGCTGTTGCTGTTGATGCTGCCGCAGCTAAAGCTTTAGTTTCAGCCGAATCCGTCTTGTCCCAATCAATAGCGGCGGGTTCACCGGGAGTGCTGTTCACGTTCGGAGCTTGGCTTAGTAAAGCCGTAGCTTGCTGTTGAACATTGGTTAGTTGTTGATTCAATACTTCTAAGTTAGAGGTTGCTTGAGCCAGCGCAGCTTGCTCATCGACCGTCAACTTAGCGCCGTTTTGTTGCTTTCTCTCCAAACCATCGACAACAGACTGTTCTGATTCGATTTGTCCATTCAATTGATTTAGCGCTTTGGTATGGGCATCAACCTGCTTTGCCAGTTCCATATCCGCTGCTGAGAATTCTTGGCTCTGACCTGCATTAACCGCACTGACCACATTCTTTTGGCTAAGCTCTCGGCTCATACTTACTTCAATTTGTTCTGGGGTAACGCCTTTATCCATCAACTGGCGAATTTCATCATCGGTCAGTTGAGAAACACCTTTACCACCAGTAAGTACTGCGATCTCAGAATCGACTTCTAAGCCGTTATTTGAGTTTACTGTGTTGGATTGTTTTTTCGATGATTCTGTCACTTCGGCAATAGAACTGCCCGCAACGAAAGTACTCGATACATTGCCTTGATCTTGGTCTGCATTCACTTGTAGATTAGTTTGTTGATTGACTTGCTGAGGCAAGCCTTTGCCGTTTGCAGGCTGATTCAATGTTTTGTTTGCCTTATCCAATTGACCAAGCAATTTGTTGCCTTCATTCATCGCATCACTGGCTTGCGAAGCACCTTGAGCCTGCAACTCTGCAGTTTTATCTTTGGCTTTATTGCCAGTTGAATCAACCTCAAGTTGATTTCCTTTGGATGGAACCTGCTCTGTAGAACGAGTATCACCTGTCGGTTTCAACGAGTTCTTGTCTTTTGATTGTGGCTCTAATTCAGATGTTTGTTCAGCGCCTACTTTCTTTGTCGCCATTTCTTCAACTGACGACTTATCAGAGCCAGTTGTTACTGAAGCTTGTTTTGCTTGGGCTTCGCTAGAAGCATCTGCGCTCTTAGGTTCAGCTGAATCACCTTGAGCTTCCCCCACCGAGTCACTGTTAGCCTTGTCCTCAGGTACCCCTCCTTCAGCAGAGGTTTGTTTTTCTGTAGATTTTGAGGCGCTTTCCGCGTCTTTCACTGCCGCTTTACTGTCACTTTCTTCAAAGCCAAGCGCTTCTTTAAACGACTTCAAAAAACCTTTTGAGTCGCCGGTTTCATCTACCTTTGAAGAGGCAGAGCCGGAGTCCAACAACGATGATGTTTTGTTGGTAGCTGAATTTGAGGAAAGACTAACGTTCATATATACGAGCTCTATCTACTAGCTTTGCTGTCATAAATTAGACAACAAAAAGAAAGTCGGGTGCTTTTAATGCCTTTGCTGGGCATAACGCGCAATTTTATATAAAACCGAGCAAGAAACATGCCTATTAGTTCTGTTCTCACAATCTGAACGGTAACACCTGCGTCATTCAGGGCTTAGGATCACATCTTCTTTCGGCCATACATCAGCGTCGAGAACTCATCCATTTGCTTTTGTTCTCTTTGATCTTGCAGCTTTACCTTCTCTTTCTGTTTTTTCTCCATCAACCACTCGTAGGATTTACGCTTTTTACGTAGCTCCAGCCAGTAGTTTTGGCAGTTGTCGACTTGGTTTTTAAAATGGTGCTCCGCTTCTCTTTGCTTGGAAAGCGTTTCGTCAAGCTGAGTCAAGAAGCGATTTAAGTGGCCATACTGGCTCGCAGTTAAGCCAGCTTTACCACGATCGACAAGTTGCTGACAGTAATCAAGCCTGTACTTTTCGATCTGTGCAACCTGATCGTAGTAACCTTGAAGCTCCGAGTTCGCTTTGTTGAGCGCTAATACGGCTTGGTTCTCTTGATCTTTGGCTTGATCGAGTAGAAATTCTAATGCGTTATCCATGAATAACCCTTTTCACCCGCTAACCACCTAATACATGTTTCAACATATTGACACACATGTCGTATGGTACGGTTTCTTTCATCTTCTGCTGCAAGTATTCATCCAACCTTGGCTTCAAGGTAAAGGCACTATCAATAGCTGGATCGGTACCCGGCTTGTAGGCGCCAATCGATACCAAATCTTGGTTTTTACGACAAATAGACAACACTTGTCTGACTGCTTTCGACATCAAAACATGTTCTTCAGTAGTGATTTGAGGCATAACACGACTGACCGATTTCTCTACATCAATCGCAGGATAATGGCCCGCATCGGCCATCTCTCGGGACAACACAATGTGACCATCCAAAATCGCTCGCGATGCATCAGCAATCGGATCTTGCAAATCATCGCCTTCGGTTAACACGGTAAAGAAAGCAGTGATAGAGCCTTGCTCATCATTACCATTACCCGCCCTTTCCACCAGCGCAGGAAGCTTGGCAAATACAGATGGCGGATAACCTTTGGTTGCTGGCGGTTCACCCACAGACAAAGCAATTTCACGTTGTGCTTGAGCAAAACGAGTCAATGAGTCCATAAGTAACAGTACATCTAAGCCTTGGTCACGGAAATATTCCGCTACAGCCAGTGCAGTTTGGCAACCTTTCAATCGCATCAGTGGCGATGAATCCGCAGGAGCAGCGACCACCACAGATCGTTTGCGTCCATCTTCGCCAAGAATCTCTTCAATAAATTCTTTAACTTCTCGTCCACGCTCACCGATTAGACCTACCACCACCACTTGCGCGGTTGTGCCTCGAGTCATCATCCCGAGCGTGACCGACTTACCGACACCGGAACCAGCAAACAGACCAATACGCTGACCTTTTCCTACCGTAAGCAAACCGTTTATGGCCTTCAAGCCGACATCGAGCGGTTCAGAGATAGGTTTTCGAGCTAAAGGGTTGATTGGCTCAGCGTTAAATGAAGCGCGTTGTTCGGTATAAATTGGACCTAACCCATCAAGTGGGTTACCCACCCCGTCGATCACTCGGCCAAGTAATTCCATTCCGACAGGAATGCCACTTTCAGTGGTTACGGGGGTCACACGAGCGCCAGGTAATATCCCAGTGATTTGTTCACTCGGCATCAAAAATAAGTTATCTCCAGAAAAGCCAACCACTTCAGCTTCCATCTGACCAGACATCGTTTCGACTAGGCACAAACTACCGATTGGGGCTTTACAGCCAGTCGCTTCCAGCGTTAGACCCACAACACGTACCAGTTTTCCAGATGCAATCGGTCGCGACTTCAGGCCTTCAACTTTGTATTGGCTAAGACGGTTCGCTAACTCTAGCATTACTCATGCCCTTGATGACGATTTACACCGCAGAAGCTTTGAATCACGTTCTTCACACGTTCTTCCATGCGGTAGTTAACACTCGACTCACCTGCTTCGATTTGAACATCACCACGGTTAAGTGCAGGCTCCGCTACTAACGTCCAATTACGGCAATCCAATTCTGTCTCACCATAAGCAGAGCGAATAATCGCGACGTCTTCAGGGTTAAGCTTCAAGGTGATCGCATGACCCGAGATTGGTAGTGATTCTACTGATTCTTTCACGGTATCTAATATGATTTGTGGGTTGGTTTGTACTTCAACATGAACCACTTCTTTAACCATAATAAGCACCATGTCCACCAGTTGCTTCTCTACTTGAGCGTTCATTAACTCTAATGGTTGAGCAAATTGGTTCGCGAGTCCCATAAAGATGGCTACTTGCTGCTGAATGTATTCCTGACCGGCAGTGACACCTTCGAGTTTACCGGCTTCGTTGCCTTCTTCGTGTCCTGCGGCAAATCCTTCTTCTTTACCCTTTTCGTAACCTTGCTTAAAACCAGCCTCTTGTCCTTGATGAAGCCCTTCTTGATAAGCACCTTGCTTGATCAATTCAATTTGCTCTTCAGTCAGAACCAGTTCTTCATCTTCAATGGCTTCTTCGACCGTCGGCATCCAACCAGGGTCATAGTTAAAGGCGGTTTCTTTGGCTTGTTTATTCACATCAGAGGTGTAGTCAGGCAATCCCCATTTTTGAGGTTGGGCTACCGTATTATCTTCTTCGGGGCGAAGGAAGCCGCGTTTTCTATCACCTGACATATCAGTACCTATCTATGTGTGAGTCAAACTACTTCATAAATTCAAGCAGTTAAACTGAGTTAATCTGTAGTGTGAGATTGGATAAAGAAAAGCCCCAACAGTGTGGGGCTTTGAGATTACTGTATTAAAGGAACTCGTCGGCGCCACCAGACAACATAATTTCGCCACTGTCTGCCATTTTCCTCGCAATACCCAATATCTCTTTCTGAGCCGCTTCCACCTCAGAGACTTTCACCGGCGGCATCGCCTCAATATCGTCTCTCATCATATCAGCAGCACGTTTCGACATGTTCTTGAAGATCTTCTCACGCAGACCATCATCGGCACCTTTAAGTGCTTTTTGTAGAATGTCTTGTGGAACATCACGCAGCAATCGCTGAACACCTTGGTCATCGACTTCAATAAGGTTTTCAAAGACAAACATAAGATCTTGAATCTGTGTTGCCATGTCTTCGTCTTGATCGCGGATTTGATCCATCAAGACACCTTCTACGTTGTTGTCCATGTAGTTCATGATCTCTGCCGCCGCTTTCAGGCCACCAATTTTGGCTGCTTGAGCACCTGCTTGACCCGCAAACTGTTTCTCCATGATTTCGTTCAGTTCAGCAAGTGCCGAAGGTTGGACTTCTTCAAGGTTCGCAATACGCATCATCAAATCCAAGCGCACACGTTCAGGGAACTGCGACAAAATCTCGGCTGACTGGTCAGCTTCCAAGTAGGACAATACGATCGTTTGAATCTGTGGGTGCTCGTTAATGATGATACTTGCCACCTGACGAGGATCCATCCACTTAAGAGAATCCAAGCCTTTAGAACCAGTACCCAGAAGAATCTGGTCAACAAGGTTATTTGCCTTATCTTCACCCAGAGCGGCAACCAACGCATTACGCATGAAGTCTTCGCTACCCATACCAATATTGGTGTACTTTTGAATATCATCCAAGAAAGCACGGTGCACAGCACCTACTTTTTCTTGCGACAAATCGGCAGCACGAGCCATCGCACTACCCACACGTTGAACCTGTTTCGGCTCTAAGTGACGAATAATGCCTGCTGCATCTTCTTCGTTTAAACTCAACAACAAGATCGCAGCGCGTTCATCACCCGAGATTGAGGCGATATCCACACTCGCGACATCAAGCACTTCACCGCCTTCTGCTTGTTGTGGAACAATTTCGTTAGCCATCTGCCATCCAATTCTTAACTACTTGAGCTGCTAGCTCTGGTTCATTCGCTACAAGTGCACGTACTGCTTTCAGCACGTCCTCGTCTTTGTGAAGGTTAGGTAAGTCAATGCTTGAACCAAATTCAAACAGCTCTCCACCTTCGATATCACCACCAATTAAGCTGGTTTCGCCATCGGCGCCAATTGGCATACCGTCAGGGCCGTACATTTGATCATCGTTATCAGCCGCAGGGTTAAGCAGTTTCTTCATAGCAGGGCGAACAAGTACTAGAACAACCACAATAATAACTAACGCACTCGCAAACCAACGGACCCAATCATTAAAGTTTGGATGCTCCCAAATAGGTACGTCAGCCACCACATCAGTGACTTGAGGCGCAAACTGCATGCTCAGTACGTTTAACAAATCGCCACGGGTTTCATCAAAACCAACAGTACCAATCAGCACCTGACGAATCGCATTGATTTCACTTGCTGGGATGGGTGTGTGAACCACTTCACCTGTATCTGGATTCAGTGATTGACGGTCTTTAATCGCAACCGAAACTGTCTGACGATTAACCGTGCCACTCTGTTTACGTTCATGGCTGATGGTTGTATCTAACTCAAAATTTCGGGTCGCTTCTTTGTGAACTGAACCTTGGCCCGTCATTGAACCGTCTTTCATCTGGGCAACATCTTGAGGGATAGAAGCATCTGCTGGTGGCTGATTACTCAAAGCACCAGGAATACCAGCGACAGTATTACCGTTGTTGTAGTCTTCTAATGTATATTCACTTCGAGTTGCTGGTGTATTCGGGTCAAAACGTTTTCTGGTTTGTTCCACAGCGCTAAAGTCGAGCTGAATATCAACCTGAGCGGTATAGTTACCAAACCCAAGAATAGGTATCAGGATAGAGTCAATTTTTTCGCGCAGCGCTTGCTCTTGGTTACGCTCTAACTCATGTTCCTTACGACGTGCTGCAGACATTGGGTCTTGAGAGCCTGAGCTCAACAATCGACCGTGCTGATCAGTCACCGTGATACGTGAGGTTTTCATTCCAGGAACAGCACTCGCCACCATATCCACAACAGAATCCACTTCTTGCTGCTTAAGGTTATTTCCAGTTTTAAGTGTAAGGAATACTGACGCAGAGGCTTCTTGATTGTGACGCACAAAAACACTTTGCTTTGGTAGTGCTAATAAAACCTGAGCTTTACGCACCTGTTTCATCTGTTCAATGGCTTTCGCTAGCTGTCTCTCACGGCTTAACTTAAGGCGTTCTTGTTCTAAACGTTGTGATACACCAAAACCCATGTCTTGCATGAGGATGTCATCACCTGCGTTTCGCTCTTGGTTCAACCCAGCTCGTACCATATTAAGCTTCAGTGAGTTGTACTCACTCGCTGGTACTGAGATAGTATTACCTTCAAGAGAATACTCGATCTTTTGCAGATCTAAGTAATCCAGAACGGGGATCAATTCTTCAGTTTCGTAAGCGCCTAAAGGACGCATTTCTGGCTCTTTTACCCAGAAAAACAGCATTACAATGAGCGCTACACAAATCGAGATAGAAAGAACCAAGACCACTTGACGAAGTAAATCGAGGTCACCCACAGCCATATCGAACTTTGATGAACTGCGTTCACCTAGATCAGGATTCTGCCCTTCTCCATCAAGATCAGAACTCGCCATGAGGGCGTGGTCGTTGCTATCGCTTACTGTTAAATCTGTTGTTTGACTATTATCTGCCACTATTTAACTACCCAACTTATACCGGCATATTCATCAGCTCTTTGTACGATTCGACCAACTTATTTCTAATTTGGATCGTCGCCTCAAAAGCCACACTAGATTTATTACGAGCAATCATCACGTCAGATAGAGACACGCTTTGGTCTCCACTATCAAAACGAGCTTGAAGATCACCTGAGGTCTTTTGTAATGAGTTCACATTATTGATGGCTTGCGTCAACATGTTGCCAAAATCTGCACCAACCGCTTGCCCTGTTGCTGCAGGACGCGCGCTAGCAGCTTCAACCATCATTGCCTGCATTTCGCCTTGTAAACCATCTATTCTCATCTACTACCTCAGGAGTCAAAATTATGACTATCTATTTCGCTGTATTATTGACTGAGCAATTAGCGTGCCACACATTATTTTGACTAGACATCGTACTACAACAGTCAGAAAGCTGGCACTACTAATCTATGCTCAGTTTGGGATATCTATTCCAGCATCGCGCATTTTTGCTAACTTATAACGCAATGTGCGTGGACTAATGCCCAACTTTTCAGCCATGTCTTTACGGCGGCCATTACATGCAATCAATGTTTCAAGAATAATCGCATACTCTTGATCTCTAAGCTCATTACCTAACCCTTCGCTGCTGGCAGCCAGTTTATTGATTGGACTCGCTTCAGCTATCGGCTTAATTTCTGGCGCTGCAACATCATTACCTTCCACAATTTGCTGCAGTCCACTTGCATCTTGCCAATCAACACCTTCAAGCAAGATATGCTCACCAGAAATATTGTCTTGCTCGCTCAAGATTAAGGCTCGCTGGATGACATTATCTAACTCACGAACATTACCCGGCCACGGATAATTGACGAGTTTGTTGATGGCTAGATCCGAAACCGCAGGTACAGGCATACCAAGTTTGGTGCAATGACGCTCAACCAAGTGCTTAGCTAATGGCTCAATATCACCTTTACGCTCACAAAGTGGCGGCCAAGAAATTGGGAACACGTTCAGTCGGTAGTATAAATCTTCACGGAAATTCCCTTCAGAAACATACTGTTTCAGATCTCGGTTACTGGTAGCCAGAACACGCACATCTAACTTGACGCTTTTACGGCTGCCTAAACGTTCCACTTCGCGCTCTTGCAATACACGTAAAAGCTTGGCTTGTAGGCTAAGATCCATTTCACTGATCTCATCCAATAGAATCGTCCCGCCTTGTGCTTGCTCAAATTTACCTGGACAGGCCTGAATAGCGCCAGTAAATGCACCTTTTTCATAACCGAACAGTGTCGCTTCCAACATGTTATCTGGAATCGCGGCACAGTTAATCGCAACAAATGGGCCATCTTTACGACTAGAAGCGTTGTGAATGTAGCGAGACATAACTTCTTTACCCGATCCGCTTGGCCCTAAGATCATGACATTGGCATCGGTTTTTGCGACTTTATCAGCCAACATCATTAATTTGATACTTTTTTCATCGGCCACAATAGCGTCGCCATTATCATCCGACTTAACGGGCGCGTAACGGCTCACCATGTTCAACAATACTTCAGGGGCAAAGGGCTTTGCCATGTAATCAATAGCACCTTCTTTCATTGCCGCCACAGCATCTTCGATGTTGGCATAGGCTGTCATTAACAGTACGGGTAAATTTGGCCAATGCTGCTTGATGTTTCTTAGCAGTGCCAAACCACCCATGCCTGCCATTTGAACGTCAGACACGACAATATCAACGGAGTTAGATTTCAATTTGACCAGAGCATCTTCCGCACAATCCGCTTCCAGCCATTCATAGCCAGCAAGCGCGAGTGTATCAACAAGGGCTTCACGTAGACCTTCATCATCTTCGACGATTAACACTTTGCTTTGAGCCATAGGATTCTCCAGTGTAAATTCAATTAAAACGTATTAGCCTTCGGTTGAAGCGCTTCTTTCGAGCGGTAAGCACATAGTAAAGCATGCGCCATCACCTTCTTCTGATATCAATTCCAATCGGCCTTCATGTGCACGACATACCATTTGTACAACCGCTAAGCCTAAACCTGTACCTTGTGAACGAGTGGTAAAGAATGGTTCCATAATTTTACCTTGAAGCTCTTTCGGTACACCGGGGCCACTGTCTTGTACTGATATCTTAAGTTCACCGTTTACCGGCCTAAAAAAAACATCGATCTGCGATTCTTTACCCGCAATTTGAACCGCGTTCAGAACCAGGTTACTTAGCGCTGAAGCAATAGCGTTGGCATTACCAAACATTTTAGTCTCTTCGCCTTCTACTTCTTGGCAGTAATCAATCTGGTTGGTTTTGAGTGCCGCCTCCACCATCGGGTGAAACTCTGTGATCAATTCAGCCACAGTAAATGGCTTAACCACTTTATTATCACCGCCTTTAGCAAACAACAACATGTCATTCACTTGTTTTTCTAAGTCGTGCAATCTATCCATAAGCTTAGATTGAAAACGTGTCTTTGTTGCTGGTGGTAAGTTTGGTGCGGCAAGGTTTGATGCGTATAACATTGCACTCGAAAGTGGTGTCCGAACCTGATGAGCAAGTGAAGCGACCATTCTTCCTAATGATGACAAGCGCTGAAGGTCACTAACGCGAGATTGTAATAGACGAGTCTCGGTCAGGTCGGTAATCAATATCAGTTGACCTGTCGTAGAAGCCGAAATTGCCAGTCGAACTTTTCGACCATTCTTCAATGAGATCTCGTGACCGTCATCGTCCTTTGGCTCGAAAGCACTTTGAATCACCGAAAACCACTTCTCACCAACCAGTTCAACACCAAGGATACGGTGCGCTTCTGGGTTGGCCTCTCTCACTTCACCATGCGTATCTAACAAGATAACACCAGCAGGCATCACATCGAGCACTTGTTTATAGCGCTCTACTTGTTGCTCTACAGAATCGAGGTGTGATTGATTTTCTGGTTCGTTAGATAGTTGCATGTCAAAAATTTGCCTCAAATACTAAAACAGCCTGACACGCACAACACGAGTCAGGCTATTTGCTATATTTATCACATAGTTAAGCAAGCAACAACTCGACTATGCCCTTTCTATTCGCACAATCAAAACTGTTCTTTTAGTAAAAAGAGTCTTAGTTTTGTGTTGCTGAACATTAATCTGTGCTCTAGCGCTGTAGATTATACTTACGCATTTTTTCAACCAAAGTCGTTCTACGCATTCCAAGCATATCAGCCGCACGAGCAACGATACCGCCCTGCGCCTCCAACGCTTGATTAATCATGTTCACTTCCATATCAGCGAGCAGCTCTTTCAAGTTAACCCCTTCTGGCGGTAACTCTTGAGGTGCATTTGCATTGTCGGCAAGTTCATCTTGCTGATCAAAGCTGAAGTCTTCTGAGAACAAGTCGGCTAATGCATCACGCTCCTGCTCTTCTTCAGACACAAAGCTATTAAACTCTGGTTGGAATTCAGGAATATCGCTGTATCGATATTTGGTTGGCAGGTGATTCACATCAACCAAGCTATTTGGATAAAGAATTAGCATTCGTTCAACTAAGTTCGCTAGCTCACGAACGTTACCTGGCCAATAGTGTTCCATTAAAGAATTGATGGCGCGAGGCGTAAAACAGATAGGCATACTACCTTCTGCTTCCATTCTGGTCATCAGCTCTTGAAGTAACAGAGGGATATCTTCTTTGCGATCTTGAAGAGCCGGCATTTCAATTGGGAATACGTTCAAACGATAATAAAGATCTTCACGGAAAGAGTCGGCATCGATCATATCCTCAAGATTACGGTGCGTTGCCGCAATCACTCGAACATCCGCTTGAATGGTATTGTTACCGCCTACACGCTCAAAGCATCGCTCTTGTAACACGCGTAGTAGCTTAACTTGCATCGCCATTGGCATATCGCCAATTTCATCAAGAAATAGTGTGCCACCTTCAGCCAGTTCGAAACGGCCTTTACGTGCGGTAATTGCACCAGTAAACGCCCCTTTCTCGTGACCAAACAGTTCACTTTCGAGCAACTCTGCTGGAATCGCGCCACAATTCACTGGCACAAATGGCCCAGTACGACGCTTAGAATGATAGTGAATATTACGTGCTACGACTTCTTTACCCGTACCCGATTCACCAAGAATCAGCACGTTAGCTTCCGTAGCAGAGACTTGCTCAATTAAGTGACGAACTTCTTGAATGCTAGCGCTTTGCCCAACTAGGCTGCGAAACAGTGTGTTCTTCCGCGCAGAAGACACAACTTGAACGCCTTTACGGCCTAAGAAGTCTTTGCAGTGTCTTAATGCATCACTCAATTGAGGATAATTAAGAGGAAGTTCAAGTTCACCGACAAAGTTAGTAAGCTCGTCTACTGGGTGATTGTTTTTGCCAATCACAAGCAGTGGGATGTGATTCGCATGAACAAGCTTTTCATTCAGTAATGCGTTGAAGCCTTTACCTTTAATTGAGCCGATAATGCAGCCTGCCCACTGAAGTGACCAGTCTACTTTGCGTGCTTGTTCAGAGCTGATAACTTCGCAGCTCTCTCCTACAAACTCTAATATTGTGCTTAAATTGTGACGATCTTGAGCGTTATCGTCGACGACAAGCAGTTTTGCCAAACCTTGCATAAGTAGGAATTATTGCCTTTATTTTGGTGCGATGCGGAAAAACGGTGAGCGACGTAATCAATAAAACAGAGAAACACATCAATGATTATGTTTACGTGGACAAATTTAGGAAATCAGCAACGAAAAAAGCCATTAGGCTATCTAATGGCTTCTATTTTATTTGATTAAAAAAATAAGGCAACCAACCAATTGAAGGATATGAAATTGGTTAGAACTGCAGTTTTTCTTTAAATACCTACGTCAGCAGAGGTCAAGTTGTGATATTCGTTCGGAATTTGGTCCCAAGCGCTCTTAATTTCGCGGATAATATCGATAACATCATCAATAGGCTGTGGGTCATTTTTGTGATTTGCCGCAGAAATTTGCGTGATCATGAACTCATAAAGTTGATCTAGATTTTTTGCAATGTCGCCACCGTCGTCCATAGATAGGCAACTGCGTAGGCTAATGATGATATCTAGAGCCTTACCAAGTCGCTCCCCTTTCACCGGGATGTTGCCCGCTTGCATTGCCGCTTTGCCTTGAATCAAGCGCTCGATAGCGCCCGCCATTAACATTTGCACAATTTTATGCGGTGAAGCAGCCGTTAGCTGACTATCCACTGATACCTTTTTATATGCCTGTAAAGAACCGCGCATAGTAAACCTCTTCTATAAAAACTTTTTGTATTGCTGAACTGATTTAGCACCGTGACGATATTTGTGCAGGGTCTTGCCTACTCTACTCGTCTCAGACTGCATCAATTCGACTAATTTTCTGGTTCTGGTAATGGCTTCAAACCATTCAGAGCTTTGCTTAACGTCGGGGTGTGAGTCGATGAATTGAAGCACGTTTTGCAATAACTGTTCTCTGTTATCGACAAGCTGCGTTATTTCTTCAGCGTTAATTTCGCTAAACTCGAGTTTAGAGATAATTAGTTGATCCAGTTCACAAAGCTCTTGAAGCTGATTGTTCATCTACTAACCTAATGCATTCATCATACTACCCAGCTGAGATTGCATCTTACTGGTTGCATCTTGCATTGCAGTGAACTTAGAGTGCGTGCGACTCTCTAAGCTGTCCATGCGGCGATCCAATGCACCTTGATCATCAGCCAAGCGATAATTTTGCTCAACTAGGCTCTTCTCACGAGTGCGGATAGAGCCGGTGATACCTGTGATACCTTGAATCGCATCTTCCACTTTTTTGGCGAATCCGTTGTTACCACCAAAGAACTCACCTAGCTTGTCAAAGTTATTGTTCAGTTGACGGTCAAGCATGTCGTAGTTTATCTCTAACGAGCCTTGTCTTGTCGTAGTGATACCAAATTCGGTCAAAGATTTTAAGTTATCAGGCGCGCCTTCAATACTTGACGAAAACACACCTTTCAATCGCGAATCAGCGTTACGTACCGTGCTGTCGCCCGAAAGCGGCCCTTTTTGGCCGGTTGTTGGATCAACACCCGCCAAGTTTTTAGAGACTTGATAAAACTGATTATAAGAATTTACGAAAGCTTCTATGTCTTGGCGAACGCTATTACGGTCGTACTCAACACCAATTTCTGCCGGTGGCTTATCTTTCGGTGTTTTTCCCTTCACTGTAATGTCGATACCTTCTACGGCATCTTCAATCACATTGTTGTTACTAGACAGTTGAGCAACGCCATCCAAGACGACCATTGAATCTTGTCCCGCTTGGACCTCAGTCATGCCACTGTATGTATCAAAAGACTCTTGAGCTTGAGCAAGGTCAGCTTGCACTTTATCGACTTGCTCTAAAAGCTCACGCTCTTCAGGTTCTAATTTCGCACGTTCAATTGTTTTGGCTTGCTCAGCGGTCAATTCGCCTTTTTGAACTTTTTCAGCGAGATCGGCTTTTTCTTGTGAAATTTTCTCTTCGATACGCGCTTGCTCAGCTTCTAGCTTTTGCTGGGCTTCTTTTGGTGTCACGTATGAGTCTGTCAGAGTACCCGAGGCAGCATTTGACCACCCTGGCACATCAGGTGCTTTCTCAATCGCTTTTTCATCAAGCTCGAGTTCTGGTGTGTAATAAGAATCTAAAAGGGTACCAGAAGCGGTTTCAGTCCAGCCTGGAATATTGTCTTCAGGCATCACCGATTTAGCAGCTTGAGCTGCATCTAAAGCAGCCTGACCGTCAACTGCGGCTTGCTCACCGTAACTGAGACTTTGAGAGTCTCGGTCAACATCTGAGGTAGAATCGGATTGAGTTGCGGGAATTATGTTTCCGTCTTCATCGAGGTTTTCACTCGCATTTGGGTCATCGTTAGCGATCGCTTCATCGATGATTTCAACCGTTTTTCCTGCAGGGGTTAGAGCAAGAACATCTTGTGCAGCAAGGCGCGCTTTCTCTAGTGCTTTCACGCGCTCTTCTAGAGTTTTATATTCGAGTTTTTTGAGAGGGTTAGCAGCATCAGACTCTACATTAATGCTGATCTGCTGATCTGAACCAGACTGGTTTGAGGCGACAATAAGTCGTGGGCCTTCGACATCATTGATAATAGATGCGCGAATGCCTGGATTGCTATCTGCGCCATTTATGCTGCGAACGACATCGATAAGTTTCGATCTGTCGCCGACTTGCACATCAAAGCTATCATCACCGAGCGAAACCTGCAGCTTACCTGGGCCAAATTTCATGTCTTCTGATAACACATCAGAAGCTACTTTATGGCTCTGGGCAAGCTGCAACACATCGATGGCGTATTTGCCAGCGATCGCTTCAGTAGTCGCTGTTGCAGAAACAAGAGCTTCATCGGTACTTTCGACTGTTCGCACAGCAAAAGCTTTTTCCTGACGAAAATTTGTCATCAGGTTTTTCATCGAATCAAGGGATTCTCTAAGTCTTCCATAGGCACTAATGCTGGTATCGATTCGCGTTCGTTCATTATCGATTCTTTGCTGTTTAGGTACACGCTCAGAATCAACAATTTTGCTGACCATGGAATTGATATCCATGCCAGACGAAATCCCCATTGGGCCAAAACTCATTAAACCACCTCTATAATACGACTTAAACCTTCACCTCAAATATTCTACTATTCGAGTTTTGGGCTGCTAGGCGTCTTAGAATTTCAAGCATTTCTTCATCAGGTATCTGGCGAATAATATCACCGGTTGTGGTCTCATAAATCGTAACCACATCTCTCCCAGATTCTTCATCGACCTTAAAAGCCACACCTTTATTGAGAGAGGAGATAAACTCGTTTACCTTCTCCACCATTTTGACTCGCTCTTCATCATTTAACTCTTGTCGATGTTGAGCTAATTGAATCGCAGCTTCGGTAGCCTCCTCTTTCGATTTATCTACCTTGCCATAAGATGTTGCTTCTTTTAGTCGTGAAATGCTCGACGCACTACTACCTTCATCGCTTGCAAATTTAATGCCATTAGGTGAGCCATAAGGCTGGATGTTCGATGCGTTGGATGGAATTTCCATAACACTCTCCCTCCCTCCTTTATGAGCCAAACAGTAAAACTCTACTTGGGTAGAGTTTACCGCTACTTACCTAAGTAAGTTTAGCCCAATAAGCTTAGAGCTGCTGATGGTGATTGCTTCGCTTGAGCTAGGATGGAAGTACTCGCCTGTTGTAGGATTTGAGACTTCGTCATAGCCGTTGTTTCTTTCGCGTAATCGGTATCTTTGATACGGCTCTTCGATGCATTAACATTTTCGTTGATGTTATCTAAGTTGCTGATCGCGTGATCAAAACGGTTTTGGAAAGCACCAAGAGAAGCTCGGTTACTGTCCACTGATTTCAGAGCGCCATCAATGATCGATACTGCTTCATTTGCACCAGCAACCGATGTTACATCGATGTCGTTAACAGTAACGTCTTTACCAGCACCGATACCTAGCTCACCAGCAAGGCTGCCACCGAACTCTACATCGCCTTCAACTTTTTGGCTTGAAGCGAAAAGTTGCAGTTTGCCGCCTTCACCAACAGACGCTTTGACATCTTGGCTTTGACCGTTGATGTAAGTTGCTAGCTCTTCGATATCGTTGCCTTCTTTCGCAGAAATAGACAACTCTTGTGCTTCGCCAAACTTATCATTGTATTTGATCGTTAAGTCAGCACCAGCACCTACACGCCAAGAAGCATCTTTACCTTCTGTAACACCGTAGCTCTTACCACCCATGTCTTGAGTGTCGGTACGCATGTTGTTCATCGTTAGCATTACTGCTTCACCAGAATCTGCACCGATTTGGAAAGATTGGCTGCCGTAAGTACCGTTAAGAAGCTTGTTACCACCAAAAGAGGTCGTTTCAGCAATACGGTTAAGTTCTGTGTTTAGAGCCGAGACTTCTTCTTGGATCGCAACACGTTCAGATTTGCTGTTTGAACCATTTGAAGATTGAAGAGAAAGGTCACGCATACGTTGCAGAATGTTAGTTGACTCATTCATTGCACCTTCAGCAGTCTGTGCAATTGAGATACCGTCATTCGCGTTTTTCACAGCCATATCTAGACCACGACTTTGCGACGTTAAGCGGTTAGAGATTTGTAGGCCTGCAGCATCATCTTTTGCGCTATTGATTTTATAGCCAGAAGACAAACGCTCCATTGATTTTTGAGTACCTTCAGCCGCGCTATTTAGGTAGCGCTGAGCCGTCATTGCAGACACATTTGTGCTTACATTAATCGCCATAGTTGATCTCCTTTAGGCATTTTTTAATGCACCTATGTGACTCTCACCTCACACAAATACATATCAATTTGTTTATATACCAGTGTCTCTCTCACCTTACATTGGTACATATCATTTCTCTCAATCCCTTTAACGGCCCCTTAATTAGAAGCTTTAATAAAAAATGCATTTTTTTTCGCATTATTTTCAACAACAAAGAAAAGTGTGATCGGGATTCAATGAATAGTGCATTATCCGCTAAAGTTTCGTATCTTCGCTCATTTATAAGTGTCGATTTGCACATAAAAACCAAAGCAGATCCCTGATATCTCGTTCTACTCGATTCTAGGATGACGGCAGATGTCCCATTAATTTATGAACCACTCGTCATTGGTCACTGTGGTAAGTGAGATATTGAACAACGCTTCAATTAAAAAACAGATTCCTGATACCTCGTTCTACTCGGTTCTGGAATGACGACAAATACCTTTGTTCAAACTGAAACATTATGCACTCGGCCAACAGTGCTCATCTCGCAATGCTGTGAAATCATCATCACTCTATCCCCGTCATTCCCTACAGTGAGGAACGAACGTGATAGGGAATCTCGCTTTTACTCCTGTTCACCGACAGCGCACTTCTCCCAAATAACAGGCAATAAAAAACCCAGCCGAAGCTGGGTCTGTTTAGCGCTCATCTCTCACCACGAGCTAATTTGTGGAAACCAAACGTTAACGCATTGGGTCATGGGTCAACGTGGCCTTTCAATCGATTAACCGAGTAGGCTAAGTGCCGAGTTCGGCGCTTGCTTCGCTTGAGCAAGAATCGAGCTTGAAGCTTGAGAAAGGATCTGAGACTTAGTCATCTGAGTCGTTTCTTTCGCGAAATCGGTATCTTTAATACGGCTCTTAGATGCGTTAACGTTCTCGTTAATGTTGTCTAAGTTGCTGATCGCGTGGTCGAAACGATTTTGGAAAGCACCCAGTTCAGCACGGTGGCTATCTACGTACTTAAGTGCCGCATCAATTACTGCTACAGACTCTTGTGCGCCGCCCACTGACGTTACGTCGATAGTATCAACCGTTACGTCTTTGCCAGGTTGCATGCCAAGCTCACCCGCTAGGCTACCTGAGAACGCCACTTCGCCTTCAACTTTGTTGTTACCAGTAAACATTTGTAGCTTACCGTCTTCAGTTACAGACGCTTTCACAGAATCTTGTTGACCGTTGATGTACGTTGCTAGCTCTTCGATATCGTCACCCGCTTTTGCGTTGATGTCGATTTCTTGCGCTTGGCCGAAGTTGTCGGTGAACGATAGTTTCAGGTCGTTAGAACCCGCTTGAACGTTCCAGTCTTTATCTTTCGCGTTCTCAGTTTGGTAGCTCTTACCACCCATCTGAGCGTTATCAGAACGCATGTCTTTCAGTTGAAGCATTACCGCTTCACCGTTATCCGCACCGATTTGGAATGATTTAGTACCGTGAGTACCGTTAAGCAGTTTGTTACCACCAAAAGACGTGGTTTCTGCGATACGGTTTAGTTCGTCGTTTAGTGCTGTTACTTCTTCTTGAATCGCTACACGCTCAGATTTTGAGTTTGAGCCATTTGAAGATTGTAGAGACAAATCACGCATACGTTGCAGGATGTTCGTCGTCTCATTCATTGCACCTTCAGCAGTTTGTGCAATAGAGATACCGTCGTTCGCGTTACGAACAGCAACATCAAGGCCGCGGCTCTGAACGTTCAAACGGTTAGAGATTTGTAGGCCCGCAGCGTCATCTTTTGCGCTGTTGATTTTAGAGCCTGAAGCTAGGCGCTCCATTGATGTTTGTTGTGCGCTGTTAGCATTGTTTAGGTAACGTTGCGCTGTCATCGCTGAAACGTTGGTATTTACATTCACTGCCATGGTGATTTCTCCAATTGATTTTCCGGTATAGCGGTTTCCGACGTCTCGGAAAACCAAGTAGTTCTCTCAAAGTTACTTTTAATAACGGCTCGAAATACAGAAGCTTTAGAAAAACTTTTAGAAAACCACAAAAAAAATATTAAACCATTATTTATCAGTAACTTAATATTTATTATTTTCTAAAGCAGCGGAAGACTTCAACAGAGAAAAGATCTAAAAACGTTCAAAAAACACACTAATTACTATTTGAACTACTCAACGTAGAGAAATGAACAATCACCAAAGATCTCAGACCAACGTCGATCTTGTGTCGCAAAGAGGGTTATTTGAGGTAAAACGAGTTGGTTAAATCGAAGAAGTACTGATCAGAAAACTAAGTCTAGAAAAATAGTGGGAAGACAGAAAGGAAAAAGCCCCTTTTCCTTTGAGAGAACCGGGGCTAGTTGGCGCGTCAGAGCCTGTGTGGAGATCATCGAGAAATGAACACATTTCCGACTTGCCGTTGCATTCTTACTGTAAAAATGGATAGCAGGTGAGAGATGAGAGAGCTAAACATTCAATAGTAAGTATGCTTGCCAGTTTCCCTTGCTGCATGGCTCACGTCTGAACACGAGCAGCAAGTTCAACCAATAACTATTGCAATAGTGTCATTGCAGAGTTAGGCAACTGTTTTGCTTGAGCAAGTATAGAAGTACCTGCTTGTTGCAGAATTTGTGATTTGGTCATTTGCGTCGTCTCTTTCGCAAAGTCCGTATCTTTGATTCGACTGTTAGAAGCGTCTACATTCTCTTGAACATTCGCCAAGTTGTTAATACTGTGGCTTAGACGGTTCTGTTTCGCACCCAAATCAGCACGTTGTGAATCTACATACTTCATTGCTGAATCAATCACGCTGATTGCGTTCTGTGAACCAGCAACAGTCATTAAGCTAATGTCTTGAACTGATGTAGGGCGGCCTTCACTCTTAATGCCTAGTTCAGATGCTAGACCACCAGAGATCGACATTGCACCTTCAAGATCAGGTTCAGCAACGAATAGCTGTAGACGGCCTTCGTCAGTAACCGATGCGTTCAGCAAATCAGATTGACCATTAATGTAAGTGGCGAGTTCTTCGATATCGTCACCCGCTTTGGTGTTAATATCTAGAACGATGTCTTCACCATCTTTGGTTCTGAATTCGAACTTAAGATCGCTTGCTGTCGGTGGCACCTGCCAATCTTTGTCTTTCGCGTTTTCTGAATCGAACGTAGTACCACCCATACGGAAATCATCAGCACGAACACTGGTTAATCCCATAATCATCGCTTCACCGGAGCTAGAACCTATCTGGAATGATGCTTCACCAAATGATCCATTCAACAAACGACGTCCGCCAAACGACGTTGTCTCCGCAATACGGTTAAGCTCATCTTGAAGTGCCATTGACTCTTCGTTTAGCGCGGTACGTTCTGCCGGCGAGTTAGTGCCGTTTGATGATTGAATCGCCAAATCACGCATACGTTGTAATATGTTCGTTGATTCGTTCATCGCACCTTCAGCGGTCTGAGCAATCGAAATACCATCATTGGCATTACGCATTGCCACATCAAGGCCACGAGACTGCGCTGTTAAGCGGTTAGAGATTTGCAAACCCGCTGCATCGTCTTTTGCGCTATTAATTTTATGACCTGATGACAAGCGCTCCATAGAAGTCGCTAAGTCATTAGACGCTTTATTCAGGTAACGCTGTGCTGTCATAGCAGATACGTTAGTGCTTACATTGATAGCCATTTTGCTCTCCTTATGAGTTCGCAAACTTTCTGCGAAGCGGCCAGCTTTACTCTCATATGGATAAGCACTGACCGTGTATTACTCGTTAAACCTTATTCAAGGATTAAGAACTGTATAAATCATTTATGACAAATACAGATACAAGTTGTATGCCAAGTTTAATATTCTATTGATTATTTTTATAAAACATTAAAATCAATAAGTTAGAGATAAATCTGGCTCGATATTATACTACTAGAGCGAAATAGTGAGTTGAACTCCTTCGCTCATTGCCGCTTTTTGCCGCTTATATCGAACACATTGTATTCTGTATAAAAAAACGGCAAACGTTGAAGTGATTCGCACTTATGGCATAGCACATAAGGCAAAGAATCGACTTCAATGATGAACCTTGATTCATCACTAAATACCTATTGGTCATTCAATACCGATTGGTCGTTAAATATAGTTAAACAAGGTTAGGTCTTTTGTTTTACCAAACGCTTGTTGTGAAGCTTGGAGTGCTCGAGAGTTCTCATTAAATTCAATAATGGCTTTCGAATAATCCAAGTCTTCAAAGTTGCTTTTCGCTTTCGCTAAAGACAACTTAAAATCTTCATGTTGCTGCTCTTGAATATCCAATGTGCTCAAGCGTGCACCGACATCGGTTCTAGCCTTCGTTAGATGAATAAACGCAGCATGAAATTCTTCAGTCACTTGATGTAATTTCGCAGTGGCTGAAGCATCTGATACCGGGTTTTCAGCCTGTTCAGACGCCTCTTTGAACGTATCAAAGATAGAGAATGTCTCTCTTGGCTCTAACGTGATCGAATCGCCTTTGGTGATCTGACCTTTTATTTGAATATTCAACCCTTCGTAGACAATGCCAGTAGAGGGATCAAAGTCTTCAGCGGCAACCACTGCACCATCCTTTTCAAGTTGGTAAGCATAATTTCCTGTCTGCATATCAACAAAAGTGACTTTATACGTTGACCCATCGTCAGCTGAGTTCGTCGCACGTTCCAAAAGCAATTCAGACGCGGGTTCAAGCTCGTACTGAGGTTCGTAATCACCAAACGGGTTATCTATTTCCATAAATAACTTGCTGCCTGGATCATTCATCGCCATCTCGAAACTACTCGCTACACGCATTTTTCGCTGATAGTCATCGCCCTGATAACTGACGTTGCCTTGGTTATCTCTAAAGAAGGGTTGATTCTTCGGTTTAGTACCCGCAAACGTGTAGTTACCCGACTCATCTTGAGAGTTAGCTAAATGCAAAAAGTTATTCGATAACTCTTGGAGCTCGCGCTTTTTCGCTAAACGGTCCTCTGGAGAAAGCGCACCGTTAATCATTTCCATCACGGTTCGTTTTGCTTCATCAGCAAAGCCTTCGGTGTTGGAGATCAATACCTCATGATGCTCCAATCGATTACGAACTAATACGATTGCATCACTATATTGCTTAAGCTGCTCTGATTGCTGACCAATATTTTGTAAATAGTGGGTCGCCAAAGGATCATCACTTGGCGACTGTAACTTCTTGCCAGAAGCAAGTTGTGCTTGGTTGTGATGTATTTTGTTTTCTTGACGGCGCAAGTCGTTCTGAACAGATTGGTAGTTGTGGAAGCTAGAAATACGATTCAACATTTATACTTCCTACCTCAGAGCCAAAATAGTATTGAACGTATCATTAGCTGCTTGCATGATGCGTGAAGAAGCCATGTACGCTTGCTGAAATTTCATCATATTTGCCGCTTCTTCATCGAGGTTAACCCCCGACACTGAAGCAATACGTTCCTGAGCGGATTCCTTTTCTAAGGTGGCAATATCGCTTAAGCGATTTGCCGTCGACGCTTTCAGGCCCGTGTTGGTATTCAAGTTGTGGTAAAGGTCTAAAATCGTAGACTCACCATCATTCAAGATCTTACCGGTTTGGAGATCTTGCAGCTTACGCAAGTTACCGTTGTCACCCTCTGATGGGACAAGGTTTGCCGTAAATTTATCGTTTGCCACCGCGCCAGAGGTCAACTCGAAAGTCGTGCCATTAATCGTAACCGGCCCTTCAGGTGGGTACGGCTGCGGTTGCATTAAAATATTGCCTTTCGGATCAGTCACGGCAAACTGCTCACCTTTTGGTGAAACAATCACTTCAAACTCACGCAATTGACCGGCCGCTAGGATCTTGAACCCCGCCGAGCCTTTCGCGAACGTGGTCGATGCCTCATAACTTTGTGCGGCAATATCTCTAGGGTCTTTGGTTTCCATCTGAATCTGAGCAGCAAAGTTACGAGTTGGGCGCAGTAACAGTTTCTCACCCAATTCCGGCGGGTTTCGAACTTCGACTCGCATACCATCTAGATAAAAAGCATTACCTGTTGAATTGGTGCTGACTTTGACCGTTTCGCCGTCAGGCTTGGTCACGACATAGTCACTGCCGTCATACTTAAGGCCATACTCGCCGCCTTTTAAGGCAGAGGTGTCATCAATATATACCGCTACGTCTGCCTTTGATTGGCTACCAGCCGTCACGCGTGATTTAGCCACCCGCTCAGAGTTCACATCGGTGAAGATATCTTGGCCAACGTTGCCATTGAGATCCAAACCTTGTGATTGAAGTGAGTTTACTTTCTCAGAGAAAGCCGTCGCCAAACGTCCTAATTCATCCATGATGTCAGGGATATGTTCGTCTCGCATATCGAGCATGGCACCGATTTTTCCATCGATATCATTGCTGGTAATCGGCTTCAAAGACTTACCTTCAACTATCGCTAGTCGGCGCTGATGCGTATCAGGTAGGCCATCAACCAACTTCAGTTGACTTGCTTCACTACCAGAAACCAAGGTATGACCATTACCAATATGGACGTTAAAACCTTCCGCATTCGAGCGCGGCGTTACCGTCACTTTGGTGTAACCAGATAGCTCATTGATCAGCTTTTCGTGTTGGTCTCGTAAATCATTATGAGGCCCTGGCGTTCGCATCATCAGACGCTGAACATCACGAATCTCAACCGCAATTTGGTTTACTCGTTCAATGCCGACTTCTAATTTTTTGTTCGTTGAATCAGACTGTTGACGTACCGTTTCATGAAATTCATTCAAGGTTTTAGTGACAAGCCCTGCTTTCTCTAAAACGACTTTACGCGCACCCACATCATTCGGGGTATCGGCGAGAGTTTTAACAGAATCAAACCATTCATTGAGGTTTTCTGGGATCTTCTTTGAAGCAACCGATGACAACATGCTCGACAACATATCGAGGTTGGCTTCGGTATCGCCTTTGTTAGCGGCATTGGTTGTCGATAAGTTAAGTTCTTTAACGGCAAACTGATCCCAAGAGCGGCGAACATTTTCCACATGAACACCCATACCGTAGGATTGCCCACCGTACTGGCGCGGGTCATTCACACCTTGAATCACAGACTGACGGCTATAGCCCTCTGTGTTGGCGTTAGAAATGTTATGACCTGTGGTGTTTAGCTGTCTCTGAGCCGTAAGAACACTTTGTGCCCCTACATTCAGAAGATCCGACGCCATAATGCCCCCAAAAAACTTAATAAAATCAGGTTGAACTGATTAACTACAACAGCATATTACCAAGATAATAAGCAATATATGTGCCAATAGAGACAATGAAAGATTAAAAGACCATAATTTATTGAAGTGTAAGGAAATAACTAAAAACAATAGGGCCAGATATGAAGGAGCGGATAAGAGAAGAGCCTGCCATGGCAAGCTCTCATTGTTAATTGATGGGGCTAATTCATCTCATCGATTTTAGCTTTAACGCGCAACACCTTGTCTGCATAGTTAGGGTCAGTTGCGTAACCAGCTTGATGGATGCCTTTGATAAAGTTCTCTGAATTGCCTTGATGCTGTAATGCCGTTTCGTATCTTGGATTTTCGTTCAAGAACTTCACGTAATCATTAAAGCTGTCTTCAAAGTTTGAGTAAGAACGGAAAGATGCCAATTCTTTAACGGCAGTTTTGCCATGGAACTCTAAAGTTTGCGTAGCAACCTTATCGCCCTTCCAACTTCTATCTGCTTTGATGTTGAATAAGTTATTGCTGTTCCCCAAAGAGTTCTTAACCATTTTAGAACCCCAACCTGTTTCAAGTGCCGCTTGTGCCAATAGCAGAGATGAATCCACACCAAGTGCACTCGCCGCTTTTTCAGCGTAAGGCTTCATTGAGGTAACAAACGACTCTGGAGAATCGAAGGATACTGGTTGTTTAACAGCGGAAGCAGGTTGAACTTCAGATACTCTGTCTTCTGAACGGCCTGAATACTGAGGTCTTTGCAGTGAAGTATCAAAACCTTCACTACGAACCTTATCTTCTGTCGCATCGCTTGCTTGACCGGCGCTTAACTGAGCAACGATCATGTCCGCAAGGCCTAATGAACCTGAAGCACTCAACTCACTCGCCATTTGGTCATCTTGCATCTGACGATAAAACTGCTCGTTCTGGCTGTTCAGCATATCCGACTTAAAGCTAGAGTTCGCATCACGCATCGACTTAAACAGCATCGAAGTGAAAATCGATTCAAACTGTTTTGCCGCAGCAGTTAGTGCCTCTTTTTCGCTGCCTTCTTCACCATTTACTGCTTGTTGACGAAGACGATCTAAGCTACCGATATCGTGAATAAAGCCGATGTCATTGTTATTCTTAATCATGCTTTATTCCTTAGATAATGATCAATTGACCTTCAATTGCACCAGCTTGTTTCAGTGCTTGAAGGATTGCCATTAAATCAGAAGGCGCTGCGCCCACTTCATTGACTGCACGAACCAAATCATCCAGCGTTAGACCCGGTTCAAACTTGAACATCTTGCCATCGGCTTCTGTGACTTCGATATCAGAATCAGGAACCACTACGGTTTGACCACCAGAAAATGCATTCGGTTGGCTCACGTTGAGGTTTTCTTTGATTGCTACCGTCATACCACCGTGTGTTACCGCTGCCGCTTTTAAGCGAACATGTTTACCAACCACAATCGTACCAGTACGAGAGTTAACAATGATTTTTGCTGAACCCTCTGCAGGATCGAACTCGATGTTTTCGATTGCCGATAAGAAAGCCACACGCTGGCTGATTTCACGTGGTGCGCGAACCTTTACTGAAGTCGCATCAACCGCTGAAGCCATTTGTGGGCCTAGAAAATTATTAACTGCATCAGCTAAGCGCTGCGCCGTTGTGAAATCTGATTGGATTAGGTTGAACGTGATGTAGTCACCACGACCGAATGGCGTTGGGATTTCTTGTTCGACCGTCGCGCCGCTAGAGATGATGCCGACATTAGGATTGTTACCGACAATCTTAGAACCATCATTACCTTGAGCACTAAAGCCACTCACCACCAAGTTACCTTGTGCTACCGCGTACACTTGACCGTCTAGACCTTTCAGGAAAGTCTGCAGTAAGGTACCACCACGAAGGCTTTTTGCTGAACCTATAGAAGACACCGTTACATCAACTTCCTGACCTTGCTTAGAGAAGGCTGGCAATTCAGCGGTAACAATTACTGCCGCTACGTTTTTGGTTTTTGGCTTAGTGCCGGGCGGCAATTGGATGCCAAAATTTTGCAGCATTGCGTTAAACGTTTGATCAGTAAAGGGAGTTGTCTCACCTGTACCCGGCAAGCCCGTGACCAAACCATAACCGACAAGTTGGTTACTACGAACACCCGCCACTTTTGCCACATCTTTAATACGTGCAGCATGGGCACTGGTGGCAAGAAATAGCATGCCAAGTAGTACGAGTGTTAGTTTTTTCATTGAGTAACCTGTCTGTATTGCTTTCAATTTATAGTAGCTATGTAATTATAATAATTTAATTTACAAGAACTTAGCTAAATATGGCCGAGTGGTAAAGGCTGTCAGTAAGCCGACATCCTCTCAAGCTCTACAGTGATACATTAAAGAATCGTGCCAAGAATCCAGGCTCTTGCATATCTTTTTGCACTCCAGTCCCTGAGTACTGAATTCGTGCGTTAGAAACACGGTTTGAAGCGATGGTATTTTCGAAATCTATATCGTCAGGGCGGATAGTACCACTTAGGCGGATATACTCATCACCTGTATTCAGTGTCATCCACTTTTCACCACGAACCACTAGATTTCCATTGGCTAATACTTCGATGACTTCAACGGTAATGTAGCCACTAATGCTGTTACTTTGGTTGGCTGATGCATCACCAGCAAAGGTGTTGGTATTGCTCAGATCATAAGAGAAGTTGTACTTGTCAATAGTCAACTCTTGGCCGCCAACAGCCAAAGGCTCCATCGATGCATCGTTAGACTTAGACATGTCAGCATTAGCTTTTTTGGTCGCTCGAGTATTTTCATCTAACGCAACGGTAATAATATCACCAATGCCGCGAGGCTTTGAATCATCGTACATACTGCCAATATGGTTGATATTGAACAGTGAACCTGTTGCCGCTGCGTAATGCTCTGGTTTTTCTTTTGGATTGATCGGCGCCCATGCAGGATCGCCTGCAATTGGGTCTGTTCTACCACGAAGTGTATCGATAATGCCTGAGCTTTCATCAGCCGACTTATCGCCTTCTACCGCATCAACCACTGTGGTTGCGTTTTCTTGTGCCGGAGTCTCGATCGGATCCAACACAGTACACCCGGTCATAGAAGCTAACAAAACTAAACAAAAAATACGTTTCATGGCGATATACTCTCAGCAGGCAATGGTAAATAGATCAATGACTAGAAGCAGATCTATTAATTATGAATAAGTACGTAAACGGCAAATAAACCAATTACAGCTGTTGGTTAACAAAGCTCATCATCTTGTCTACCGACGAGATAACTTTCGAGTTCATTTCGTAAACACGTTGAGCTTCAATCATATTAACCAGCTCTTCGGTTACGTTTACGTTCGATGTTTCTAACATCGACTGACGGATGTTACCCAAACCATCAAAGCCCGGAACGCCCTCTTGCGGATCGCCACTTGCTCCCGTTGGTAAATAAAGGTTTTGACCTACAGGCTCTAAACCACCTGGGTTTACGAAGTCAGTAATGGTGATTTGGCCAACCACGACGTTGTTTTGCTCACCACGTAGGCGAACTGATACTTCACCATCGTTACCAACCGTCACCGAGATCGCATCTTCTGGAATCACGATTTCTGGCTGTAGAGCATAACCTTGACCTGAGGTTACGATTGCGCCTTCACCGTTCAGCGTGAACTGACCATTTCGGCTATAGCCTGTCTCACCGTCTGGCATTTCAACTTGGAAGAAGCCGTCACCTTCGATCATCATATCTAGGCTGTTCGATGTCGTTTGTGCGTTACCGTGGGTGTGAACTTTTTGAGTTGCCACGACTTTAGAACCGGCACCCAACATCAAACCACTTGGCAGCTCGGTATTCTGCGACGATTGGCCACCCGGCTGATTGATGTTCTGATAGAACAAATCTTCAAATACCGCACGACTCTTTTTAAAGCCAATGGTTGAGGCGTTGGCAAGGTTGTTTGAAATGGTTGAGATATTGGTTTGTTGGGCGTCTAAGCCTGTTTTACTTACCCATAATGCTGGATGCATAGCAAATTCCTTTAAATTCTATTAGCTCATACGAAGCAGTGAATCAGACGACTTGTCCATTTCCTCTGCAGTGCTCATCATCTTGACCTGCATTTCGAATTGACGTTGTAAGTCAATTAGGCTGGTCATCTCACCGACAGCATTTACGTTACTGCCTTCAATGGCACCTTTTAGCAACGTTACCGCTGCATCTGCTTCGTATGCCTGATCTGGGTTTTTCGAACGGAATAGACCATTCGTATCTTTAAATAAGCTTTGATTATCTGGACGCACAAGTTTGATTCGGTCGACAATCGCTAATTCTTCAGCTGGAGCGCCTTGAGGAATCACCGAAATAGTACCGTCTGTGCCGATTTCTACTTTACTAATAGGAATAGGTAACGTGATGGGTGCGTCATTCTCGCCTAACACCAAATGGCCGCTTGCGTTAGTTAGCAAACCGTTTTGGTCAACCTTTAGGTTACCGTTACGTGTTAAACCTTCACGGCCAGTGTTGTCCATTACCGAAATCCAGCCATCACCTTGTATCGTGACATCGAGATCGCGACCAGTAGTGACCACACTACCTTGTGCGAAATTATGACCCGGACGTTCTGTCATGCTGAAAACACGAGTAGGCATGCCTTCACCATACGCTTGCATTGAACGTGCTTGTGCTAAATCGGCACGGAAACCCGTTGTACTAACGTTGGCAAGGTTGTTTGCACGTAGCTGCAAAGCCTGCATATTTTGCTTTGCGCCACTCATGGCAAGAAACAGTGCGCGATCCATAATTTTGCTCCAAAAAATCATCTTCTAAAGCTTATAAAGCAAACACTGTGCCAATATTTTTAACTGTTATTTATCAATAATTTAAATAGGAAACAAACAAAGAGGGGTGATCATTAAAGGATCATTGAGGAGGAGTTATTGCCAGTGGCATTACCGTGCGGCAATAGGGGCGGCAAATAAGAAGACAAACAGCCATATTTAAATTCACCAACAATACCCAATTCAATAACATTGAATTGGGTATTCACAGATGATTCAAACGCTCGAAACGATTAACGAATCTGAAGAATATTCTGTTGCAGTTGGTTGTGTACTTCTAGAGAACGTGAGTTCGCTTGGAAGTTACGTTGAGCAGAAATCAAATCAACCAATTCTTGAGTCATATCGATGTTCGACTGCTCTAGCGAACCGTTGTTGATGCTACCAAATGAACCTTTGTTCGATTCACCCCAGATTTTAGAACCTGAGTCATTAGTAGAATCCCACTGAGTGCCGCCTTTCTTATCTAGACCTTGCTCATTGGGTACGCGAACCAAGCCTACACGGCCAAGCATCACGTTTTCACCATTTGAGTAAGTACCCAGAACACTGCCGTACTCATCGAAATCGATTTTTGTTAAGAAACCTGTTGTTGCACCATCTTCATCAAACTTAGTCAATTCAAACGGAGCAGCAAACTGAGTTGAAGAATCCAGACCAAACTTAAGCACTTGAGTTGGATCAGCACCGTTCAAGTCAATTGGGTTCGCGCCAGCACCAAGTGGTTCCGAGTTAATCGGCTGACCATTGTTCAGGCTTGCTAACGTACCGTCGTTGTTGAACTTCATTGTGTGACCAACATGACCTTGTGCATTCGTCGCATCACCACCAGTAATGTTGACCGGCTTTTCACCGTTCTCATCTGACATGGTGTAGTACGTCTGCCAAGTGTTTGGTTGAGTCTGATCTTTGAGGTAGTAAGTCGTTAACTTGTAAGACTGACCCATAGAATCGTATACCGTCGAAGACGTTGCTCGATTATAAGTGTCAGAATCTTGGTAGTTAAATGCAGCCGGGTCTTTAAGATCACCATTTGCAGGAAGGTTAACTCCTACTTCAATGTTTTCTGTCTGTTTTGGCTTACCAAACTCAGCAGGAATGTCGAGAGGCTTTGGCGCGTAAGAAAGAACTTCACCCGAGTTTGGGTCAACATCGTAACCTAAAAGAAATTCATCATTCGAGGTTACCATGAAGTTGTCTTTATTTAAGTGAAAAGCTCCGTTACGCGTTAGTTCGTTGATCTCTGGCACCATGCGGTCTTTCGATACTGCAAAAAAACCTGTACCACTGACACGTAAGTCCATTGGGTTATTTGTATAAATACTTGAACCTTCGTGAAACTGTTGCGCAACTTTATTTGCTTGAGCACCACCACCAGGGGTAGTCTTTCCGTTAGTAAACAACGAGCTTGAATACACATCGCCGAACTCTGCTCGAGACTCTTTAAAGCCAAACGTGTTTGCATTCGCAATATTGTTACTGGTTGTATTCAGATCTAATTGTGCAGCGGATAGGCCGCTCAAAGCTACATATGACATTCCAATATTCTCCTAATCTCTCTAGCTAGCATAATCACTCTTTTAAAGAGTTACGCTTTACCAACTTCTAGTACTTCAGCAAGTCGTACTGGCGATGTAAAACCAGCCAGATTGAGTAGTACGTTGCCATCACCCTTACCAAGAAGCACACTGTTCACGTTCGCATAACTGGAAACTTGGAACTCTGTGTTCTCGCCATCCAGTAAACCCGACGCTTTAACGTTGTATTTACCAGCCGGCAATGGGTTACCGTCTTCGTCTTTTCCGTCCCATTCAACACGCGTGTCACCTGATGGTTTAGAACCGATATCAAATGTACGAACCAACTGACCAACTTCGTTCTCAACACGGACCATTACATTGTCCATGGCTTGAGGGAGCTTAACCATTGCCGCCATACCGCCATCACCGGGTTTCACACCTGCCGCACCAGGAACCAATACATCACGACCTACTAAAGAAGAGGCCTGAAGCGCTTGGTTAGAAGTCATTGATGAATTCAAGCTTTCAAACTGTGTATTCATTTTACCAATGCCATCTACGGTCGCAAATGAAGCCATTTGCGCAATCATCTGGTCATTGCTAACCGGCTTAAAAGGGTCTTGTTGTGCAAGTTGCTTAGTCAACAGAGATAAGAAATCTTCTTGTTTAAGATCCTGCTTACCTGTTGTTTCGTCGGGCTTCTTAGCGCCATCTTGAAGACTCTTCAGCTGGTCAACATAGGACAAGCCGCTTTGACCAACATTGTTGTTGATTCCAGCCATATGCTACCTCCTTATCCTTATTGACCCATCTGCAGCGTACGCAGCAGCATTTGTTTACTCGAGTCAGCAACCTGTACGTTCGTTTGGTACGCACGTGATGCCGAAATCATGTTTGCCATTTCTTCCATAACGTTCACGTTAGGCTTGTAGATATAGCCTTCGTTGTTCGCTAGTGGGTGATCTGGGTTGTACTCCGCACTAAGCGGCTTATCGCTTTCCACAATACCTAATACTTTCACCGGCACAGTGTGACCACTATTGCGTGCTTTATTTAACTCAGCGCCAAACACTGCGTGACGAGCTTTGTAAGTTTCTTCAGCAGAACTACTTACACTGTCTGCGTTCGCAAGGTTGCTCGAGGTCGTATTTAGACGAACAGATTCAGCACTCATCGCAGAACCGGTCACATTGAATACATTAAATAAGCTCATCTAATTATTCCCCTTTAATCGCTTTAGTTAAATTCTTGAACTTACTTCCTAAGAAGTCGAGAGAGGCTTGATGCCTAATTTGGTTTTGCATGAAAAGGTTTCTTTCCAAATCCAAATCAACCGTATTGCCATCTCCTGTATCAGGTTGGGTAGGAATTCGATACTTCGTTTCCCCGTTCACCGTTGTTGAGGCAGAAATGTGCCGACCATCTGTACGGCTAAGACCAATGCTTGCCCCAGAACTTGCCGCTTGCAGTGATTTCTTAAAATCTAGTCCCTTTGCTTTATACCCAGGCGTGTTCGCTTGCGCGATATTGGTGGAAAGCACCTCAGCGTTACGCTCACGTACACCAACTGTGTGCTGGTGAATGCCTAAAGCATTATCAAAAGAAATAGCCATGTAAACCTCAACTCAAGAACTGACTGTTATGAGATAACCAAAGCAATATATATACCAACTTTTAAAACAAAGTGGCCGACCATTACTTTTACAGGTTACTCGTAGGTAAACTTGCAATATACAAGCCAAAAATAGAGTGGGTTGGAATGTCACTCTGACTTAAAGATATAGGTTAAGCCGGAAAAAGAAAACCCAGCACTTGGCTGGGTTTTGAAGTTAGACAGTAACGTTACACCTAATACTGGTGCCACTCATTACTTTAATTTGTAGATGATGCCTGGATTACAGCGAACCATTTCAAAACGATCCGTTAAGCCTGTTAACGATTCAGATGCACCCAACAACAAGTAACCACCAGGATTGAGGCTGTTTGCCATCTGGTTAAGTACCTTTGACTTCATGTCTGGCGAAAAATAAATCAATACATTACGACAGAAAATGATGTCGAACTTACCTAATAACGCATAACTGTCCATCAAGTTTTGTGGACGGAAGTTCACCATGCGCTTAACGTTGTCTTTGACTTTCATACGACCATCGCCCGCATCTTCAAAGAAAGTACGACGGCGCTCAGGAGAAAGTCCACGTCCCAATGCAAGGTTGTCGTATGCGCCTGTGCGGCACATATCCAACATACTTGCAGAGATGTCGGTTGCGGTAATCGATACATTTGGCAACATACCCGGCTTGCGAGCTTGAGTCTCAAGAATCGTCATTGCCATTGAGTATGCTTCTTGGCCTGAAGAGCTTGCTGCAGACCAAATCTTAATAGGTCGTTTATTTGCCGCTATTTCCGGTAGTAGCTTATCCGCAAGTACAGCAAACGGGTAAGTATCTCGGAACCAAAGTGTCTCGTTCGTCGTCATGGCATCGACAGCTGCCACTCTCAACTCACGGTTTCGACCAGTTACTACATCTCTCAACAAATCAGATAACGAAGCTAACTTAAACTTCGTTACTAATGGGCTTAAACGACTGCGCACTAAATATTGCTTGCTGTCACCTAATACAATGCCACATTGAGATTCTAAAAAACGGCTGAAATCGCGATACTCTTGATCACTTATTGTTATAGCAGTCATTAATGTCTCTTTTAGTTAGTTAACGCAGCTTTAACCGCTGCCCCAAGCTCATCAGGGTTGAATTTTGCAATGAAGGAGTTCGCCCCAACACGCTCAACCATGGCCTGGTTAAATACACCACTCAAGGATGAGTGTAAAATTACGTATAAATCTTTAAGTTCGGCGTGACGACGAATCTCAGCAGTCAGCGTGTATCCATCCATCTCTGGCATTTCGATATCCGAGATCACTAATGAAATTTGATCGTAAATACTACCCTCTGATGACATTTGCACCAGCTTTTCATAGGCTTCTTTACCATCTTTCACCGCGATAACCTCAAATCCGATCGATTCAATGGCGCGTTGAACTTGCTTACGAGCAACAGTTGAATCATCAGCAATCAAGATACGGCGAACCAATTCTTTCTCTTGTTCTACTTCTGCGATTTCTTCAGCAATTCTGCTGTCCATTGTTTCATCAACAGGCGAAATTTCAGCAAGAATTTTTTCAACATCAAGAATTTCAACTAATTCATTATCGATATTAGTTACCGCTGTCAGGTAGTTCGCTCGACCAGCGCCATCCGGCGGCGGAAGAATTGACTCCCAGTGCATGTTAATAATGCGCTCTACTGAACTGACCAAGAAACCTTGAATAGTTCGGTTAAACTCAGAAATAACCACAAAACACTTTTCAACATCCGTTGTAGGACGGCCACCAATCGCTAAGCTCAAATCGATAACAGAGATCGTTTGGCCACGAATGTGTGCTACACCTTTAACCAGTGGGTTCAAGTTTGGCATCTTTGTCAACTTAGGGCATTGAAGCACTTCTTTTACTTTAAAGACATTAATGCCGTAGCGCTGACGCCCCATTAGGCGAAAGGTTAGTAATTCTAATCGGTTTTGACCGACGAGTTGCGTACGCTGATTCACCGAATCAAGAATACCCGTCATGAGCTCATCTCCATATCAAACTTTTTTGTATAAAAAGTGTTAGTCTACTGCAGGCTACGAACCACCAGAGAAACGGAATGACATATTATAAAATAAATTTGCCACCTCTTTCCATAGCAATGTGTAGAGCTACTTTTAAAACTGTCGCTAAGTTTATCGGCATTTTATCAATATTGTTTAGTTTTTTTGTGCAAGCTGCGACTCCAGAGCAAATTGAAATGATTCAGTCTGCGGCCGAGCAACACATCCATGATACGGTTGAGCAGCCACAAGGCGGCGAACTCTTTGTTAATTCAGCAAATGTTGACTCAAGAATTAAAGCAACAGACTGTCCAGTGCCGCTTGAAACTAGCGCATCAACCACCACCAATACCCGCAGTAGCATTACGGTTTTAGTGCAATGCATTCCTGACGAGTGGCGAGTTTATGTGCCCGTACGCTTATCAATGTCAGTCCCACTCGTCACCACCACGCGCTCAATTGCAAGAGGCGAGATTGTCGGTCAATACGATGTGACTACCGACATGATTTCTCTTAACAAATTTCGCCGCCAAGGTTTCACCAACCCACAACAGGTTATCGGTGCCAAAGTAAAAAAGAACCTAAGACCGGGTGATGTCGTTGAAAGAGGCGATATTTGTGTCGTTTGCCGAAATGAGAAGGTTATCATACAGGCAGTTAAAGGTGGCATGACCATTACCACTAAAGGTACTGCACTTACGGATGGCTCAATGGGCGATCAAGTAAGAGTGAAAAATGATAAATCACAACGTATAATTGAAGGTATTGTTACCAGCATGTCTGAAGTCACGGTTTACTTTTAACTCTCTACTTCTAAATTGACGGTATCGTTAGCCATTTTGCTCTCCACTCTTAACGCCAAATATAACGGCTACAGTGTTTTGTCCCTTTTCGACTATTGAGCTAAAAATTGCTAAAGTATTCGAACCCATGGTCGATAATGACTGTACAGGTTCCCATTTTTGAAGAAAAAGGCTTAACTATGGCAGGCATTGATAATATTCGTTCAGGGCAAACCCTAACGACCCCCAACCGATCAGCAGTACGCTCTGATTCTAGCTCTGAGGCATCACGCTCTGATGTATCAACTAAATCACCAGCAAGCAAAGATGCGGTTTCGCTTAGCCAACAAGGCAAAGCCATTGGTCAACTCCACCAAGATATGGCGGCACAACCGAGTTTTGACTCTGTAAAAGTTGCGGCGATCAAAGAAGCGATTGCGAACGGTTCATACACTGTCGATCCAGAAAAACTGGCAGACAATATGATCAAGTTCGAAGATGAATTAAAAGGTCTTTAAGCCAACTATCACTTTTGATTAAAGTGATTGCCTTAAAGCACACGAGGTTATGAATAGGTTTACGTTATGGCGGCACTAGCAGATTTAGTTAATTTTCAACTTCAAAATGCCAAAGCCTTATCTGAATTATTAAGTTCAGAGAAAACCGCGATCACGAGCCGACAATCAAACGATATTGAGAGAATCGCCAAAGAAAAAGTGGTCCTAGTTGAGCAACTAAGGTCAACCGATCAACGAATCGCAGCCCATACCAATATCTCAGAACTGACCGAGAACCCTGAACTAGCTCAGTTAGTCGCAACCATCAAGTCCATAGTGCACGATTGCCATCAAGCGAACCTGGTTAATGGCGAAGCCTTGAATCGAGCACACCTTAGCTTCAAAAAACTCAGTAATATGATGCAACAAAGCCACGGTAAAATTGGCATGACCTACAATGCCGGTGGTCAAACGCATACGATTTCTACGCTGGGAACCAACGTAAAAGCCTAGTTAAGCCTCCCTCTTCAGTAATACCCCTTATTAACCTTCTGCCTGTATCTGTATCCCAGACTATTCCTGTCGTTATTCTTTATCAAAACGTCTAATCAGCCTTTGAGCGCCCTGACAAAATCGATAAATAAAAAAGCGGCAAGTATCTTCATACTTGCCGCTTTTTTATTTACGTCAGTTATCAATTGCCGCTACGCCATCTGGAAAACGAGTGGCAACTCATATAACTGGGTAATCTTTTAACTAGATAAACAGAACTCGATGATCATTAACCTACAGCCTAAGAGATCATACAACTAGAATAGCGTTTGTTGTCTCTTTTCTGGCACAGCCTGCACTTCACCGTAATTACGTAGTTGGTCCATCTTACGAATATCTAATTGAAGTTCCGTTACATAACTATCACCCACAGGGTAACTACGTACTACTTCTGCGCCACGAATAACACCATCAACCGCACCTGAAGTTCGTTCAGTACCAAGGCGCTGATCTTCAAGTTCAGCTCGGCCGCTTACTCGCATACCGTAAACCTGTTCAGCAAGCTCACGATAAGCGTCAATCTTAGAGGCTCTCATCGCACGGATGCGCCTTTCTTCGTCGTTACGACCTTTTTGCTCACTGATACTCGCGTAACCAACCGCAACCAAGAAATCATCAGGCCTCATACTTTGCAGTGGCTGACAACCAACAAGCAATAAAGCGGCAACAACAAATATTAACTTCTTCATCTCGAACTCCTAAGGGCGAAGAATAACAGTGTAAGGCTGGCTGATCGTTGGGTCAGAACGAATAATAACGCCATCTTGAGTTCGAATACTGTTCAGAGTATCAAGGTCACGACCAATACGGTCTGCCGGCAAGAAGCCTTGTGCAGAAGCAACCACAATACGAGTTTGCATTCCAACCACACGAGCGTTAACTAGAACACCACCCTCTTGGCGAAGCATAGTCCCCGTCAGCACGTATTGGACGTCTTGCTCTTGAGCTAAATCTTTCCAATCACGGCTTAACGCAAAGTCACCTTGGTGAGTCACTTGGATAGAACCCGTCGTTTTAAAATCGACAACCTTGAAGCCACGACGCTGAAACTGATGAATGAAACCTTCCGATACCGAATTTCCTAGCCAGTTGGTTGTATCCATGTGTTGTAGATCAACAAACGAGGTAATCGCAATCGGTGTTCTTGCTGAGATACTCGTATTCGACACGATTAAATCTTCGGTCATACTTTCCACGAAAAAATCCATGGTGTGACGAGGGCTGTCCATCAACATAAACTGACTGCCTGAATATTCAGACTTGCCGTTATAGATCGGCGAATAAGCGCATGATGTCAGTAACACGACACTCATAACTACGAGCCATTTTTTCATTATCTAATCTCCAGATAGTTTTAGTGCTGCCTGTTCCAATATGTTCTCACCATTATTCTTTTCAATGGATTACAATGTTGGAACAGTCTTTGCTTTTCGTTAATAGTTCAGATTAAGAAAAACGCACTTAAGTCAGCTTCAAGCTTATAGTTATTTGTTAAGCAATATTTATACCCAACTGGTAACGAATAGATGAAAAAAATAATTTCTTACTTATTTTCAATAAGTTCACTGATAACCATAAGCTTCAGTGCTCATGCCTCTTGGTATGAGGTTACCGGTACAGCAGCCATCGTATCGTCGGAAGAATCCGCAAGAGTCCACGCTCTGGAAGACGCGGTATATAAAGCGGTTCAGTTCTCTGGTGCTGATATCGGTAGTATCTCCAACCTCACGCCTTATCTGGATGCGAGTAAAAAAGAGTTCCAGTTTACTAATCACGAAGTACGCTACATATTGGTTGATAAAGTAAAGACTCGTGGTGGCAACCTAATGATCACCGCAAGGATCGACATCTATCCTTCGGCAAATGCTTGCCATGAAAGTCAGTACAAGAAGACATTTTTGGTCGGCAACATTGATGTGACCTCCCCTCAACAAGCCGTAATGGGAAGAATTTATAACATCGGTGATGATTTCGGCCATGTCGTTGATCGACAGTTGGCAAAAGAGTCTCGTAGCTTTGTCTCGGTTGGTACAACAAATTATGACATCGATAAGCGTCGACCTGACATAATCAAGATGATCGCTCAAGACACAGGCGCGCAGTACATCATTGGTGGCGACATTACCGACTTAACGGCAACCGTCGAATCTAAGTTGTTGAAAGATGACGTTATCAACCGACAGTTTGCACTAGAGATGCAAGTGTTCGACGGTAAAACAGGTCACCAAGTTTACAATCGTAGCTATCGTGAAGTAGCAAAATGGCCATTTGCTAAGACCAGTGAAGTCGATACACGCAGCGCGCGCTTCTGGGCATCCACTTATGGCAGCATGATGCTTCGCGTCAGCCGTAATATCATGCTGGACTTGGAATCAGAAGTATCGTGTAAGATTACCCTTCCGGAAGTTGCGGCGGTCTACGGCAATACCGTAACCATTGATCTTGGTCGAATGCATGGCGTGCAACAAGGTGACAAACTGCAATTGTGGCACACGGGTTCGTTTATCGACCAAAGAGGCTTACCACGTAACAAAGTATCTCAAAGTGATATCACTCTGACGGTTTCTCGTGTTTATGAAAATGAAGCCGAACTCACGATTGATCAGCCTAGCCTTGCAGGAAGCATTCAAATTGGTGATGTGATGCAGAAAATCATGTAGTTAGTGTCACTCCCAGCTCATAGTTTCTAATAAGGCCTTAGCAAAAGTACTAAGGCTTTATTTTTTTCATGATGATTAGTTTCGGTTTTTACGTATTTGTCGTAATCTTATTAATAATATAATCATCATTTAGCAAACTATGAGCCTGAATAATCTAATTGGTGCTACCGGTTACCGCTTCATATCGAAAGGTAAAACCGCTTTTAAAATTCACATCCATACACCCGATGATACGGTACTGCATCGTTCTGTCGGCTTTGTTCGCATGGGTGAAGACAAAGCACTAAAGAAAACCATCAAGTTACGAGACGAACTGGGCAGACAGCTTTGGGGCAAGTTTTGGCCCAAAGTCCTCAAAGAGCCCTATCTGATGACGCGCCTACCTCATAGTTTAGAGCCAAAAATTGTATTCAAGCCTAATCCTACCCAGACTGATCCTGAACACCGCGACGAATGCTACATCGCTAAGTGGCGTGTATTCTCAGATAACGGCGACTACAAATACAAAACCAAAGTGTGCTCAATCAGAAAGCATGGACGACTTGCCGCTTATAGCCAAACCAAACGCGCCCTGCTTAATGCCCATAAAGATGTGATTGATCTGTTGATATTTATGGGACGACTGAACAGCATCGACTTGAAGTAGTCTTCACTCGATTGAATTGAAATCCCATATTTTCAGAAACAAAAACAGCCGCATTTGCGGCTGTTTTTGTTTGTAGGTTAGTCACCTTAGCGCTTGAAGATACTCTCACACACTGAATAGACTACCTAGCTTCGGCATATCTCTGCCAGTGTCGCCAATCGACGCTGCGATTCTTTCACGTACGGATTAGTTTGATCCCATGCGTAACCAGCTAAAATCGAGCATACCATTTGCTTAATCTTCAGGTTTGGATCTTGATAGAAAATCACATCCTGCAAAGTACCTGAGTACCACCCCTCAACATACGTTCTAAAAGTGTTTACGCCCACCATCAACGGAGCCGCATAATCGCGCTCCCAATCGACGTTCTCACCATTAAGCTGCTTTTCCACACACTCAACGGCAAACTGGGCCGACTTCATCGCAATCGTAACGCCTGATGAAAATACAGGGTCAAGAAACTCACCGGCATTACCCAGCAGCGCATACTTATCCGTTGCAAGGTGCTTTACGTTGGCAGAATAGCCACCTATTTCACCTGCAGGGTTTGGGTATTCGGCATTTGCTAAAATTTCAGCTAATCCAGGCTCTTCGGTTGCTAATTGCTTAAGAGCGGCAATCTTATCTTCCGGGTATGACTCGAAGAACTTAGGCTCACCGACGACACCAAATGATGAGACGCCGTTGCTAAACGGAATTAACCAGTACCAAACATCAGGATTAGATGGATGCACTGATATGAGAATTTTATTGCGGTCATATTCTAGTTCAGTATCAACGTCTAAAACATGATCGTTAATGTGCGTGAAAATAGCTTTGCGTGGAGGAAGCGATGACGGCTCTTCCAAGTTAAGCATTTTAGGCAGTACTCGGCCAAAGCCACTGCCATCCAAAACGTACTGAGCTTCGAGCTGATAACGCTCTCCATCAAGAACTTGGACATCTAAAGTCGTGCTGCCTTCGGTGAAATCAATGCCCATCAACTCATGTTGATAATCAATGGTAATACCTTGTGCTTCAGCAGCATCGGCTAACACCTTATCAAAGGCGCCTCGTTGAACTTGAAACGTGGTTCCCGGTCCAGAAGAGAACTTATCTTCAAAATTGAACGCCGTATAAACGTCATTTTTACGGAAAGCCGCGCCATCTTTAAATTGGAAGTTAGCTTCAGCTACTGCTTTGCTCATACCGGCTTGTTCAATCACTTCCATACAAGCAGGTAACAGGCTTTCGCCAATAGAAAAGCGAGGAAAAAGACTCTTTTCAATCACTCGAACATCGATGCCTTTCTTGTGAAGCAAAGACGCGGCAACAGACCCTGATGGTCCAGCTCCGATGATCACCACTTGAGTTGATATTTTCTTCATTTATTTAAGCCATATTTGTTATTTTTATTGCGCGCTAGCTTTCAATTCAAGCAGTGTGTGACCGAGGCCGATATCGTCGGTACGAGTCACCACTTCAAAGCCAGCTTCCTCAACGATTTCTAAGAAATCTTCACTGCGGTAAAAACGGCTGTTACCGTTGGCCAAACAAGTAAAGTAAAGAGAAGTCGCATTTAAACTATAAGACGCCGCATCGTATTTCTGTGCATCCCAAAACAGTTCCAGGATATAGACAGTCGCCTCTTCTGACATATGAGAGCGAACTCGTTTTAATATGCTTAGAATTTCCATTGGCGAGAAGCAGTCAAGGAACTGGCTCATCCACCACACATCCGCACCCGTCGGCAACACTTGTTGTTTGTCGAGCATGTTGGCTGGGAATGGCGTTACTCGGTCTTGATGGCCATGTAGTGTCGCGTTTGCCATTGCCATTTCTAGTTGCTGTGGCAAATCTACAATCGTTATATCAACATCTGAGTCGTGGTTGCAGCACTGCATCGCCCATTTACCCGTATTACCGCCGATATCCACCAGCGACTTAGGTTTCTTGCTGAAGACCTTCTCAAGCAAAACAGGGAACGAACGGTCTGAATAGAAATGATCAAACTTAAACCAGCTCTCTTTTGCTTTTTCTGGCAATTGAGACAAACCTTGGTAAATGGTTTCCCAGTCACCTAGCTCTTTTAAGCCCGCAGGTGTGCCTTCTTCAATCGCTTCCGTTAAATGCATCATCGCGGCGTAACAAACATCAGCCGTGAAGTCCATGTTCGCGTTGGTCATCCCATCGTGCAGAAGGTAGAAACCAAGGTTAGCCATTTTATAGTTAGGTTTGTCCCAAATAACAATATGAGCACTTAACGCCATATCGAGCAGAACTTTTACGCCGTACTCAGATACGCCCGTTATTTCCGAAAGAGTCTCCGCAGGTAAACCACTAATACCCGCGTCATCTAACGATTGCAAGATACCTAAATCACGAAGTGTACGGGCAGTATGAAAAACAATGGGAGCGAAAGACAATTTCTGCGCTTCTGTTTTTGCTTCTAAAGCGTTGAATGGATCTAATTTATATTCCGACACGAAAAACCTAACTTTAAATAATAGAGGATTACTCAGCTGCCATTTGTGCAAGCTTACGTTTAATATCAACGTTTAAGTTATTAACCCAACGGTTGTAATTACGGTGTATTTCACCATCGTCATACTTCAAATTCTCTGATTCAACGTAAAGAATAGAGTAAAATTTGTCACTATAAGGAATTTCAACCACAGCATGGTGTGAGCGAACATACAGCTCTGCACGGATCAAGCCAGGCTTTATCTCTGAAACCAACCAACCTCGGTTCTCAGCTGATTCATAAATAGCTGATTTCACCTGTTTACTTTGAAGATTCAGTGCAACTGGAGTATCCTCAACATTCATTACTGGCTGTACACGTCCGCAGCCTGCAAGAACGAATATGAACAATATTGAAACGGCTATTTTTAGTAATTTCATTTAAATCCCTTACCTGTGTTTATTTATAAGCGCGCATAGTATTTAGTTAGACCCAAAGCAAATCAATACTCTATGTCAAATCAATCCAAATTAATGTCGTTTAATATTGAGAAATGGTCTGCAAATGCGGCCGGTCTTAATTCTGATGCCGAATGGCAAACATGGAGCGCTAATTTAGCTTGGCCAGACAATGGTACAGCTGAATTTAAAGCCATCCCGCCAATGATGCGCCGCCGAATGAGCGTACAAAGCAAGCTTGCTGTCCAAACCGCATTGGTTCTGTTAAAAGACACCTCGATTGATTACCTAGTGTTTGCCAGTCGGCATGGTGAACTGCACCGAACCGCCATCTTAATTCAATCTATATTAGAAGGTGATGATGCCTCGCCAATGGCATTCTCGCAATCAGTACACAACACGGCTGCTGGCCTCACAACGATTGCCGCGAAAGCACCAATTCCACTGACCTCAATAGCGGCCGGACAAGACACCTTCCATAATGCATTGATTGAGGCGTACCTTTACCTCTACCAACATCCATCGCACCGTGTTTTAGTCATTGATTTCGACCAACCTCTGCCAGAGCTCTACCAGGAATATGAGACGCAAAACTACGCAGATTACGCGTTAGGCTTAATTCTCACTGCGGGCGATGACTACTCTATTTATAGAGCAGTAGAAACAAGTCAATCAGTATCCGAGTTGCCACAAGGCCTTCAAGCGCTACAACATATCCTTTTGGATACCCAACGTTGGACGATTGCAGGCAAGCACCAAGCTTGGTCGTGGGTCAACAACGTAAAAACTGGAACTCAAGAATGAGTAAGGTCGATCAATATTGGCGAGTATTCGCGACAGGGCTTTGCTTCTCCATCTTTGGTCTAGGAGGCTTAGTTCTCAGCTTCTTGATCTTGCCGTCGATCGCACTCACCACATCTAACACCATTAAAAAAGAGCTTAAAGCTCAACGACTGATTCGCTTTTCATTCAATGCTTTTTGCCAAATAATGAAGTTCACTGGCGCTATTGACTATCGAATTGATGGCGCCGAACTGCTCCGTGAAGATCGCAACTGCATCATCATCGCCAATCACCCAAGTTTGATTGACTACGTGCTGATCGCCTCTCAACTGCCGCAATGCGATTGCCTCGTTAAGGCTGCAATATGGGAAAACCCTTTTATGAAAAGGATCGTCAAAGCGGCGGGATACATACCTAACCAAGCACCTGACGACCTTTTAGAGCGCTGTGAAGAACGTTTTTCACGTGGCAACGTGTTGCTTGTTTTTCCTGAAGGAACTCGCACAACGCCAGGAATTGAACCATCATTACAACGTGGTGCAGCACAAATAGCCACTCGAACGCAAACCGATTTACGCGTGATTCACATTACGGTTTCTCCGACATTCTTAACGAAAGAGAAAAAATGGTATCAAGTTCCTGCTACGAAACCCTTTTTTCATGTCGCGGTGAAAGGTAAAATAGAAGTCGCACCATTTATTGAGAATTCGAACAACTTAACTTCGGCAGCAAGACGCCTTAACCATCATCTTGCACAAAGTATTTTCCCTTCCGAAGAAAGTATTTAGCTCTTCAATAAAACGACGGCGATATCAGCATTTCGAAAATACAACGCATAATGTAGAATCGCCCCCTTGAAGCAGTATTTCAGATAAAGCACTAAGTAGGCCAAAGTGGAAACATTACACAACGAATTAAAACAACTGATCATCGACGCACTGAACCTTGAAGATATGAGCATTGATGAAATTGAAACAGAGGCTCCACTATTTGGCGATGGACTTGGACTGGATTCTATCGACGCCCTTGAGCTTGGTCTTGCTATCAAGAAAAAATATAACATTGTTATCGATGCCGACGATTCAAACACTCGCCAGCACTTTGCTTCGGTTGAAAACCTAGCTAATTACATCTCATCTCAAACGAACAACTAGACAGATCTTTATGACACAAGCTAACCAACAAGAAGTATACAACCAGGTTAAAGATGCGCTGATTGAGCTGTTTGAGCTTGATGCTGAAGATATCACTCCTGAAGCTCACCTTTATCTCGATCTTGACCTAGACAGCATTGATGCCGTTGATCTAGTCGTACATCTACAAAACGTAACGGGTAAAAAGATCAAACCTGAAGAGTTCAAAGCAGTGCGCACCGTTAATGACGTTGTAGAGTCTGTGGTTGAACTATTGAAGGACGCATAATGCGTCCTCTGCTGACTTTATTGTCGGCAATCATACTTTTCACTTATCCAATAGCGGTTTACTTTGGGCTCAACAAGTTTGGTCTACAAACCGTTGGCATTGTTCTGGCCGTTATCTTTACTGTACGCATTTTCACTGGTGGTCAGGCTAAAATCAAAGAGCTAAAACACTTAGCTTGGATCAGTGGAAGTGCCGGAATTGTTCTGTTGGTATTAGGGTTAACGTTCAAGCAACATGGTTGGTTAACCTACTATCCCGTTATCGTTAACGTTTGTATGTTGGCTGTATTTGCTACAAGCCTATGGCAACCTCAAACAATTATCGAACGCCTTGCTCGCATCCAAGAGCCTGAACTTCCGCAAAGTGGCGTTGATTACACACGAAAAGTCACCAAAGTTTGGTGTCTGTTCTTCGTTATTAATGGCTCAATCGCACTTTACACTTGCTTCCAACCGCTTGAAATATGGACCCTATACAATGGCTTACTCAGCTATGTATTCGCCGGGTTACTTTTTGCAGGAGAGTGGGTAGTAAGACAGCGCATTCGTCAGAGTTAAATTGTTATGACCCAAACCATCTCTTACACTTCCTTGTCTGAACTTCTCAGTCAGAACAGATCGCCTGATTCTATTGTCTGCTTTGACGACAAGAGCGAGATTACGTGGCAAACATTTAACGACGACTTATCTCGACTCGTACACCTTTTATCTTCATCCCCTTTTCAACGAGTCGCGATTTGTACCCAAGACAGCTACCTATTTTCGATAGCATTTTTGGCGTGTGCAGCAGCTAACAAACACATCATCTTACCGGGTAACTACCAACCTTGTGCACTTGCTGAGTTAAGCGAACAGTTTGATTGCCTGCTAGTTGATGACTCGATTGGCGAAGTTGAGGTGAGTGACGTTCGCAATATTCAAACCTTATTAGACACCGAAACACGCGAGCCTCGAACCGATAATCTTCCGCCCGTTGATTTGGCAGAAATCCATTTGACCCTGTTTACTTCAGGTTCAAGCGGTACACCCAAGGCAATCAATAAAACATTAGAACACCTAGATATTGAAACGGCTCAGCTAGATAAAAACTGGGGCGACTTACTTAAGGGAAACCGAGTCCACAGTACGGTCTCGCACCAGCATATCTATGGTTTGCTGTTTAGAATCTTATGGCCACTATGCTCTGGTGTTCCATTTGCTCGAAGCAACCTTGAGTACCCTGAGCAGATTCTGTCTCACGCCAATAAAAACTGTGTGCTGATCAGCAGCCCTGCTCTACTCAAACGATTAAAGAACGAAATCAATACCGCGCAGCTTGCTGGTGTGTTCTCTTCAGGTGGACCTTTGCCCACCGAATCGGCTCACCAATCTCGGAATCTGCTTGGTCATTTACCTATCGAGGTTTTTGGCAGCACAGAAACTGGTGGCATCGCATTTCGCCAGCAAGAGAGCGCTCAAACGCCTTGGCAACTTTTTGACTGTATTGAGGCAAGTCTCAACAGTGAGAATTGCATTAAGTTATTGTCGCCGTACATCGATAACAATAACTGGTATCAAACCGCCGATGAGTGCGAAATGGTCTCGGAGAATCAATTTATATTGAAAGGCCGAACCGACCGAGTGATCAAGATAGAAGAAAAACGAGTATCACTGGTTGAAGTCGAAAAGCGACTAGAGCAGCTGCCTTGGATAAGCGAATGTGTCGTCATTCCATTCGAAGAACCTGAACGCTTAATCTTGGCGTCGGTTTTGGTATTATCAGAGGATGGCCAAGCGACTCTCACCACCATGAGTAAAGGTAAGTTCTGGTTGATGCTGCGTTCAGAACTTAGAAAATGGTTAGAACCGATCGCTATCCCAAGAAAATATCGCATTGTTGATGAAATTCCCCTCAACAGCCAAGGTAAGCGACTAACCTCTCATATCGAACAGCTAATAAAATCATAGAAACCGCTGTTCGTATTTTACACTGAGATTATCTTTTTATATTTTTGTCAGAACACCCATTTTCAGCCCAAGGATTCTAAGCACACGCTATGGATAAGAGAAAACCAAACGTCATTGCTGTTGACACTGCAGAGAAAGAATCGACCCTGACACTCCATATTGCTGGTGACATCACCGATTTTAAGGGGCACTTCAAGAGCTTTCCTATTCTTCCTGGTGTTACACAGATTGATTGGGCACTTCACTACGCAGTCCAAGAGCTAAACGTCCCTGGTTTCTTTAAAGGCATGGAAGTGATCAAGTTCCAAGAGCCTATCCTGCCTGATGCTACAATCCAGTTATCACTCAAATGGGATGCAGACAAAGACAAACTGAGCTTTAGCTACACCTCAAACAACGGTGAACAGACCCACTCTTCAGGCAAAATGAAGCTGGGAGAGAAAAGTGAATAGCGCTCCCATCGAGGCTGTTTCTCAACACGCACTTGAAGAAAGCAACTACAAGGCTTGCTTCCTAATTCCGTGCTTTAACCACGGCGCAACCATGCCCTCGGTGGTCTCATCACTTCTTAATTTCAAACTTCCGATCATTATTGTTGATGATGGCAGTGAACTCGCGACCAAACAGTTTTTGACTCCCCTTGCTGATAATCCAAACGTAACTCTGGTGACACTTGAGCAGAACCAAGGCAAAGGTGGCGCAGTAAAAGCGGGTATCAAGCGAGCGCAAGATCTCGGTTTTAGCCACGCTATTCAAATTGATGCTGATGGGCAACACGACCTTGAAGCGCTACCCGCATTAATCCAGGCTTCGCAAGACAAACCTCAGTGCTTGATATCAGGTCAGCCTGTTTATGACGAGAGCGTTCCTAAGGCAAGGCTATACGGACGCTACGCGACACATATCTGGGTATGGATAGAAACCCTTTCGTTATCAATTAAAGACAGCATGTGCGGCTTTCGAGCGTACCCTATCAACCAAACACGGGCAGTGCTCAGCAAATACGACGTTGGGTCTCGAATGGACTTCGATATTGAGATTCTGGTTCGCCTTTACTGGGAAGGTTGCGACATCGACTTTATTGAGACACGAGTTATTTATCCTGAAAATGGTGTTTCTCATTTCGACGCTCTGTGGGATAACGTAAAAATCAGCTGGATGCACACAAGACTGTTCTTCGGCATGCTGCCAAGAGCGCCAAAACTGATTACTCGTCATTTCAAGTCGGACTCAGCGAACAATTTATCGGCTGAAAATAGCCAAGGTTCCTCGGCAGATTCAAGACAGGTAAGTTCCGAACAAATGGGTTCAGAACAACCCCATTGGTCGCGAACTCAAGAGCGCGGCACTGTGCTGGGAATCAAACTGTTATTGGCCGTTTATACCTTGTTAGGCAGAGGCGTATTCAATCTGATTTTACGCGGTGTGATGGGTTACTACCATCTAACGGGAAAACGTGCACGAAACGCCTCAGAACAGTATCTATTTCAACTGAAAACCTACGCTGAACAACAGAATATTGAGTTACCCACTGAATTAACCAGCTATAACCATCTGCTTTCTTTTGGTCATACGATGCTAGACAAGTTAGCGGCATGGAAAGGCGATTTCTCGGTAGATAACCTCACCATACATGGTCAAGAGCAATTCGAGAGCATGGTAGCCAACCAACAAGGTGTCGTGATTCTGGGTTCTCACCTTGGTAATATCGAACTGTGCCGAGCTTTGGGTCGCAGACACTCGAACATCAAAATCAATGCGCTGGTTTTCACCGAACACGCTGAGCGTTTTAATTCGGTAATGAAAGCAGTCAATCCGCAGTCTGATTTAAACCTAATCCAAGTGACCTCAATGGGGCCAGATACCGCTATCTTGTTGCAGCAGAAACTAGAACAAGGCGAATGGATTGTGATTGTTGGCGATAGAACCTCCACCAGCAAAGAGAGCCGTTCAGTATGGGCGGAGTTCTTGGGTAAGGAAGCTCCCTTCCCTCAAGGACCATTTATGTTAGCCTCTGTTCTCAAAGCGCCGGTATTTTTATTATTTGGGCTGCGTGACGACTCACAACCTAAGCCGCACTTTAATGTTTATTTCGAGCATTTCAGCGACAAGATCGAGCTGCCAAGAAAGACACGCGAACAATCTTTACAGCAAGTCGTGCAAAAATACGCAGATCGACTTCAGCACTACACACTGAAAGCACCGCTTCAGTGGTATAACTTTTTTAATTTTTGGACATTGAGCAACCAGCACCATGACGAAAAAGAATCCAAATAGCATCACTTTTGGTGCCGAACGCCTCACAATTGAGGATGTTGTAGCTATCTCACAAGGCGCAAAAGCTTCGATGAACTCAAGTGAAGCCTTCACATCTAAGATCGACCGTGGTGTCGCTTTCTTAGAACGTCTGTTGAAAGAAGAAGGCGTGATTTATGGCGTGACAACCGGTTACGGAGATTCATGTACCGTTGCGATTCCGCCAAACCTAGTCGACGAACTCCCACTGCATCTAACGCGCTTTCATGGCTGTGGTTTAGGCGAAATATTGTCTCACGAACAATCTCGTGCAGTATTAGCAACGCGCCTGTGTTCATTGTCACAAGGTGTATCTGGTGTGACTCACGATCTGCTCAACCAGATCGTTACTCTGATTAACCAAGATATCTCACCACGTATTCCTCAAGAAGGATCGGTTGGGGCCAGTGGTGATTTAACGCCGTTGTCTTACTTAGCGGCAGCACTGATTGGTGAGCGCGATGTTATCTATAAAGGCGAAGTTCGCCCGACCAGTGACGTCTACAAAGAATTAGGCATTAACCCTATCAAGCTTAAGCCAAAAGAAGGCTTAGCTTTGATGAATGGCACGTCAGTAATGACAGCTTTGGCTTGTATCGCCTACAAACGCGCGGAATACCTAGCACAACTATCGACTAAGATAACGGCGATGGTATCTGTGGGTATGCAAGGAAATGACTTCCACTTCGACGAAGCACTATTCGCAGTGAAACCTCACCCTGGTCAACAACAAATTGCAGCGTGGTTACGCGACGACCTTCAAGCAGAACGCCCACCTCGCAACAGTGACCGTCTGCAAGATCGTTACTCATTGCGTTGTGCTCCACACGTTATCGGTGTCGTTCAAGACTCCCTACCTTGGCTTCGCCAAATGATCGAGAACGAGCTAAACAGCGCCAACGACAACCCAATTATCGATGGTGATAATGATCGCGTACTGCATGGTGGACACTTCTACGGTGGTCATATCGCAATGGCAATGGATACGCTAAAAACAGCAGTAGCCAACCTTGCTGACCTGCTTGATCGCCAAATGGCGCAGTTGATGGATTACAAGTTCAACAACGGCTTACCATTTAACCTAACCGGTGCAGAAGGCGAACGTAAGCCGATTAACCACGGCTTCAAAGCAGTACAGATTGGCGTTTCAGCTTGGACAGCAGAGGCATTGAAACACACCATGCCAGCAAGCGTGTTCTCTCGTTCAACCGAGTGCCATAACCAAGACAAAGTCAGCATGGGCACCATAGCGGCTCGTGATTGCCTACGTGTTCTAGAACTGACTGAACAAGTAGCGGCAGCATCACTTCTCGCGGGTACACAAGCGCTTGAACTTCGTAAGCGCCACAATGAGCTTGATGAGCACCACATGAGTGAAAATCTGAAGCACATTCGCGACGAAGTACTCAAAGAGTTTGAGTTTATTGTCGAGGATCGTCCGCTTGAAGGCGATCTACGCCACTTTATTTCTCGTATTCAAAGTCAGTATTGGTCACTTTACTCATAGAGTGGTTAACTTCATAAAGTAGTTAACCTCATAAAGTAGCTACCCCTTTACGCAATATTGTTGAGAGCGATTTATGTCTGAAATCCTTCATCCATTACAATCTGAGGTTACTTTAGTAACCTCATTCCAAGATGCCGATCCAATGGGCGTGATCTATCACGGTAATTACTTCCGATTTTTTGAAGAAGTAAGGCGCATCATGATGGATAAGATTGAGTACAACTATCATGAGATGAAGGATTCAGGCTACATGTGGCCGATCATCGACACGCGTGTAAAGTACATCAAAGCGATACCGTTTAATCATCAGATCAAGGTATCCGCTAAGTTAACTGAATGGGAAAACCGCTTGCGTGTTGACTACGAAATTCACGATGCCAACACAGGTGCTCGTATGACACGCGCTCACACCATGCAAGTTGCGGTAACCATTGAAGAGCAAGAGATGTGTTTTGCTTCGCCGAAAATATTTACCGATAAAGTTAAGCATTGGCACCAATTCGGTTGCTTACCTCTAGCTGCTGAACATAAATCTCAAGCCTCTAACAACCAACAGGTGAAACATGAGTCTGTTTAAACGCAGTCGCAAACACATTAGCATCGCGCTGCTAGGGCTTGCTTCTGTGATGGTAAGTGGCCTTACTACCGCTAATGAGAACACAACTAGCGTAACTTCTATTTCAGAACTGAAAACGGTGTTGAGCGCAAATAGTATTGTCCGTGGCGAGTTTACTCAAACACGCAATATGGAAATGTTTGCCCAACCTCTGACGTCACAAGGAACGTTTTTATTAGATAAGTCGAGTGGTTTACTTTGGACGCAAGCAACCCCGTTTCCTGTGAGCCTAGTGCTCACAGATAACAAACTGAGTCAAAGGTTTGCTGATCAACCTGCTAAGATAATTACTGACAAAGAAAACCCAATGGCATTTTATTTCAGCCATATCTTCTTGTCAGTATTCCACGGCGATACGCAAAAACTTCAAGAACAATTCTCTCTGTCATTTGAACCAGCGAACGAGCCAAGCTCAGATGAAAGTGCAAATAAAAGCACAGAGAGTGCGTCATGGACACTCACTCTAATACCAAAAAGTTCTCCAATGAATGCGGTGTTTGAAGCCATCACGCTGCAAGGACACAATGATATTGAGCGCATTGAGCTAAAGGAAATTCGTGGAGATAGCACAGTGATCGAATTTAGCCAGTTAAGCCATCTACCGGAAGTATTATCAGATGCTGAAGCGCAACAATTCCAATTCTAGCCTAGCCCTTGCTTGGCTTGTTGTCGTAATGCTATTTAGCGGATTGTTGATCAAACAATTCGCTTTTTCTTCGTCAGTACCCATTGAAAGCAACATCATGAAATTGCTGCCAGAAAACCAGCAAGACCCCATGGTAGAGCAAGCCTTTCAGCAAATATCTAGCTCGATGAGTGAGCAAGTGGTGTTTATCATAAGTGCCTCCGACGTCGAACAGGCTATGACAGCGACTGACGCTTTTGAAAAAAAACTTAACCAAAGAGCTTTCTCAAATCAGCCAACTCTGTTTAAGCAAGTTCAAGGCAAAATCAACGCCAGCACTCAAAGCCAGTGGAGCGATTTCTATTTTCGTCACCGAGCTCAACTTCTAACCCAACAACAAAAAGAGACGCTGACCTACTCGCCGGATTCGCGAGCTCAATATGTCATTCAATCTCTGTACAATCCGTTCTCAGGCGTCACTGCAGCAGAGCTATCTCTCGACCCATTTCTGCTATTTCGCGACTACATCAGTGCAGTTGGCGTTCAATCAAGCAACTTTGTTCTGAAAGAAGGCTACCTCACAGTCCAGTCTAATGAGCAAACTCATATTTTGGTGACTGCGACTCTGGCAGGTTCGCCTTATAGTTTAGCGATTCAAGAGCAGCTTCCAGATCTTGATTCAATTGAGCGCCAGATCGAAAAGCAGTTTGGTGTCAAAGTGCAGCATACCGGTGTGGTGTTCTACGCCAATTACGGTACCGAAAGTGCGAAATCAGAAATCAGCACCATTGGTTTGGGCTCATTGGTAGGTGTAATTTTATTGGTGTGGCTAACATTTCGTAGCGCCCTCCCACTTGCCTTATCCTTACTTTCAATCAGTAGCGGCTTATTGGTCGCGCTGGCAAGTACCGTCGCTATCTTCGGCAAGGTTCACCTGTTTAGTTTGGTGTTCGGTGCCAGCTTGATTGGCGTATCCATCGACTACTCCTTTCACTACCTGACTGATCGCTTGGCAGCAGGAAGCAAGTGGCAAAGCGACAAAGGCTTGAAACATATTATTGTTGCGATCACCTTGGGTCTGATCACCAGCTTGATTGGTTACCTAGGTCTGTTGGTGGCACCTTTCCCGGGTTTACAGCAACTTGCTCTTTTTTCGTCGATTGGACTGTTCGCCGCTTACGCCAGTGTGGTGTGTTGGTATCCGGTTTTAGCGGCAAAACCAAGCCAAGAACGCCCTCTTCCCTTGTCGAAGCTTTGGCATACTTGGTTAAGCCTGTGGAGCAACCAAAAATTTAGAATTGGCTTACCATTAATAGTGACTGTCGTTAGCTTGATGTCACTCAGCCAAATTCGCTACGACGACGATATTCGTCAACTTCAAGCGATGCCTAATCAACTCAAACAGCAAGAACAAGCCATTACTGAGATATCAGGATTAGGCAGTGGTCAAAGTATGCTTTTGGTGACTGCCAAGAGCGACCAAAAGCTACTCAAAAAACTGTCGGAAATCACCGCGAGCTTAGAATCTTTAATCGATAGCCAAGGTATCTCAGGATATCGCAGCATCAATCAGCAGTTGTTAAGTAAACAAGACCAGCATGATAACTATCAATTGGTTGAACAACTCTATCGCCAGCAAAGCCATATCTTACAGAACACGCTTGGTTGGCCTAGCTTTCCAGAATTACCTAAGTTCGAAGCAATCACAGTATCTAGATTTTTAGAATCACCGGTGTCAGAACCTGTTCGACCACTTTGGTTAAAACCTATCGATGGACAAGCGGCGTCAGTCATTTTGATCAAAGACGTTACAAACTCAGCACTGTTCTCTCAATGGCTCGATTCAAGCTTTGCTCAGCAACAAGGTGTTAAATACCTTAATAAAGCCGATGAAATCTCGTCGCTTTTTGCTGAATATAGAGTCAAGATCACCGAACTACTATTGATAGCATTGGTAGCAATTGGAATGGTTTTAGGTTGGCGCTACGGTGTGAAGCAAAGCCTATTAATGCTGTTGCCTTCATTGATTGCCGGAGTCGCAGGGCTAGCGGTCACGGGCATTTTAGGCTCGACACTGAATCTGTTTAACCTGCTTGGACTCATTCTAATTTTAGGGATTGGTATCGACTATACCCTGTTCTTTGCTGAGCAGAAAAAATCACTAAGCACCTTATTAGCGATTACCCTATCGGGTCTCACAACGTTGCTTTCATTTGGCTTATTGTCGCTAAGTCAGACTCATGCCATTCATAGCTTCGGTGTTACTGTTCTGACAGGGATCTTTGTCGCGTGGCTACTTTCGCCGCTCGCGATCAACAGTAGTAAAAACGTAGAACGACCAACCTCTCGAGAGGCTTTTCGATGAGCAAGATATATAAGATAACCTTCGCCACACTAGTGGGTATTCTACTCACTGCCTGTTCAATGGTTTCTCAGCAGCCGGCTGGCGCAAGTGTGTCTGTCGACAATGATACCGAATTAACCTTACCCTTGCCTTCTGAGCTTGAATTTTCATTTACGGCAAGTCAGTTGATTAGCGCAACCTGGCAAGACGAAACTCAACAACTTCCTGTCCAAGTTGAAGTGACACCAGATAAAGTGGTGCTAGCTGGTTTTTCATCTTGGGGCACTCGAATTTTGTCACTGCAGTACCAAGACCAAGTGATTGATACGCAAATTTTGTCTGGGCTTGGTGCAACTTTGCCACAACCGGAGCAGGTGCTATTCAATTTAATGCTGACTCTATGGCCAGTTGAAGCGTGGACTCAGCCTATGCAAAATATAGGTTGGCACATAGTCGATTCTAACAGTACAAGAACCGTGTTTGATAGCAGCCAACGAGCCATTATTCGTATCGAGTATCAAGCAAAAACTAATGAACCGAAGCTCTCTGGAAACATTGTTTTCAAGCATTTGGTCCAAGGCTACACCATCACCATACAAACGTTGAACTCAACGATTACTGATAACCCAAGTAAGAGCTGAACACTATGCCTATTTACATCCAAGATTGTGGTTTCCACTCGGCGCTAGGCTCGAGCGTTGCTGACATTCACGGCTGCCTCAAAGACATACGTAAATCCAATATGGTTGAAGTCAGTGATATGCTGAATGATGGCAAGTCGACTGTCATCGGTAAGGTGACTGGTGAACTGCCTGAAATCCCTCAGCACCTTGCCGAATACGCCACTCGCAACAATCAGTTAGCTTTATCGGCTCTTGAGCAAATCAAAGATTCTATCGAGCAAGCAAAGTCACAATTTGACGCAGATAGAATTGCTGTGATTATCGGCACAAGCACCTCGGGGATTTCTGATGGTGAAGCCGCTTTCAAACATAAATTGGTAAACGGTGAGTTTCCTGAGCACTATCACTACTCAAAACAAGAGCTAGGGAATACCTCTGAGTTTGTTAGTCAATATTGCTCATTAACAGGGCCAAGCTACGCAATCTCGACCGCTTGCTCGTCCAGTGGCCGTGTATTTCTGGCCGCTCAACGCTTGTTGGATTCAGGCATGGCTGATGCTGTGTTGGTTGGAGGTGTAGACACCTTGTGTAAGCTGACGCTCAATGGCTTTCATGGTCTGGAAGCACTTTCGACCACACATTGTCAGCCATTTAGTGCCTCTCGAAATGGCATCAACATCGGTGAAGCAGCGGCATTTATGTTGCTCAGTAAAACAAAAGTGAATGTCGCTGATACAAACCAGAATATACCTAGCATTGCTTTATTAGGCTGTGGTGATAGCTCTGATGCACACCACATTTCAGCGCCCCACCCTGAAGGAAATGGCGCAGAACAAGCTATGAGAAAAGCTTTATATTCTGCACAGTTACAAGCGGATGACATTGGTTACATCAATGCTCATGGCACCGCAACACCGCTCAATGACTCGATGGAAAGCAAAGCCATTCATCGTATTTTTGCAAACAAGGTTCCCGTTAGCTCAACCAAGCCGCTCACCGGGCATACTCTTGGCGCTGCAAGTGCGATAGAGGCTGCAATAGCATGGCATATTTTAAAATATGACTTACCGCTTCCCTTACAAAAATGTCAGGATAAAGCTGAGGATATTGAGATTGATTTGGTAAACTGTGCCCAGAAACTTAAAGTAAAGAACATCTTAAGTAACTCATTTGCTTTTGGTGGCAACAACATTAGCCTGATTTTTGGTGTAGTAAATGACTGATATCCCCTCTGTAGACCAACTTCTCCCACATGATGACCCGATGATATTAATCGATCGTGCCATCAGCGTAGAGGCGTTATCGATTCACTGCCAAGTGGATATTGGAGCACATAACCTGTTCTTTAACGCAGACACTCAAACCGTACCCGCTTATGTTGGTATCGAGTTTATGGCGCAGTCGGTTGCCGCGTGGTCTGGATACCACGCATTAAAAAACAGCACTACTCCCCCGATCGGCTTCTTGCTGGGTTCTCGCCGTTACAAGTCACTGTGTGATGAGTTCACTCAAGGTCAGACCCTTGATATCTACGCCGAGCAACTGATGGAAGACAGTGGCATGGCTGTGTTTACCGCCCGAGTCGAAGACCAAGGCGAATTGGTGGCTCAATGCCAACTTAATGTCTATGTGCCAACTGAACAAAAATTACAAGAAATGAAAACTAGGAGCCCATCATGACCCGTCAGGTTTTAGTCACTGGTGCCAGCAAAGGCATTGGTAAAGCGATCGCTATTCAACTCGCAAAAGACGGATTTGAAATCGCCGTTCATTACATGGGTGACAAGCAAGGTGCCGAAGACACATTAAAGTCGATCACTGAGCTCGGTGGTGCTGGACGTCTAATCCAATTTGATATCAGCAATCGCAGCGAATGTCGCGAAACTCTTGAGTCAGATATTGCCGAGCATGGCGCTTACTATGGTGTAGTAAACAACGCGGGTATTACTCGTGACACCGCATTTCCAGCCATGACGGAAGAAGAGTGGGACGGCGTTATCCATACCAACCTCGACAGCTTCTACAACATTCTTCACCCGTGCGTGATGCCTATGGTTCAAAAACGCAAAGGCGGTAGAATTGTTACTCTGGCTTCTGTATCCGGCATCATGGGTAACCGCGGTCAAACCAACTATGCAGCAGCAAAAGCGGGCGTGATTGGCGCAACTAAGTCTCTGGCTTTAGAGCTAGCGAAACGTAAAATCACAGTAAACTGTGTCGCTCCGGGTTTGATCGATACAGGTATGGTGGATGAGCATGTGAAAGATCATGCGCTTCCTCAAGTACCACTGCGCCGAATGGGTGAGCCGGAAGAAGTGGCAGGCCTAGTCAGCTACCTAATGTCTGATATTGCAGGCTACGTCACTCGCCAAGTGATTTCAGTCAATGGAGGCTTAGTATGACCCGCCGCGTTGTTGTAACTGGCATGTCTGGTGTTACCGCGTTTGGTAATGATTGGCAGCACATCGAACCAAAACTAAAAGCCTGTGAAAATGCCACTCAGTATATGCCAAGCTTTGAGCAGTATGATGGCCTCAACACTAAGCTAGCTGCGCCCATTGATGACTTCCAACTGCCTAAACACTATAAACGTAAGCAAGTACGTGGCATGGGCCGTGTATCGCGTCTAGCCACCGTTGCGACAGAAAATGCACTAGAGCAAGCAGGGCTGATTGGCCACGACATTTTGACCAATGGCGAAACAGGCATTGCTTACGGCTCTTCAACCGGCAGTACTGATGCTGTAGGCGCGTTTGGCGTAATGCTCAACGAGAAGTCGACACGAGCGATCACCGCAACAACTTACGTGCAAATGATGCCACACACCGCAGCGGTCAACGTAGGATTGTTCTTTGGCCTGCGCGGCCGCGTGATTCCCACCAGCAGTGCCTGTACTTCAGGAAGCCAAGCGATTGGTTACGCCTATGAAGCGATCAAACACGGCTACCAAACCGTAATGGTTGCCGGTGGTGGTGAAGAGCTATGCCCAACTGAGTCTGCTGTTTTCGATACCCTTTTTGCTACCAGTTTAAAAAACGACACGCCAGAAAAGTCCCCTAGTCCTTACGACAGCGAGCGCGATGGCTTAGTTATTGGTGAAGGTGCCGGCACGCTTGTTCTTGAAGAGTATGAACATGCCGTGGCTCGTGGTGCAAAGATCTACGCGGAGATCATCGGCTTTGCCAGCAACTGCGATGCTGCTCATGTGACCCAACCTCAGATGGAAACCATGCAAATCTGTATGGAAAAAGCTCTGAAAGATGCGCAACTTCCGGCAGAAAAAATTGGTTATGTTTCTGCGCACGGTACCGCCACTGAAAAAGGCGATATTGCAGAAAGTAATGCTACGGCGAACATTTTTGGCGAAGTGCCAATCAGTTCATTGAAAAGCTACTTTGGTCATACACTTGGTGCATGTGGTGCGATTGAAGCTTGGTTAAGCCTCGAAATGATGCATTCAGGTTGGTTCAGCCCAACATTGAACCTTGAGAACATCGACGAACGCTGCGGCAAGCTTGATTACATCACAGGATCTGGCCGTGAATTAAATGTTGAATACCTAATGAGCAATAACTTTGCCTTTGGCGGTATCAACACTTCAATCATCTTCAAAAAAATCTAGGATAGATAATGAAAAACTGGTTAGTTGTTGCTGTTGTCGTTTTGCTCGCAGGTTGTAGTGCCCCGAAGTATTCAGGAAATGCACTTCCTGAAGCAAATAACGTCGAAAATATCACTATCGTAGAAGATGTAAAAACACGCAGCATTTTCCTCGATTCCATGCTCGACTGGTGCCTGAACAATCAGGTGAAATGTAAAGTCGTTGCAGACGGTTCAGAACATAACCCAGAGGATATTACGCTTGATTACGTATCTCGCTGGAGTTGGGATTTCAGAACCTTTGTGGCAGACGCCAAGATCTCAGCTTATCAAGATCAACAGCGCGTAGGCAACGTAGAATTTAAGGCGCCCAATAGCGGCAATTTATCAAAGTTTGGCGACGATATCGAACGCATCAAAGCGATGATGGATATCTTGTTCGATAAAAAAACAGCGGCTCAAGCGACCCAACTGATTACTGACGACAAGCTATAACGATTCAACTCTAATCGACACTGTTCTAATCGACAAAGCTCTAAGCGACGAAGCTCAAGACAAATAAAAAGGGTCAGTAACCAAGTTACTGACCCTTTTTTAAATCTAGCAATCGCTCAATTAAGCGTTAGCTTCACGCTCAGCGATGAACTCAAGAGCCATCTTGATACGAGCGATTACGCGCTCTTTACCAACAAGCTCCATCACAGCATCAACAGAAGGAGACTGGCCACCGCCTGTTACTGCTACACGAAGTGGCATACCGATTTTACCCATGCCGATCTCTAGCTCTTCACATACCGCTGCAATTACACCATCTTTGATGTTTACAGTAGTGAAATCTTCAAGTGCTTCAACCTTAGCAAGAGCAAGTTCTAGTGGGCCTTTAGCAACACCACGTAGGTGCTTCTTAGCTGCGCCAGCTTCAAACTCAGAGAAATCTTCGTAGAAGTAACGAGACTGCTCAGCAAGTTCGATAAGCGTGTTACAACGCTCGCCAACTAGCTTGATCACTTCAGTGATCGCTGGGCCGTTTGTTGTATCGATCTTCTGTGCGTCTAGGTGCCATTGCAGGTATTTTGCAACGTACTCAGGCTCAGAAGTCTTGATGTAGTGGTTGTTCAACCAAAGTAGCTTTTCAGTGTTGAATGCAGATGCAGACTTGCTGATTGCTTTAAGGCTGAAGAACTCAATCATCTCTTCTTGAGAGAAGATCTCTTGGTCACCGTGAGACCAACCTAAACGAACTAGGTAGTTGTTCAGTGCATTTGGTAGGTAACCTTCATCGCGGTATTGCATTACAGAAACAGCACCGTGACGCTTAGAAAGTTTCGCACCGTCATCACCAAGAATCATTGCACAGTGAGCGAAAGTTGGAACTGGCGCGCCTAGTGCTTCGTAGATGTTGATTTGACGAGGTGTGTTGTTGATGTGATCTTCACCACGAACAACGTGTGTAATACCCATATCCCAGTCATCCACTACAACTACGAAGTTGTAAGTTGGAGCGCCGTCTGTACGACGAATGATTAGGTCATCAAGTTGGCTGTTAGAAATTTCAATGCGACCACGAATTTGGTCATCAAATACTACGCTGCCTTCTTTAGGGTTACGGAAACGGATAACGCACGCATCACCTTCTTTTGCTGCTTTGTTTGCTGCAACAATTTTAGGGTGGTTCGCATCGTAACGAGCCATTTCCTTGTTTTCTTCTTGCTCTGTACGAATTTCGTCAAGCAGTTCTTTAGACGCGTAACATTTGAATGCTTTGTCTTCAGCAAGTAGCTTATCAACCATTTCGTTGTAACGGTCAAAACGCTTAGATTGGTAGTAAGGACCTTCATCCCATTCCATACCCATCCATTGCATGCCTTCTAGAATTGCATCAACCGCTTCTTGAGAGTTACGCTCAAGGTCCGTGTCTTCGATACGTAGAACGAATTCACCACCTTGGTTCTTAGCGAATAGCCAAGAGTAAAGTGCAGTACGTGCACCACCAACGTGAAGATAGCCAGTTGGGCTAGGAGCAAAACGAGTTTTAACCGTCATTTAAATACCTTGATTATGTAGGTGATTCTTTTAGTGGGGTCTAATACAAAGTCTGTAATAGCCAAATATCACTAAATTTTGGGCGCTATTTTATCACCACCGCTTAAATCTACAATCAGTAGTGAATGATTAATGCGCGGATCTTGTGCGAAAGCCACTGTAGAAAGGCCAAATTCAGCTTCGATGTAGCAAATCTATAGTCTGAGCCAATAAATTATAGCCACGCTTTTCTTTAACTCCCGCTTATTTCACCAGCGTACCCCACCCATTAATATGCCACTAATATCAAATTCTTGAATTTATGTTTGACCTTACCCTTACGGGAAGGTTTATGTTAGGCGTAGATGAGAATTGGAGTATCGATATGAACCATTACACAACTGCGCTCAACGGCCTAAATTGCATGGGTTGTGCGAAGAAAGTTCGCACACTGTTTGGCGAAGTCGACAATACGACGATCAATGATATATCGCCGACATACATCGATATTTCGACTCCTTTTAGTTACGTTCAACTCAACGAAAAGTTAGCGACGCTTGGTTATAGCATGGGCAATAAACTACACCTTTCGTTATCCGGTCTTAGCTGCGGTAAGTGCGTGAGCAAGCTGACTCAAGCACTTGAACACACCGAGCAAATCTCAGACCTAGAAATCAGCAAACATGAATTGTCCTTGGTTACTCTGCTTTCAGAACCCGATCTTATTGAGCTGATCGAAAGCGTGGGTTATCACGCGGCTCCCTACACTGAAGTTAATGAGCCTTTATCTAATTCAGATTCAGAAGACGATAAAAAAACAGCGCCAGTGGAGCCGACACAAGATAAACCTGCTGCTAGCCAATATACCTATCACCTGGTTCTTGAGGGAATGACGTGTGCGAGTTGTGTTTCTTCGGTAGAGAAAGCGCTGAAAAAGAATGAGTTCGTCGACCAAGCTCAGATCAACCTCGCAGAGCAGACAGCCTTGGTCTTCACGTCTAAAAAACGTAACGTCATCGAGAACGCTCTCATAGAATCGGTGAAAAACGCAGGTTATGGTGCCGAGTTCGTTGATGACGCGGCAACTCAACAAAAAAAACAGCAAGAACAACAACTTTGTACTCAACAAGCCTTTCTTAGAAACTCAGTAAGTGCGCTGCTTATCGGTGCTCCGCTAATGGCTTGGGGCGTGTTCGGTGGCAGCATGACCATTGCCACGTTTAACGACCAACTGACTTGGGGCTTGGTTGGTGTCGTTTGTTTGATACTGCTTGCAACCTCAGGTCGCAGCTTCTTCACCAATGCTTGGCAATCTCTGATGCATAAACGTGCGACCATGGATACCTTGGTCGCTCTGGGTACAGGCGCAGCATGGTTCTATTCAATGTTGGTTGTTCTGATCCCATCGTGGTTCCCTGAAGCTTCTCGTCATGTCTATTTTGAAGCCAGCGCCATGATTGTTGGCCTTATTTCTTTGGGTCACTACATTGAAGCCAAAGCCAAAGCACGTACCACTAAGTCTTTACAGGCGCTGATAAACTTACAGCCTCAAAAAGCCGTGGTTATCGTCGATGGTAAAGAGCAAACTATCGCCGTAGAGGTCATCCAAGTCGGTATGCAAGTACGAGTGAAACCGGGAGAAAAAGTCCCTGTCGATGGTGTCGTGGTATCTGGCGAATCTTATATCGATGAGTCGATGCTGACTGGCGAGCCGCTTCCCAACGTTAAATCGATTAATGATGGCGTTTCGGCGGGCACCATTAATGGTGATGGCAGCCTGATCATTGAAGCGACCGGGATTGGCTCAAGCACCATGTTGGCTCGAATCATTCAGATGGTTCGCCAAGCACAAAGCAGCAAGCCTGCGATTGCGAAGCTTGCTGACTCTATTTCTGCTGTTTTCGTACCTGTTGTGGTCGCGATCGCAGCAACTGCTGCCTTAGTTTGGTTTTTGGTCGGCCCGCAACCCAGTGCAAGCTACATGCTTGTGGTATCGACTACCGTGCTGATCATCGCTTGTCCATGTGCCTTAGGCCTAGCAACGCCGCTCTCAATTACTGTAGGCGTTGGCAAAGCCGCTGAGTTTGGCGTTCTGATCAAAGATGCCGATGTGTTGCAATCTGCAAGCAAAATTGATGCTGTCGTGTTTGATAAAACAGGCACCCTAACCCAAGGTAAGCCAACCGTTCAGCAAGCCTTTTATGGCGATTTATCAAAGCAAGAACTGCTAGCGTACGCCTATTCGGTAGAGGTAGGGTCAGAGCATCCATTAGCCAAAGCCGTTTGCCAATATGCAGAGAGCTTACAAGTTTCAGCACTACCCCATAGTGATTTCGAAAATCAACGAGGGCTTGGCGTACAAGCAATAATTAACGGCAAAAACGTTCAAGTCGGCTCTCTAAAGTACCTCACCCAACTCGGCATTGACACTAAAATTGGCGCGGACTTTATCGAGCTTTGTCGTACACAAGCATGGACACCCATCTTCGTTGTAATCGATCAAAAACTGGAAGGTATATTTGGCATTTCAGACGCATTAAAAATAGATAGCAAACAAGCCATTGCTCAACTAAAATCCGCCGGAATTCACACCGTGCTATTAACAGGCGACAACGATTCTGTTGCTCAAGCGATAGGTAAAAGTGTCGGTATCGACGAGGTTATCTCGGAGGTGCTTCCAGAGCAGAAAGCTCAGCATATTGTTCAGCTTCAACAACAGTATAAGAGCGTAGCCATGGTCGGAGACGGGATTAACGACGCGCCCGCACTTGCTCAGGCGGATATAGGTATAGCAATGGGCAGCGGCAGCGATGTCGCGATTGAAAGTGCTCAAATGACGCTACTCAACTCGTCGCCCTTATCTGTCAGTAACGCGATAGAGCTGTCCCAAGCGACCGTGAGAAACATGAAGCAAAACCTCTTTGGTGCCTTCATCTATAACTCACTTGGTATTCCTATCGCGGCCGGTGTGCTCTACCCATTTTTCGGATTTCTACTAAGCCCAGTCGTTGCAGGCGCAGCGATGGCGATGTCGTCAATTACAGTAGTGAGCAATGCCAACAGGCTGAGATTGTTCAAGCCCACTCATTCTAATATCAATAAAAACCATATTCATGAGGTCAACCATGATTCGTAAAGTTATGACTCTTACAGCACTCGCTGCAATTTCAGGACAAGCTTTAGCTACTGATGTTCTAAACCACAAATCACCATACTGCGGTTGCTGCACAGAATGGACAGAACATATGCAAGATGCCGGGTTCGATGTTACAGAGAAGCTCCACGATGACATGAATCCAATCAAACAAAAGCTAGGTGTAACGCCAGAGCTTTCCTCTTGCCACACGGCAGAGATCGACGGTTACGTATTTGAAGGGCACATTCCAGCAGAAGACGTGAAGGCCTTTTTAGAAAACCCACCACGTAATGCGATTGGCTTGGCTGTTCCTGGTATGCCTATGGGCTCTCCGGGAATGGAGCATGACGATAAGAAAGACGAGTATTCTGTGTATGCGTTTAACGAGAAAGGTCAGGTGTTTGAATACCGTCATTACAATGGTAATTAGAGCGTAAATAAACCGACACACAGCAATATTTAAGAAGTTATAAAAATAGAGCCTAGCATTAAGCAAACCCAAGACTGTGGTTTACTTGCTAGGCTCTTTGCTTTTGGACAGTAAAGCAAATCTTATCGCAGCACTAACCGGGCTGTTAGTGCCGCTGTATTTTCGTCGCTAGTTTGCGAATACGCTATTTAACAAAAAGCTAATTAACGAAGAAGCTCACTTGGCCAATAATCTAATCGACTAAACAGCCAAGTGAATCAGCTAGAAGCCGTAAGAAGCACCGAATACGAAGGCGTTGTTCTGCTTAGAGTCGCCGTTTGCGAAATCTACACCGTTAGCTTGGCTACGGAACTCAAAGTAAGGTTGAACGCCTTGACGAGTCCATGTTGCACGTAACTCGTGGTCCATCGCTTCAGCATCAATCATGTATACGTTGTTGTAGCTAAGCGCTAGGTCAGCATTCACTGTGTAAGCAATGCGGTTATCCATGCGGTAGTCTGTGTCAGCATCAGCAGAAGTATCGTCAATGTGTGCACGAGTACGGTTACTAATAGAGATACCGTTATCGAAGTTGTAACCAATCTTAACTAGTGGACGGAACTGAATGCTCTCACCCGCAGAGAATAGGTGTTGGTAACCAGCAGCAACCCATAGGTTGTCAGTAATGTTGAAAGATTGCTCACCACCGACAGTGATGCCAGGAGTAGTATTACCTGCACCGCCATTTTCAGATTCAAGTTTACCCAGTTGGATGCCATCAAACTCAGAGTAAACCGTGAAGCCGCCTAGAGAGTTGTCAAACGTGTGACCAGCTTCTAGCGTAGAGGTCATGTCAGAACCGTGAATACGGCCATCGTCATGAATTTGGATGTTACCTGTTACGTAAGAAGAACCAGCAAAAGCACTAGAAGCGAAAGCAAGAGAAAGAGCACTTAGAGCGATAATTTTTTTCATAGTAAACTGCCTTAGTTTGATTTTTCAGCGGCATATCTTCGGTACATCATTCACCTTCACCGCTTGAGTAGTTGGTCGCCTCCCTGGCATGAAATCTATGTTGCTCGAATTAATTTGCGTTTCAAAATAAAAGAGTAGGCAGAGTGATCTCTCTCACTATCAAAAAACAACAACTTATTTAACAGATTAAAATCAGTTACTTAAAAACATAAAAATTGATAAAAAACTCAAGATGGAAAAATGTACAGATCGGGATCACATTATTTTACGGTGCGAAATTAGATTCAGTAAGTTGAATCACATTTGATTTAGAGTTTTTTATGAAGGACTTATTTTTTGAAGAGAATAATGAGAAGTGCGTCACTTTTGTGATAAACCTCATCTTATGTGCACTGTTGACGTTATAAACCAAGACGGTTTCTATATGTTTCCGTTTTGGATGAGAGCCTAATTCGCAACAAACAAAAAGAGCTCCCACTTTTTACCTTGAGTAAGATAATAACGAGGGAGCTCTTCTATTAATGTTGCTTATCGATTATTTAACTGAGGTTACTCGACTTACTTTCTCGCCACTTTCAGAGATAGAGCGGATGTAAGTTTCGCCAGAAACCGATGGACGTTGTTGCTCATCGTACGTTAACCAGTTTTCGCCATCAGCAGAGTACTGAAGCTCTACGCCTGGGAATTGAACGTTCATCGCTAGCTTGCCATCCACAACCTGAGCGCCCGGTACTGGTAGTCGATAATCAATGCCTGCTTTCTCAAGCTTAGCTAGTTCACGTTGACCAACAATATTCGCAAAGCGATTAAAGTCGCTGTTTAGAGCCTGCTTATTCACTAAGTTGGTTTCTTGAGAGTACTCAACGCCCACTTTGTAGTCATTTTCCCAATCAGCTCGGTGCCATGCGCGCTCTGCTGCTGCAAGTACGCGAGGGAATACCATGTATTCATACTGCTCGTCGGTACGTACTGTTTCAGACCAAAGCTGTGCAGACAAACCATAGAAAGGTTTCGCTTCAATTTCGCCTTTACCAGAGAAGCCATTGCCGTCACGGTCTAATGATGTTTCTGCGTTTTGTGGCATGTTTTCTGGTGCGAAGCCAAACATCTTACGTGTATCTGTTGCACGCGTTGCCCAGTAGTAACCGCGCTCTGCAGCATCAACTTCGTATGGCATATCCATGTATACGTAGTCCGGGTTAGAGACAATCACGTCATACCCTTTCGCTGACCAGTCGTATACTGATGAAGTTCCGCCCCAGTAAAGAACGTCCCAGAAGTTTACGCGAGTACTTTCGGTTGCAAATGCTTTCTCGCCTTCGCTGTATTTAAGGCCATCTTGCCATGCTTGGAAGTGAGGGATGCCTTTGTCAGCAACAATCTTAGATACCTGCTCTGCAAAGTGACTTGGCAAATGACCGAAGTCGCTTACCGTTCCATCAGTGATCAAAGACTGACACTGTGGAGACTGTTGGAATGGCTTATCTTGCTTAGACAAATCGATGTTGCCTTTCCAAGCCACTTTATCTTCTGCATTAATATCTTGTAAGCCAGCGCCTAACTTGATGTTTTTCGCTTCATCGCCGCCGAAGTGCCAAGTCGTTAGTGGAACGCCCGCTTCTTGGTGCATTGCTGCCACTTCAGAGATCACTTTATCAACAAAGTGAGTTGAAGATTCCATACATGGATTAATGAAGCTTTGCTTATCGTAGAACTGAACAGTCGTCACGTTCGATGTATCTTGTGGATCCATCAAGCGGTATTCATTTGCTTCCGCTTCTTTACCATCCGCCATTAGGCGAGTGTAACGCGCTTCCATCGATACCACAGCAGAACGAGCGTGTGCTGGCATATCAATTTCCGGAATGACTTCGATGCTGCGCGCTTTTGCGTAGCTTAAAATCTCGACGTAATCCGCTTTACTAAAGAAACCAGAGCCAAAGTTGTCTGTTGTTGGACCTGAACCTAGCTGAGGCAGTAAACAGCTTTGCTCTTCCAAATCAAAACAACGATTAGACCCTACATCCGTTAGCTCTGGTAAACCTGGGATTTCTAAACGCCAGCCTTCATCATCTGTTAGGTGAAGGTGCAGTTTGTTCATCTTGTATGCTGCCATTTGATCTAGCGTTGCTAAGATGGCATCTTTTGAGTGGAAGTTTCGAGCAACATCCACCATCACACCACGGTAATCGAAACGTGGCGCATCTTTGATCGACAGTTGTGGTAATGATTCAGCGTTCTGACTGTCTATTAGGCCAAAAATAGACTGAACTGCGTAGAAAGCACCTGTTTTATCAAACGCTTTAATCGCAACCCCCTCTTCCGAGATGCTTAGTTCATAAGCGCCAGATTTTGCTAAATCACCCGTAAACTGAGTAGGAACAACGGTAACACTTACTGGAAGGTCACCACTCACATCTACGTTTACCACATCTGCACGTTCTTCAATTGCAGCGAACTGATCAGCATCGAATACGTCTTTTGGTAGGGCAATACCACCAGCAATGCTGACTGAACCTTCACCCGCTTCCACCGACATTGGCGTTGGTAATAGCGTTGTTGATACGTCTTGCGTTGCTAGATCCGCATTCTTTTCGAAACGCGTCACCGCTGTAGCCATTACGTTATTGTCATCAGGTGTACGTTTAAGGTTGTTACCCTCTAGGCCCGTTACGAATGACGCGACATCTTCCGTATTCAATGAAGCAATCATCTTAGGTTCTGCGTTTGGCGCGGTTACGAATGCACCTGGCATAAAGTCGGTTTCAAACAGTTGCCAGTATTCACTCGTCAGTGGAAGAATCACTTCATCACCAGCCGCAAAACCATCGAACTTATCTGTAGGCTCTAGTTTGTGTAGGTCACCCGTTACACGAGTGATTTTAAACTGTTCGTTATCAACATCTAAAATAAGGCGAATACTGTGGAAGTAGATAGTCCAATCTTTCGAATCAATCGCTTCACCGTCATTGGTCAAGGTCATGTTCACTTTATTACATGACGCCCACTCAGCACCTAAGTCCTGACAAGCCATACCCTCATTCGCACCGTGATTGGTTAGGATTTCATATCGCACATCAAGGTTATCAGCCAGTGCATTAACAACCCGTTGCTCAGGTGCTTGCGTTACTGCACAACCCGTCAAGCCAGCCAATACTGCTACAGATAGTAAGTTTCTCTTCAACATCGTATTCACCCATTAATTTAAAAATTGAGTCAGAAGCAAAGTGGAGCGCTTCGAAAGTTAGATAAACTATATGGGCTTATTTTTTGCCGTGAATTAAATCAGGCCAATTCAGTGATCAGCTTCAAATCTAAAAAATATTGATAAATTTAATTTTAATAAAATCATCAAGTTACGATTAACGACACTTCCGTCACTTTTATTTTGACGTAATAACTGAGAATTAAATCACAATCTTTTCAAAGGATTTCATAAAATCATGTCGTTGGTAGAGAGAAAGGTTTAACAGTTTGTTGGTGTTGTTATACTTTTCGTACAAACAACGTGACATCGTTCTCAAAAAAAACCGTTAAAAAACTCCGTCAAAACCCTTTTTAACGAGTTTATTTCTTTCTAAAGGAGCTCTCTTTGCGCACATTCTTGTACTTTACGTTACTCACTCTCGCCTTTTCCGCAAAGCAAGCTGTCGCCGAACCTCTTTATTGGCAAGCAAAAAAGGATGATTTGACGCTCACTATCCTAGGATCGATACATGTAGGTAACGAGAGCATGTACCCGCTTCCCACACAGATCACTAACACGTTGAAAAAGAGTGACGGGCTAATTGTCGAAACGGATGTCAGAAAGTCAGAGGGCGTTGTATATCCCACGCCTAAAGTGACTACGAGTGATGTATTAAACGAAGAGCAAGAACAAATGCTGGTCGACATAACAAAGTCATTAGACATGCCAACTCAGCAACTACTTAATGCCCCACCTTGGGCGACAGCGATATCGATACAAATGCAACAGTTGAAGAATCTTGGCTACGCATCGGCCGGCGGTGTTGATGCTACTTTGGCTTACAAGGCGACGATTCAAGATGTGCCTGTTATCAGCTTAGAGCCTCTACAATTTCAAATAGATCTAATTTCAGGACAAAAAGATTCTGGTAAAGAATGGTTAACGACTAGCCTCGAACAATTCGATCATATTGATGACGACACTCACTGCTTAATCGAGAGTTGGAAAGCAGGAGATATAGCGAAACTAGAGCAGTTTGCGAAACTGTCGGAAATGCCACATGACCTAGAAAAAGCATTCCTAACCGATCGAAATATCGACTGGGCAAACAAGCTCTTCGCTAATGATTGGAAACTGGATTCAAAGGGACACTACTTGCTCGTCGTTGGTACTTTACACCTCATCGGAGAAGGCAACCTTTTACAGTTATTAGAAGAGAAAGGTTTCATTGTCACTCAACAATCACAAAGCCAACAGGCTCAGTGTCAGTTCGAGGTTAACGAAGGCTGCTAGTTATTAAGGGCGTGACCTTTTCCTTATAAAAGCATGTCCTTAATAACAGAATCATTACATTTAGTAGCACCATAACGGTGCTATTATCTTTCGCTCTTTATATTCGGTGTTGTTCTCATGAAACGAGTGCTCTTCGCTTTACCTTTAGCCCTCGCGATCCTGATGCCTACAGCTGCGGCTGCCAAAGAAACTTGTACTATCGAACAATTTCAACCGATAGACATTCAGCCAGATACAAAAGACGGTATGCTAGATAAAGAAAGTGGACAGTTTTTGATTAGAGAAACCACCAATGCGATGCGGCACCGTGACGTTCACGACGTCTACGACACGAAACCGTATCGCAAGCCAAATGAATAGTAATTTTGAAGCAAGTTTCTACGATGGCCAAACGGGTAACTCTCACTCGGTGACTTTTAACGAAGATGAAGTACAGGCAGGTTACATTCGAATTGGTCCAAATAACCCTGTTGAAGCGTATGTTTGCTTTGTTACTTCAGAGACACCAATCAAGAGCATCACTTGTGATGTGAAATAGAACATTTAAGTGGTTGAAAAAAACAGGGCTAAGGGAAAAATCCGTTTTCCGCATAGCCCTATTTTGCTGCTTACTCGGTTTCTTATAATATGTCGGCGCTCTCTTCGGAATAACGAGCAATAATTGGATTTTGTAGTGCATTAGGATCGCCCGGCGACCACATTCCACGCTTCATCCCTTTAACGATCAAGTGGATCACAGCCGCATCTATAGCCGACATGACTGCTATGTTAACTGGTTCATTTTGGCTATAACCCATTTCAACTTCGAGTAACTCTTTGTAATCAACGAATCGAAAAGCACCGAAGCCGATTTCATGTGAGGAAATGGTTTTGGATGTGGTAACACTCAATAAAACTTGCCCTGTTCTTACATCGACAGCTCTCAAGTTAACGGTGACTTGGTCGGTTCTATACTGCCCTGAACCACCAATCCCCAAATACTTCGCACCCGCTCCACCTGTAACAATATTAGAGTCATAAGCAACAATTCCGCCTTCAATAACGATATTCGCAGAGCTCAACGATGTTAAGTCGGCTCCATGATTGTTCACTACCTTATCTTTTTTCTGAGCAGCACGAATGATCTTTCGTTCCGTCAACAAGTTCTGGAGCCCTTCACGCTCTAGAGGAACAAACCACTGGGAATCTATCAATGCCGTGGTCAGCAAAGACGTTCCACCCTGTGGTACCGCTGTCGAAAAGTTACTGTTTGGCTGAGGTTTATACTGTCCCGTTTGGTCTCTAAAATCATAAACCGAAACAAGTATTTTACCGCGAGGTAGAGGCAAAGAAACGAGATCCGTATAGGTAGAGCCTCTCGGCATCAACTTAGGAGTTTCAGACGTCTCTGGTATTTGCATCGAGTAGGTGCATCCTCCTAACACAAAGGTCAGGAAGACGATAATAATCGCTTTCATAACACAATCCTTGTGATTAGAGGTCTGGATTTAATCCCGAAACGCTGATTTCGGTCGATTCTCCAGTCGCTTTATCGACAATTTGAACTAATAACGTTCCCGAATCATCAACAATATTGAGATAAAAATCATCCGTCTCTAACTGCCCTGTATTTCCGTTACCTACATCAGCAAGCAACTGGCTTATCAAACGAGACTCTAAACTAGACGCTAAACGATCTAAGGCTGATTCTTGCTCATCAAAGATATCCCTTGCACTTGGGTCTTCATAATCATTGATAGCATTAGCATGATTAAAAAGGTGAGAACTGTTTAGTGCATTTCCACCAAAGCTTGGGTTTACGGGTGTATAAACTAACTCGCTGGCATTAGCCGTAGGTACAACAAGTAGCGCTATTAATGTTGTCCTTACAAATGATTTCGACATCCTTGGCTCCTTAAAATTCATCATGGTCTAGGTCATAAGTGTCCTGAAAAAGTCTCTCTGCTTGCCATCTGATGATGTAATTACCGACCACTCTTGTTGCATCAGCAGCACGCTCTTTCGCTTGTCTACGACCTGGGGACAACGCCGTGCGGAATATCGGTTTTCTAGAGTGTTGAACCTCTATGATGCTCCCGGATAACGCCGTTGGCCTTTCTTTTACCGTCAAATTTTCCTTAAGGTTTGGGTAGTTTTCATTGAGCGACTGTGAAAAGAAGAAATAAAAATCCTCCCCCAAACGCGTAATCGTTCTATCCACTATGATCCCATCGACTTCACTGAAGTCATTAAATTTTTCCTTAAGGTTATTCGTTGAATCCTCAAGTTTGGTTCCGTTTTCCAAAGGAGCGCTATTTTCAAGACCATGACTCTTTTCGCCCGCATGAATAGCAAAGGTGAACAAAGAAACTGTAAGCAGCTTGATTTTCATATTGGCTCCCATTCGAAGTCCATTTACAAAATGAGAATGCGATTCGCTGAATCTGGATAAAGCGTAATTCATGCTTACAGTGGCATATATAAACTTTCGAATTAATTAGAGGGAATATTAAACAAACTAAGGTTGGCAGGCGTCAGTTAAATACTAATTCAATTTTTTATATGCAATAAAATATTTTCAACTTTAAGTTTATAGCGGCCACTAAATCGAGAGCCTAGGATTTCGATAAAGCAAAGGGTTACTCACTTCTCTACGCTTTTTATTATCGTAGAGATCATAATCACAAACACTTTAAGGCAAAGATAATGGTCATTGGGAAAGCATCACTTATTGGCTTTACTTGTTTATATTTATCAATAGGTAGTTTTAACAGTGCTATCGCTTCTGACTTGGAGGGAAGCTTTTTACACAATGTAAATCAGGATGTCGTTGATGAATTTAATGATTTAGATTTAATTTCATCATGGGATTTGGATAACTACTCAGAAATAGATATATCCAATGCTTCTGATTCAATTGCGATTATTAGACAGAATAGTGCGGGAGTATCCGCAAATAATAAAGCAAAAATAAAACAGAGTGGTAATTCTAACTCGGCTTATATTAAACAAACTGGAAGCAATAATATCGCATTTGTAAATCAGTACGGGGCAAACAACACAGCAGCTATTGGACAGCTTGGAGTAAATTCTGAAGCACTTATTTCTCAAGAAGGAAATAACAATTTGGCTGTTATTGGGCAAGCAAATTTCTCTCGACAGAGCAGCCAGCTAAGCATTGATCAAAAAGGCAATGGCAATACAGCATATTTGGCTGGTTCTGGAAGAAGTAATTTAGGGATTTCTCAAGACGGCAATGACTTTGCTTTAGTGAAAGCGTCTAGCTCAATGAGAATCTACATCAATCAAGCAAATTAGCGCGCAGTATGGAAGCTTGATTCAAAATCACTTCTCTTGAAGTGGTACATAGTCGACATGGAAATCTATAAGGATACAACTTATGAAACTTACACAAATTGGAATTATAGTCGGTGCCATTATTGGTTTAAATGTAGCTCACGCAGATCCACTACCTGCACCGTACCCAGCGATGGCTCCAGGAACAGGTGTGATTGAAGGCACAACAGATCTGGGTGTTGATGCAGCTCTTACGGCCGCAGCTGGTGGGGTAACGATACCAACAGCGAGTGATAACACAGCACTTTGGCAAATGGGTAATGGTGACAGAGCTAATGTAACTATTAATCAAAATACAGCGGGCACTATAGACGGCCATACAGCATTGGTAGATACTGACGCGAGCTACAGATCTGATGTTGTGGTTGAGCAGAGTGGTAACCTCAACGAAGCTCATGTACAACTTAGAGGCATCCACAACAATGCACTTATTGACCAAAATGGTGTATCCAACCAAGCGAGAGTTCAAGTCGAACAATATGGCCATTTCAACGATTTACGTGTTACACAAATGGGCGATAACAATATCTCGGTAACAGCAGCTCTTGGTGGAGCAGATAGCAACAGAGCAGAAACTACTATTTACGGCGACTCGAACAAGACTTATACAGAGTTCAGTAACTATGACGTTGACTATAATAACGTTGAAATTGACATCAGTGGCGATGACAACTATGTCCAAACTATCGTTAACAATAGTGTCGGCGGTGGTGATTGGAATGATACAGATATTGACTTAGTGAACAGTGATAGAAATAGAGTATTCATTCTACAAACAGGTTCTTATTCTGACGCCGTCGTTCAACTGCAAAACAGTAACATGAACCAATTTTCAATAGAACAAACATCACATGATAGCGCTGTCGTATTAGGTAATGGTGCTTACGGTAACATTGGTAGCATTTACCAAAATTAATATGATTATAGATGCACATACAAAAACGGCGCTAGTCGCCGTTTTATTTATTATAACTTCTTTAAATAGCTTCGCTTCAGATTTAAAGTCGGTACAGTGCCTGATAGAAAACCAAAACATTATACTGACCTTTGATAACGATATGATGTCATCATTCCAATTGAGTACAAAAACTGACTCTAAATTTAGTCAGAATACAAACAGCGGCACAACGAAGTTAACTCTTAATATAAATCAATTCCCTGCAGTGATAAATATTAGCCCCGCCAACAAAGCTTTGGTAATTACCTCCACCTGTACGATAAAACCATTAAGACAAAAAATGAATTAATCGCCACCTATTTTAACCAGATTTTTAGCCAAGTAACATTTACCCCTACCGATACCATAAAATAGACCATATATTTTATGAATAATTTAACGCGATAATTCGCGAAAAAATCAATGTGTGCTATAAACTATGTAATCTAACAAAAATAATGAGTTACTAAAAGGAGTCACGCATGGCTAAGCCGGAGGTTCATAACGCCATTTTACTTGCGGAGAACAATTTACAATCAATCCTGCTTAAAGAGTCTATAGAGCAAAAAGTGAATCTAAACATTAAACTCATATCACCAGAAAGACTTAGTGTTAACTCACTACAAAACCAAAATTTAGAGTTGATTATTATTGATTTCCCTATAATGAGTAAACAATGTATAGAAAGATACCAAGAGCTTAGAGATAGCGTAGAAAGTGACGTCCATGAAGTGTTGCTCAACACCCCACATGATTTCCCTCATTCTGAAATGCTGAAATGGCAATATTTGGTTGGTATTTTTTATGCGTCTGACACCCTTGAAAAACTGGTGACTGGATTTAACTGTATTTTACAAGGTGAGATGTGGATGAGTAGGAAGTTAATCTACCAATACATTAGCTTTTATAGAGAAAGACAATGTGCGAAGACAAGCCCTCGTTACTTGAAACTGACTAAACGTGAACAGCAAATAATAAAATTATTGGGAGACGGAGCTTCAAATACTCAAATTGCAGACACACTCTACGTTAGTGAGAATACGGTTAAAGCACACCTCCACAATACGTTTAAAAAAATAAAAGTGAAGAACCGTTTACAAGCTTTGCTTTGGGTCAAAAACAATATTGCAACTAGCGAGTTCGTTCAATAATCCGTTTTTTTAATATCACCTTTTGACTTGTCACTTGACAATTTGAACCGATCTTATCAATCCCTTGATATGTTCTCTTTCACCAAAGCATAGATACGATTAGGCTGACATCCAAGACCCTACATTATCAACTCCGCACCTTAAGACCTAAAATACAAAAAAGCCGTAGCACCTTCTATTACAGAGAGTGCAACGACTTTCTTTTATGTGGGCGATAAAGAGATTATTCTGAACATCAGGCTAACCCTGCTTAGGTTCAAATCCTATTTTCAACACCCTGAAACGACGAAAGCTAGCTCAATGAGTAAGCTTTCTAAATGTGGTCGGTGAAGCAGGGATTCGACGCGGCTGGGCTTCCATCGGACTGGCGCACCAGCCCCCACCCTCAGATCCCAAGTCGAATCGAAACAAAAGGGTTAAATGCAAAGAAGCCGTAATATTTCTGTTAAGGCTTTCTTTAATGTGACGGTGAAGAGCTTATTTTGAACATCAGACGAACCCCACTTAGGTTCAAACCCATTTCCAATGCTCTGAAACGACGAAAGCCTGCTCAATGAGCAGGCTTTCTAAATGTGGTCGGTGAAGAGGGATTCGAACCCCCGACCCTCTGGTCCCAAACCAGATGCGCTACCAAGCTGCGCTATTCACCGAGATATCTAACGGGCTGTTTGCCTGTCGATGAAGCGTATAATACGGATTCTGAATTTATGCGCAAGAGCTTTTTTCACTCTTTTTTACAATATCGAATCGTTCGAACAAAAGACGTACAACTCCAATGCCAATGTGACGAAAAACACACAGTTGCCAACAAGTATTTAACTTATGAAACAGGATTGATCCAGATCAGTAAATTGATAACACCAGTTAATACACTAAGCCGTGTCATATAACTTTGAGGTATACACATGGACTTTTGGCTAGAACTCCTATTTGGTAATGCAGTGGGACTATCTTCAATGATAGTAATATTCGGGGCTCTAGGTCTCATGATGTTCTATGGAGGCTTCTTCATCTACAAAGTTATGACCGAAAAATCTCCTCACTAGAATCGCTCAGCCTGGATCATTTACTTTTAAGTATCATTTTCTTGATAAATAAATGTTAAAACGCTTTGCACCGGAGTAGATATCTCTTGCCTGCTCCGGTTTTTTCATTTTCAAACCCTGTCTCAACTTAGGTATACTTACCCTATCCTTCTCCAACTTGAGATGAACACTATGTCTCATGATGACGACTTAGAGTTATTCCAACAAATGATGGGCGATGTTAAGCGTATCGACCATGACACCGCTGAACATCAAAAGGTACATAGAGTTACCGAATCTCACCTTGCCAAGCGTGAAGCCGCGATGTGGCTGTCTGAGGATGAAAAAGATTACCTTTCACTCGACTATTCTCCAATGGTCAAACCAGACGACGTCATTGCTTATAAGAAAGATGGCGTACAAGAAGGCGTATACAAAAAGCTGCGCTTAGGAAAATATCCTATTCAAGCCAAACTCGACCTTCATAGAAAAACACTGAAAGACGCTCGTAACGAAGTGCTCTCATTTTTACGCCAGTGTTTAAGAATGGATGTTCGCACCGTCATCATTGTTCACGGTAAAGGTGAGCGCTCAAATCCACCAGCTATGATGAAAAGCTACGTGGCGAATTGGCTCATGCAAATTAACGATGTTCAATGTGTTCATTCTGCTCAGCAATTTCATGGTGGTACTGGCGCAGTGTACGTAATGCTCAGAAAGAGCAATGACAAAAAGCTAGAGAACAGAGAGCGCCATCAAAAACGCACCAGTTAACTCGTTGAAACAGATAAGTACCTGATAGCGATTTTGCATCAAGATCGATATTTAGTGCCTAGACTCACACCAAGTGCTAAAATTGTCTTTAGTTAACGAACCCCAACTCAAAGCAACTATCCAAAGGTTGCTTTTTGTTTATCTATATTTCCGTTGTGAAACGCTAAGAGAATATCATGTCACAAGAATCCCAAGCTAAACGCCTTAATAAATACATCAGTGAAACTGGCTTTTGCTCACGCCGCGAAGCCGACAAACTCATTGATGCAGGCCGAGTTACTATTAACGGTAAGATCCCTGAAATGGGTACTAAAGTCTTGCCCGGTGATGATGTTGAGATCGACAATAAACCTGTTCGCTCAAAAGAGAAGCCGATCTACATTGCTCTTAATAAACCAACAGGCATCACCTGCACCACTGAACGTGATATTCCTGGCAACATCGTCGACTTTATCGGCCACCACAAACGTATTTTCCCTATTGGTCGTCTAGATAAACCTTCTGATGGTCTTATCTTCTTAACTAACGATGGCGATATCGTAAACAAAATCCTACGTGCAGGTAACAACCACGAGAAAGAATACGTGGTCCGTGTAGACAAACCAATTACGACTGAGTTTTTGAAGCAAATGGGCGCTGGCGTTCATATTCTCGATACTGTTACCTTGCCATGTAAGGTAGAGAAAGAGACTAAGTTCTCGTTCCGAATCACACTAACGCAAGGCCTTAACCGCCAAATTCGCCGTATGTGTGAAGCTCTGGGTTATGAAGTATTTAAGCTGCGCCGTGTTCGTATTATGAACATCTCACTAGACGGTATTCCTAACGGAAAATGGCGCTACCTGAGCGACGAAGAGATCACTGAAATTTTAGCGATGTGTGAAGGCTCTGTAAGTACTGAAGACGCGTCAAAAATGAACGCTAAGGGCCAACGCATTCGTAAAGCGACAGACGCAAAACTTTTCGATAGCCGTGAAGAAAACCAAACTTCCACAGCGCGCCGCAATCAAAACGAAAATCGTACTCGCACCTATCGTGGTAACAATGCGGACGAATTCCGTCATGCACCTAACTCGAAACGAGGCCGTAATTCATCGAATGGTGAAAGCAGTGGCGGTGGCAATACCGAGAACTGGAAATCAAACTCTCGTTCAGAGCGTTCTAATTCAGATAAAAGCCGTTCGGATCGCAATCGCACAGATCGCGACAATAACGAACGTAGAAGCGGTAAGCCGACAAACCGCAGCCAAGATTCAAACAGACCGAACAAACCAACGGCTAAACGTGTTGGTGGTACTTTAGGCCTGAAAAAGTAGTCACAACCCTTTCCGGTGGACTGTCGATAAAGAAACGCTCGCTAGATTAGTCTAGCGGGCGTTTTTATTTGTGAGTATGTACGTTTATCGTTATGGAAAGTACAAGCTACAGGCACAGTTCCGCAAAATGGCCACGCGTAAGTAGTACTAAGTCTTTCGGATCTAACTCTATCTCTAATCCTCTCTTCCCTGCACTCACACATATCGTTTCAAAATCGGTAGCGCTGGAATGCACAAAGGTAGGCAATGCTTTTTTCTGACCAAGAGGACTGATTCCTCCCACCACATAACCTGTCGTTTTCTGAGCAATATCAGGATCAGCCATCTCTGCTTTTTTACCTTTCGCCACTTTTGCTGCCAACTTTAGATTTAGCTTCTGGTCGACGGGAATAACGGCAACCGCCAAATTTTTCGCCACGCCATTCAAACAGAACAAGAGCGTTTTGAATACACGTTTGGGATCTTGACCAAGCGCTTCAACGGCTTCTAATCCATAGTTCGTGTTATTCGCATCATGATGATACTGATGCACGGTATGAACAATTTTCTTTTTCTTGGCAAGGTTGATTGCAGGGGTCATAACAAAATCCAAACGATAGATAAACACAAAGCGACGCCGAGGCGTCGCTTTAGTTAAATTTATCATGGTGCTAGAGTCAATCTAATTTAGCACCTATTGACTCATCAACTGGGGTCAATTACTTATAAACCATTTGACCAGAAGGTGCGTACTTGTTCACGTCAACCGGGCTGTTCGCTTCTAGGTACTCTTTTAGTACTTCAGCATCAACAAAACCTGTGTTCACAAAGCCAGGGTGATCAGATAATTTAGGGTAACCATCACCGCCAGCAGCGTTAAAGCTTGGCACTGTGAAGCGGTAAGTTTCGTCTAAACGAAGCTGCTTACCACCGATAAACACATTCGATACTTCACCGTTTGCTACTGTCATTGAGATACCAGCAAACTGAGCGTAAGCACCAGAATCGATTGGTTTAGTTGCCACGACATTTAGGTAATCTAGAACTTCTTTACCCGTCATGTCCGTGTAAGTCAGGATATTAGCAAAAGGTTGTACCTTCAGCACATCTTTGTAAGTGACATTACCTGCTTCAATTGAGTCACGTACGCCACCAGAGTTCATCACAGCAAAGTCTGCTTTTGCACGCTCCATGTGAGAAGTCGCAATCAAACGACCTAGGTTAGTTTGTTGGAAACGCACCACGTTACGATCACCTTCAAGCTTGCCATTTGTCTCTGCAATTTGAACTTCTAGCTGTGCTTGACCTTGCTCTTGGAAAGGACGTAGGAATTCAAGCAACTCTGGATCTTGTGCGATTTCATCTTGAATAAGAACACGTTGCTTCTTACCGTCAATCTTAACTTTCTTCTTAAGGTTAACTGGAACCAGATCGTAGCTCACCATCTCTAGTTCGCCGTTACGGAACTCGTAATCAGCACGGCCTACGTACTTGCCCCACTCATGAGCTTGAACGATGTAAGTACCGTTTTGAACGTCTGGCTTACACTCATCACCCGGCTTGAAGTTTTTCTTCGCAACGTTAGGGCCTTCCATACATACAGGCTCTTGAGAGTGACCACCAACGATCATGTCTAGGTCACCTTCGTTTAGGTAACGAGCAAGTGCTACATCACCCGGAGCGTTAACTCCACGCTGGCCGTTTTCGTAGTGACCCATGTGAGTCACAGCGAAGATTAAATCTGGCTTTTCTGTTTCTTTAAGTTCCGCGATCAGCTTCTTCGCTTCTTCTTTAGGGTCACGGAAGTCAATGCTCGCGATAAACTCAGGGTTACCGATTTTTGCCGTGTCTTCAGTGGTCAAGCCGATAACCGCAATCTTAATACCTTGCTTTTCAAACATCTCGTAAGCTTGGAACTTGCGTTCGCCTGTTGCTTTATCGTAGATATTTGCAGATAGCATTGGGAAATTAGCCCAGTCGATCTGCTTTTGTAGTACGTCTAATGAGTTATCAAACTCGTGATTACCCAATGCCATTGCATCGTAACCAATTTTATTCATACCTTTGAAATCAGGTTCCGCATCCTGCAAATCTGACTCTGGTACACCAGTGTTGATGTCACCGCCAGATAGAAGCAACACGCTACCGCCTTCAGCTTCAACTTCTGCGCGAAGTTGATCAACTAGCGTTTTACGTGCAGACATGCCGTATTCGCCGTATTTGTTCTGCCAGAAACGACCATGGTTGTCGTTTGTGTGAAGAATCGTTAGCTTGTAAGTTTCGTCTTGGTTCCAATCATGGGTTGATTGAGACGCACACCCAGCTAATGTCGCTAGGATTGCAGCACTGAGTGCTGTCTTTAGAATAAGGCGTTGCTTCATTGTCATACCTTTGAACTTTTTAGGGGAATCCACTGCTTTTTTATGACCTATTGCGACCCTTTCCTAGAGTTCGAACAATAAGACTTCAACATGACTTATATTAAATTAACATTCTGGATGTAACACGACGATTTCATATTTATGTCGAATTGGTCACGCATAGATCAATAGTTAAGTGTAACAAATTTATGAGATTACACTCAAACTTCCCCTGCATCACAGGCAATCGTTTACTTACAAAGTGTGATGCATGTCAGCAATTTACAACTTACAGGACAGACCTCACACTCATGCACTCATGCACTCATGCACTCATTTTTGGAGATATTACACGCTTCATTAACAACTCTTTAAACTAGAACATGACCTCAACGCAGATTCTAGATAAAAAAACGCCCACTTCGAAAAGTGGGCGTTTTTTTGTTTCGACTGGTGTTAAATAACTGCCTCAGCTATTTAGCATATCAACGAACGACTTAATTTTAATCAACTACTTGATATCAATATGATCGAAGCCTTTGATAAGGTCATCAAGTGCTTTCATCTGCTTCAAGAACGGCTCTAGCTTATCTAGAGGTAGCGCTGAAGGACCATCACAACGAGCTTGATCTGGGTTAGGATGCGCCTCAAGAAACAGACCAGCAACTCCTGTAGCCAGACCTGCTTTAGCAAGCTCTACAGTTTGCTCACGACGACCACCAGATGCAGCACCTGATGGGTCACGCATTTGAAGCGCGTGAGTCACATCGAATATGATTGGGCTGCCGTTCGACGATTTTTTCATCACGCCAAAACCTAGCATATCAACGACTAGGTTGTCATAGCCCATGCAAGAACCACGTTCACAAAGAATGATATTATCGTTACCGCATTCGGCAAACTTGTCGACAATGTTGCCCACTTGATCTGGGCTCATGAACTGAGGCTTCTTCACATTGATAACCGCGCCAGTCTTAGCCATTGCTTCAACAAGGTCAGTTTGACGAGCAAGGAACGCAGGAAGCTGGATTACATCAACCACATCTGCAACTGGCTGAGCTTGTGCTTCAGTGTGAATATCAGTGATGATCTTCACGCCAAAGGTATCTTTCAGCTCTTGGAAGATTTTGAGACCTTCTTCCATACCAGGACCACGGTATGAGTGAACAGAGCTGCGGTTCGCTTTATCAAAAGACGCCTTAAATACATAAGGGATGCCCAGCTTCTCTGTTACTTTCACGTAGTGCTCACAGATCTGCATAGCAAGATCGCGAGATTCAAGAACGTTCATGCCCGCAAATAGCGTAAATGGCTTATCGTTAGCAATTGGCATATCGCCAATGTGAACTATTTTCTGTTCCATCATATTCTCTCTAAATAATAATTAATTAGTGAACGACGACGGTTTTTTCCGTCATGACATTCACTTGAGATTTAAGTAACTCAGATGCAGGGTCATCTGGGCATTGATCAATAAAGTACTGATAATCGGTGGCGGCAATCTGGTGACAATCCAGTTGCTGATAGATGAAACCACGGTCACGGATTTCATATGGATCATCTGGCACAAACGTCAAAGCAAGATCGGTACACTTCAATGCAAGCGTATAACGTTCTTCTCTCAGCAATGCACTTTTCAATAAAGCCAACCACTTACCAATAATGGTTGGGTGGTCTGCGACTTTCAAATGCTCACTTTTAAGCTTAGCCAATGGGCCATCATGGCCAATTAACCATGCTCGTAACGTTTGCTGACCAACATACTCGCCATTGTAAGGATTAATATAGACCGGAGTTTGGCCATACCAACTGACTTTAAGCAGAAACTGAGTCGGAAAAGAGACACCCTCTACAGGAAAGCCTAGCTTGCGACCAAGAAAAAGGAAGATTGCCCCAAGACTGACTGGGATCCCTTTCTTTCTCTCAAGTACTTTATCGATAAACGCGTTTTCCGATGAGAAGTAAGCGTCTTTATCGCCAGCGAAGCCCCACTCGTAAAAGAATAATCGAATAAAAGATTCAAACTTCTGTTGCTCGTCGGTTTCATTAACTAATGCAAACTCAGCGTCTTTTAATAATCTTGCGAGCTCTTGCTCTGCCCAACTATCTTGAGTTTCAGGGTCAATGGCCTTATTTAAGATCAATGCACCTTCAGCAAGTTCTAGCTGGTCAAAGTCTTCATCAAAAAATTCGTACATACGTCATTAACCGAAAAATGTTGGAGTCTTTGTCATTGCGATTTTGCCTGCCATTGCTAGCCAGCCTAGAGCTCCAAAGAATGAGAAAACTCTCAATAGCTTATTCTTACCTAACTTAAGCGCAAAGAAACCTAATGCGATGTAAGCCATTACACAGGTTAGTTTTTCGGTTAACCATGGTGCTGCAGGTGTAAATGGAATAAAGCCAGTGATAAAAATCAAACCAATACCTGATAGCAGTAGCAACGAGTCATTGATATGAGGAAAACGCTGCAAGAAAGGGTGCTTAAGCTTCGGAGAGTTAGCCATCATAAGAGCGAAACGAATCGAAAGCAGCAGTGCGCTTATAGCAATCGTAAGTAAGTGAAAATGTTTTAAACCTTCGTACATGGTATTCCTTTATATTTTTATATGTGCTTCATTAACAAGAGCTACACAATACCCGTTAATGCTCTGTATTTCTGCGTTAATTCTCTGTATTTCTGCGTTAAATGCATTATCGAGTTAAGCGTATTTTCGAGTTAAAGGTATCAATTTAGCGAGTTAATCATCTATTGCTCACAAATGATTAACAGCAGCCTATGAGCAACCACTATCTATGAACAGTAACGACCCAAGGTCACTCGGTCATTACCACCGTAATCTTTTTCTGTAACAACATCCAAGTAGCCCAGTTGTTGCATTATCTCACGTACCGCCAAGCCTTGGTCGTAACCGTGTTCAAACGCCAACCAGCCTTCATTTTCCAAAAAGCCACGTGCATTTTCAGAAATGTATCGAATATCCGCGAGCCCTTTCTCTTCAGCAACTAACGCAGAGATCGGTTCAAAACGTACATCACCTTGAGATAAATGAGGATCGTTCTTCTCAATGTATGGCGGGTTCGAGACAATCAAAGAAAACTTAACCACTTCTTCTTCAGAGCTAACTGAATTCAAAGGCTCAAACCAACTGCCATGCAAAAAAGTAGCGTTGGTAATGTTGAGACGTTGTGCATTCTCTGTCGCAAGCAGCTGCGCTTCAGGGCGAAGATCAATGCCAGTCACTGGTCGATTTGGCATTTCAGACGCCAATGCTAATGCAATAGCACCTGTACCCGTTCCTAAATCTAGAATCGCACCTTGCTTGCCATACGTTTTATCTAAAGCCACCTCAACCAAACGCTCAGTATCTGGGCGCGGGATTAATGTAGAAGGAGAAACTTTTAATGGCAATGACCAAAACTCACGTTCACCGACAATATAAGCCACAGGCTCACCGATTAAGCGTCGTTTAATAAGAGCATTGAATTCAGATTCTTGCTCTGAGGTGAGGTGCTTCTCAGGCCAAGTAAGGAGGTAAGATCTTGGTTTATCTAAGGCGTGACAAAGCAGTACCGCGGCATCAATAGAGGGTGATGTGCTATCACCCTCTTGAAGCCTTACGATTGCCGCTTTTAAAGCATTTTCAACCGTATATACTGACTGCATACAGGTTAATTGTGCTCTGCAAGTGCAGCAAGCTGATCGGCTTGATGCTCTTGAAGTACAGGATCAAGCAAGCTTTGCATATCACCTTCAAGTACTTCGTTAAGACGGTAGATAGTCAGGTTGATACGGTGATCCGAAACACGACCTTGTGGGTAGTTGTACGTACGAATACGGTCACTACGGTCACCAGAACCTAGTAGGTTACGACGTGTGTCAGAAACAGCTGCCGCACGGCGCTCTTCTTCTGCTTGAACAATACGAGCAGCAAGAACAGCCATCGCTTTCGCTTTGTTTTTATGCTGAGAACGCTCGTCTTGACACTCTACTACTGTACCTGTTGGTAAGTGAGTAATACGGATTGCTGAATCCGTGGTGTTAACGTGCTGACCACCCGCGCCCGATGCACGGAAAGTATCTATCTTAAGATCGCCAGCTTTGATTTCTGGAAGATCGGCCTCTGGGATCTCCGGCATAACAGCAACTGTACACGCCGATGTATGAACGCGACCTTGAGATTCAGTTTCAGGAACACGTTGTACACGGTGACCACCTGACTCAAACTTCATTGTACCGTAAACAGCGTCGCCACTAACCTTAGCGATCATCTCTTTGTAACCGCCTTGTTCAGAAGCGTTGCTGCTCATGATTTCAACGCGCCAACCTTTTTTCTCTGCAAACTTAGAGTACATACGGAACAAGTTGCCCGCGAAGATACCCGCTTCATCACCACCCGCGCCGGCACGGATTTCAAGGAAACAGTTGCGCTCATCGTTTGGATCTTTTGGAATCAGAAGAATTTGTAACTCATCGGTCAAACGTTCAATCGCCGCTTTTGCGTCTTTGATTTCGTCTTGAGCCATCTCGCGCATTTCAGCGTCATCTTCGTTTGCCATCTCTTCAGCAGCTTCTAGATCTTCTTGAGCTTGCTGGTATGACTGGAAGCAAGCCGTCACTTCTTCTAGTTGAGAGTACTCTTTAGAAAGTGCACGGAATTTGTCTTGATTCCCGATTACATCTGGATCACCAAGTAGATGTTGAACTTCTTCATAGCGTTCAACAAGTGTTTCAAGCTTTACTAGAATCGAGGCTTTCATAATGTCTTATTCTGTTGGAGGTCTAATATTATTGAGGGTTTTCTAAGCCCAAACTCTGTCTAATGACCATTAATTTTGCAGGTTCTCCTTGCTCAGCAGCACTTTGAAGTGCACGCGTTGGAGCATGGATCAATTTGTTTGTGAGCTTATTACTTAGCTCAAGTAAAACTTTCTCAGGGTCACCGCCAGCGGCAAGTGATTGTAAACTCTTACTTAATAATTCTTCTCGGATTTCGTTGGCCGATTTACGGTAGTCACGAATACTGTCTACCGCTTGCAATGAACGCATCCAACTCATGAACGCGGCGCTTTCTTCACTGACTATTGCTTCAGCTTGAATTGCTTCAACTTTACGTTGCTCAATATTGCCATCAACAATCGACTGCAGATCATCAACTGAATATAGGTAGGCGTCATTCAATTCACCGACCTGAGATTCAACATCACGAGGAACTGCGATATCAACCAACAACATAGGCTGATGCTTTCTTCTTTTGAGTGCAGTTTCAACCATACCCTTACCAATAATAGGCAGTGGACTTGCAGTTGAGCTAATCACGATATCCGCTCTGTATAGATGATCTGGAATCTCATTCAAGCTGATTACTTCAGCCCCAAACTCTTCTGCTAACCCTAAGGCACGCTCACGAGTTCGGTTAGCCACAATCATCTTAGTACAACCATTAGCAGAAAGGTGCTTAGCCACCAACTCAATGGTTTCACCAGCCCCCACCAATAACACAGTTGAATCAGCAATCGATTCAAAAATGTGCTTGGCTAACGTACAAGCTGCGTAAGCAACAGAAACCGCACTGCCGCCAATTTCAGTTTCAGTTCGGACACGTTTCGCGACAGAGAATGATTTCTGGAACAGTTTCTCCATTGAAGCATCAACAGATCTGTTCTCTCGCGAATCCATATAAGCCTGTTTAACCTGGCCTAAAATTTGTGGCTCGCCTAATACCAGAGAATCCAAACCACAGGCGACGCGCATTAAATGCTTAATCGCTGCTTGCTCTTCATGAATGTAGATACTTGGTTTTAATTCTTCAGGGCTAACTTGATGAAATACAGACAACCAATCGATCAACTTGTTTTTTGCCACGCCTTTGACGTCACAATACACTTCGGTTCGATTACAGGTTGAAAGTATGACACTTCCATTCACGTGTGCATTTGCGTTAAGTTGCTTGAGTGCCTCAGATAATTTATCTGGACCAAAAGCGACTTTTTCTCGCAATTCAACCGACGCTGTATTGTGATTGATACCTACGGCAAGCAAAGACATGTATCAGAAGTTCTCGATCAGGGAATGGAAACAAGGGGCGAATTTTACTTGATGCATGGCGCTATTTAAAGAGCAAGCGGGATTTGTTTTCCTGACTTCGTGAATTCAATGCTATAGTTGAGACGTTTTTTAGATAAATTTGAACAAGTTGTGAGCAAATATGAGCAAGCTTCGTAAAATCACGTCTCTTATTTTTATGACCATAATTATGGTGGGTTGCTCGTCTATCCCAGAACAACCAACCAGTGTCGAGTGGCAAAGCCACCAAAATCGCCTTTTACAGATAGAAAACTATCAAGCCTCAGGCAAGCTCGCTTACATTTCTCCAGAGCAGCGCCAAAGCCTGAATTTCATCTGGAAGCATTCACCAACTCAAAGTCAATTAAGACTCACGACATTTCTCGGTCAAACCGCATTGAATCTCACCATTGACTCAGCTGGCGCAAAAGTGGTCACCTATGATGACCAAGTCTTTACTCATGCGAGCGCTTCAGTTTTAGTTGAGCAGCTGACTGGCTTACAAATCCCTATAGATCATCTACCACAGTGGTTCCTTGGTATTCCTGACCAAGCCGACTCGTATCAACTAAACAGCACTAACACACTTGAATCTCTATCCAAACGAGTAAGCAATCAATTATGGACTCTCAGTTTTGACAACTATCGCAATACAGAGCTTCCAAATGAGCAAGTGCCCGAAGACACAGATGCCATTGCAGAGTTAATTCCTCTGCCAACTCGATTGTCATTCAAGCAAGACGATAGCAAAATCAACATTGTAGTTTCGAAGTGGACTCTGAAAAAATGATTACTACGCCAACGATCTGGCCTTCCCCAGCTAAACTAAATTTATTTCTTTATATCACTGGTCAACGTGACAATGGCTACCACGAACTTCAAACCCTATTCCAATTTGTCGATTTTGGCGATGAACTGACGGTTACTGCAAATGAAGAAACGAGTGCAATCACAATAACACCTGATATTCCGGGTGTTGCGCTTGAGGACAACCTAATTTGGAAAGCCGCAACGGCACTTCAACAATATACCTCAACGTTTTTTGGTGCTGATATCGAACTAAAGAAAGTGCTTCCGATGGGAGGAGGCATTGGTGGTGGCTCTTCTAATGCTGCAACCGTGTTAGTCGCGCTTAACCATTTATGGCAACTCAACCTGTCTGATGATCAACTCGCAGAGATCGGTTTGAAGCTTGGTGCTGACGTCCCTGTATTCGTTAGAGGCCACGCCGCCTTTGCTGAAGGGGTTGGAGAACAATTGTCACCAGCTAATCCGGATGAAAAATGGTATCTAGTTGTCAAACCTCAAGTGAGCATAGCAACTGCAGACATATTCAAACATTCAGAATTAACTCGAAATACGCCAAAGCGAGCGCTAGCAACGCTTCTAGAGCAAGAATACGTAAACGATTGCGAAAAAATTGTGCGAATGCTGTACCCAGAGGTTGATAAGCAACTTTCATGGCTGCTACAATACGCGCCGTCGAGATTGACTGGTACAGGTTCGTGCGTTTTTGCTGAATTTAGCAGCAAAAAAGAGGCCGAATCGGTACGAGAACAACTGCCTGACACAGTTTCCGCGTTTATCGCGAAAGGTCGAAACATTTCACCTTTAAAAGAAACTTTGGCTGAATACCAATCAGCCCACCCACAATCTATTTAAAACTGGACGCAACCCGAGGTTTCCACCGTGCCTGATATGAAGCTATTTGCTGGTAACGCAACACCTGAACTAGCCCAACGTATTGCTGATCGTCTATACATCTCTCTTGGCGATGCTACCGTAGACCGTTTTTCTGATGGCGAAGTCGCTGTTCAAATCAATGAAAACGTTCGTGGTAGCGATGTATTCCTGATTCAATCAACTTGTGCACCAACCAATGACAACCTTATGGAGTTGGTGGTAATGATTGACGCAATGCGCCGTGCTTCTGCTGGCCGTATTACTGCTGTAATCCCTTACTTCGGTTATGCCCGTCAAGATCGTCGTGTACGTTCTGCTCGTGTGCCTATTACTGCAAAAGTTGTTGCAGACTTCCTTTCTAACGTTGGTGTTGACCGCGTTCTTACTATCGACCTACACGCAGAGCAAATCCAAGGCTTCTTCGATGTGCCTGTTGATAACATCTTCGGCACTCCAGTTCTTCTAGAAGACATGGCGAACCGTGGCCTAGAAAACCCAGTTGTGGTTTCTCCAGACCTTGGTGGTGTTGTACGTGCTCGTGCTACAGCTAAAGCGCTAGGTGATGTTGATATCGCTATCGTTGATAAGCGTCGTCCACGTGCTAACGTTTCAGAAGTAATGAACCTTATCGGTGACGTTGAAGGCCGTGACTGTGTGATCGTTGATGACATGATCGATACTGGTGGCACACTGTGTAAAGCAGCTGAAGCGCTAAAAGAGCGCGGTGCAAAGCGTGTATTCGCTTACGCAACTCACGCTGTTTTCTCTGGTACTGCTGCGAACAACATCAAGAACTCTGTTCTAGACCAAGTTATCGTAACCGATTCGATCTCTCTATCTCCAGAGATGGCTGCGACTGGTAAAGTGACAACACTTAGCCTTTCTCGCATGCTAGCTGAAGCGATTCGTCGTATCAGCAACGAAGAATCAATCTCAGCGATGTTCAACTAATCAAAGCTCTATAGTTTTTACAAAAGCTTTGTTTTAGTCACTCGTTAGAGAAAGACATTAAGCACTTCATTAAATGAAGTGCTTTTTTTATATCTGGTGTCTGTTATTTATCACAACTGGGAATAATCATGTTGCTATCAGCTAGCTCGCACCTTTTTCATAAATTGTGATATCATACGGCGCTTTTTGAAATCCCAAGAGAGATCCATACCTTGAGCCAACAAATAAAACTTCTCGTTGGACTGGCTAATCCAGGTCCAGAATACGCCAAAACTCGCCACAACGCGGGTGCTTGGGTAGTTGAAGAATTAGCACGTGTACATAACGTGACACTAAAGAACGAACCAAAGTTCTTTGGCCTAACGGGTCGTATAATGGTTCACGGTGAAGATCTTCGTTTGCTGATCCCAACGACTTTCATGAATTTGTCAGGCAAAGCTGTTGCAGCCCTGGCAAAATTCTACCAAATTAAACCAGAAGAGATCATGGTCGCTCACGACGAGTTAGACCTACCTCCTGGTATTGGAAAGTTTAAAAAAGGCGGTGGTCATGGCGGACATAATGGTCTGAAAGACATCATCAGCAAACAGGGGAACAATAAAGAATTCTATCGTCTTAGATTAGGCATTGGCCATCCAGGACACAAAGATAAAGTTGCAGGTTATGTATTAGGTAAAGCTCCAGCGAAAGAGCAAGAGTGTATCGAGGCTGTCGTTGACGAATCGGTTCGCAGCCTAGACATCTTATTAAAAGATGGCCTACCAAAAGCACAAAATCGCTTACATACGTTCAAAGCAGAATAAGGTTTATATCATGGGTTTTAAATGTGGCATCGTTGGTCTACCAAACGTTGGTAAGTCAACTCTGTTTAACGCACTGACTAAAGCAGGCATCGAAGCAGCAAACTTTCCATTTTGTACAATCGAACCAAACACAGGTATCGTTCCGGTTCCAGATCTACGCTTAGATGCATTAGCAAAAATTGTTAATCCACAGAAGATCCTTCCAACGACAATGGAGTTCGTAGATATCGCAGGCCTAGTTGCTGGCGCTTCTAAAGGTGAAGGTCTTGGTAACAAATTCCTAGCTAACATCCGTGAAACTGACGCTATCGGTCACGTTGTACGCTGCTTTGAGAATGAAAACATTGTTCACGTTGCTGGCAAAGTATCTCCAATTGAAGATATAGAAGTGATCAACCTTGAACTTGCACTGGCTGACTTAGACAGCTGTGAACGTGCAATTCAACGTAACGCGAAGAAAGCAAAAGGCGGCGACAAAGACGCTAAATTCGAAATCACTGTACTAGAAAAGCTACTTCCTGTCCTAACTGAAGGTGGCATGGCGCGTACTGTTGAACTAGGCAAAGAAGAAGCGGCAGCAATCGGCTACCTTAACTTCCTGACACTTAAGCCAACAATGTACATCGCAAACGTTGCGGAAGATGGTTTTGAAAATAACCCATACCTAGACGCTGTTCGTGAATACGCTGAAAACGAAAATAATGTAGTTGTTGCTGTTTGTGCGGCAATCGAATCAGAGCTTTCTGAGCTTGACGATGAAGATCGCGAAGAGTTTCTAGCGGATATGGGTATCGAAGAACCAGGTCTTAACCGAGTGATCCGCTCTGGTTACGAACTACTGACTCTTCAAACTTACTTTACAGCTGGCGTTAAAGAAGTTCGCGCTTGGACTATCCCTGTTGGTGCAACTGCGCCACAAGCCGCAGGTAAGATCCACACAGACTTCGAGAAAGGTTTCATCCGTGCTGAAGTAGTTGGGTTTGATCACTTCATCGAATTTAACGGTGAGAGCGGCGCTAAAGATGCAGGTAAATGGCGTCTTGAAGGTAAAGAATACATCGTTAAAGATGGTGACGTGGTTCACTTCCGCTTCAACGTATAATTCAGATTAAACATCTAGAAAAAGGCCAGTGAATTCACTGGCCTTTTTGTTTTTCCCCTTTAGAAATAGTCCTGCACCAGAAACTTAACTTCCTATATATATCGCCTTTTAGACCTGTTTTTTGTCGACAAATACGCCTCTTTGTCTAAAAAGAAACCGAACAGATGTTTATTCGCGATTTATTCAAAAAAAAAGTTGACGGGTTTCGCTCAACTACGCATAATGCGCCCCGTTCACAACGAAGCGGCAACGTATCGAAATGAACGACAATATGGAAATGGCTACTTAGCTCAGTTGGTTAGAGCACATCACTCATAATGATGGGGTCGCAGGTTCAAATCCCGCAGTAGCCACCATTTCCTAAGCACTCTATTTTTATTAAATGTCTGTTTATTAACGACAAGAGTCTTTAGGAAAGTAAAGCGGTCGTGGCGGAATTGGTAGACGCACCAGATTTAGGTTCTGGCGCCGAGAGGTGTGAGAGTTCAAGTCTCTCCGACCGCACCATATTGAGATGTCTTAATTGATATCATTGTTGGGCTATCGCCAAGCGGTAAGGCACTGGCTTTTGATGCCAGCATTCCCTGGTTCGAATCCAGGTAGCCCAGCCACAATTTAAAGTGTAATTATCTTTAAAAAGATAATGGCATTGAAAGCGAGATTATATTATATTACTTCGCTCTCAGATGGCTACTTAGCTCAGTTGGTTAGAGCACATCACTCATAATGATGGGGTCGCAGGTTCAAATCCCGCAGTAGCCACCATTCTTTCTTTATGAAAGAAGACTAAACAACGTTATATTGAATCACCAATGTCGATATAACTATACTCTTCGCTAGAGTAAAAGCTTTGCTGCGGTCGTGGCGGAATTGGTAGACGCACCAGATTTAGGTTCTGGCGCCGAGAGGTGTGAGAGTTCAAGTCTCTCCGACCGCACCATTATTTAGATATCTTAATTGATATCCTGTTGGGCTATCGCCAAGCGGTAAGGCACTGGCTTTTGATGCCAGCATTCCCTGGTTCGAATCCAGGTAGCCCAGCCACTATTTAAACTCTTTGTTTTTACCTCAGTAAGCATTTACTGGATTAAGCAACCAAGAGCACAACGTTACATCGAATTACCAATGTCGATATAACTATAAAGATTTGCTGCGGTCGTGGCGGAATTGGTAGACGCACCAGATTTAGGTTCTGGCGCCGAGAGGTGTGAGAGTTCAAGTCTCTCCGACCGCACCATTATTTAGATATCTTAATTGATATCCTGTTGGGCTATCGCCAAGCGGTAAGGCACTGGCTTTTGATGCCAGCATTCCCTGGTTCGAATCCAGGTAGCCCAGCCATTACAACGTTACTTAGACAAACCATAAGTCTTCTTAACTATACTCTTCGCTAGAGTAAAAGCTTTGCTGCGGTCGTGGCGGAATTGGTAGACGCACCAGATTTAGGTTCTGGCGCCGAGAGGTGTGAGAGTTCAAGTCTCTCCGACCGCACCATTATTTAGATATCTTAAATGATATCATTGTTGGGCTATCGCCAAGCGGTAAGGCACTGGCTTTTGATGCCAGCATTCCCTGGTTCGAATCCAGGTAGCCCAGCCACTATTTAAACTCTTTGTTTTTACTTCGGTAAGCATTTACTGAATTAAGTAACCAAGAGCACAACGTTACATCGAACCACCAATGTCGATATAACTATACTCTTCGCTAGAGTAAAAGCTTTGCTGCGGTCGTGGCGGAATTGGTAGACGCACCAGATTTAGGTTCTGGCGCCGAGAGGTGTGAGAGTTCAAGTCTCTCCGACCGCACCATTATTTAGATATCTTAATTGATATCCTGTTGGGCTATCGCCAAGCGGTAAGGCACTGGCTTTTGATGCCAGCATTCCCTGGTTCGAATCCAGGTAGCCCAGCCACTATTTAAACTCTTTGTTTTTACTTCAGTAAGCATTTACTGAAGTAAGTAGCCAAGAGCACAACGTTACATCGAATCACCAATGTCGATATAACTATACTCTTCGCTAGAGTAAAAGCTTTGCTGCGGTCGTGGCGGAATTGGTAGACGCACCAGATTTAGGTTCTGGCGCCGAGAGGTGTGAGAGTTCAAGTCTCTCCGACCGCACCATTATTTAGATATCTTAATTGATATCCTGTTGGGCTATCGCCAAGCGGTAAGGCACTGGCTTTTGATGCCAGCATTCCCTGGTTCGAATCCAGGTAGCCCAGCCATTACAACGTTACTTAGACAAACCATAAGTCTTCTTAACTATACTCTTCGCTAGAGTAAAAGCTTTGCTGCGGTCGTGGCGGAATTGGTAGACGCACCAGATTTAGGTTCTGGCGCCGAGAGGTGTGAGAGTTCAAGTCTCTCCGACCGCACCATTATTTAATAATGAATCTATTAGATTTATTATGGCTACTTAGCTCAGTTGGTTAGAGCACATCACTCATAATGATGGGGTCGCAGGTTCAAATCCCGCAGTAGCCACCATTTATACAACGTCTTATTGAAGCACCAATATTCGATATGACTATAAAGATTTGCTGCGGTCGTGGCGGAATTGGTAGACGCACCAGATTTAGGTTCTGGCGCCGAGAGGTGTGAGAGTTCAAGTCTCTCCGACCGCACCATTATTTAATAATGAATCTATTAGATTTATTATGGCTACTTAGCTCAGTTGGTTAGAGCACATCACTCATAATGATGGGGTCGCAGGTTCAAATCCCGCAGTAGCCACCATTTATACAACGTCTTATTGAAGCACCAATATTCGATATGACTATAAAGATTTGCTGCGGTCGTGGCGGAATTGGTAGACGCACCAGATTTAGGTTCTGGCGCCGAGAGGTGTGAGAGTTCAAGTCTCTCCGACCGCACCATCATTAAATAGAACCCAGCTTTTTAGCTGGGTTTTGTTTTATCTGGAATATGCAAATCTGCTAGCCAAGTCACCAAGTATTCTCTTCTATAACCTCACTTTTAATACAATTTTATAAGACAATGTCAGCTCCATTTTCTAATTGAGTATGACTAGCCTATGAAAACCCTCCCTTTAACGATCGGTTGCTACACGGATACGCCAAGTAAAAGCCAAGGTGTTTATCAAACTCAGTTAGATCTAGAAACTGGAAAACTATTATCTCTAGAGCTGATCAGAAAATGCACTAACCCCTCTTTTGTTACTGCAACAAAGACAGGGATCTATACTGCATCTGAAGTTAATCAGCAAAAACAGCCCCAGCTCATTCATATACCTAATGTTGATTCGCAGATAACGTCCAATGCAAGTCCCATCTCAGGAAATCACCCCTGTCACATCGCGATAGATCCACACAATAAGTTTGCTATCACGTCGCAATACTCATCAGGCACATTCGATATCTTTAGCTTGAGTATCAATGGCAGCATCGATAAGCGACTCAAAACAATCAAGATGGTTGGTTCCGGGCCAAACAAAGAGCGACAAACCAGCCCACACGCCCATCAATGTCTGTTCCTACAAAACTCACCACAGTTTGTGACCGTCGATCTCGGCACCGATCGCATCAACTTCTATTGCTTTGATGAAGAACAAGAAGAGTTCCTTGATGAGCCAATGCAGTCTATTAAGGTGCCCGCCGGCAATGGACCTCGTCATTTAATCTTTAACAAAGCTGAAGACAGAGCCTATGTGGTCTGTGAACTCTCTGAAACGTTACTGATTTTGGAAAAGGTTTTAGGCATTTGGAATGTAGTGGAAGAGATTGATGCATTGCCTAATATGGAGAAGGGAGAAGCCACAGCTGCGATTAAGCTATCCCCTGATGAACAATTCCTTTATGTTTCATGTCGACACCAATCAAGAATCAGCAACTTCAAAATCGACTCTGAGACTCAAAAACTGACTTTCATTGAAAGCTACGACACTGAAGGTAAATTCCCAAGAGACTTCCATATAACTGACGATGGGAAATGGCTTATCGCCGCCAACCAACACTCCAACAACATCACCTCATTCAAGCGAGATAATGAGGACGGTTCTTTGGTTTATACAGGCTACTCGTTAGAGCTAGATGCGCCTGTTTGTGTGACGCAACAGCGATAGTAATCACCAGATACAAAAAAGGAGAGTATCAGCTCTCCTCTTCTTTTGTAACCAATTAAACTAGCGACTTAAAGACCCAAGGCGTATTTCAATACTTGAGTTTTAATCGGCCCAGAGTTCTCTGCTAGTTTAAGTGCGGCATTACGTACAAACTTAAGCGGACCAATGTCGTTGCTGAATGTCTTGTAGAAAAAATCCATGCCACTCTGCATCATAAGGTTGTCGCCTCTTCTTATCACTTCGTAGCGTCTTGCTACAGACTGATTCAATTCCCCCTTTTCTTTGGTGACATCCAACAATACTGATACATCTTTGAAGCCTAAGTTAACACCCTGCCCAGCCAAAGGGTTGATCGTATGCGCAGAGTCTCCGACTAAAATACAGTTATTCTTCGAGTATGATTGAGCATGACGCCGAGTAAGGGGGAACGAACCAGAGTTGAGGACTTTGATGTCTCCCAATTCCGTAGGGAAATTAACAAGTACTTCATTACGTAACTTTTCAGGGGTCATCGATGATAATTGCTTAATGCGAGATGGGGAGTCATACCAAACCAACGATCCCTGCCCGACTTCTTGACCGTCAGAGATTAAAGAACACAAAGGCAGAAATGAACGAGGGCCACTTGGTAGAAATTGTTGCCAAGTAATATCTTGCTGAGGTTGTTCTGTTTCGACATTGATAAGCATACAGTGTTGTCGATAATCCCAAGCCGTAATGCCAATTCCAGCATGTTGACGAACGACTGAGTTAGCACCATCAGCACCAACCACCCACTTCGCTGATAACTCAGTTCCTGATTGAAGCTTAACGATATTGGTTTCGCCATACTCAATCTCATCCAACTTTTCTGGACATAACAGTTCGAGATTGTCATGGGCATCAAATTGAGACCATAAGCCTAACTGAATCAGTCTGTTCTCGACAATATAGCCTAGACGGGGCAGATCCAGTGATGCAGCATCAAAACGAGTACGACACTCTGGATGTTCCCAAGTTTCCAATCGCTTGTAAGAACAAACGCGCATCGCTGCAATACTTTGCCATGCACCAAGAGCTTCAAGTAAATCGACCGATGCTTGAGAAATCGCCGACACACGAATGTCCATCGCTTGCGACTCATCAAAAGCTTGTGGGGCAAAACCTTCAATCACAGCAACACTCAGCCCTTGTTTCGCAAAGCCGATCGCTGTTGCCGCACCAACCATGCCACCACCAACTACCACAATATCGTAACTGTTCATATTTTGTACTTATCAGTTTGATTCTTTGACTATTTTTGATTGTACTTTTTCATAACTAACTTGTAACCAAAAACCTTATTTGAAAAAAGGGTTATCCCTTATGGTATATGGCGTTAACGATAATAAAAACCACTACAAAAGAGATTTGTTCAGACTACTAGTCAGTCGGTTTTGAAACCAGTACAATACGCCGCTTGCCGCTATAGACCGTCATAAGATTGAATACCGATTTATGACGAACCAGACTAGCGGATGAATAATGGGCGATTTGCTCCCTTAAATTAAACTAACGATCGAGCGAACATATAATGAGTAAGAAACTGCTAATTAAAACTTGGGGCTGTCAGATGAATGAATACGATTCATCAAAAATGGCCGACCTGCTTAACGCTGCAAATGGCTATGAGCTAACTGAAGTACCTGAGGAAGCAGACGTACTACTACTGAATACTTGTTCTATCCGCGAAAAAGCGCAAGAAAAAGTATTCCACCAGCTTGGTCGTTGGAAAACGCTTAAAGATAAAAAAGAAGGTGTAGTGATCGGTGTGGGTGGCTGTGTAGCCACTCAAGAAGGTGACCATATCCGTCAACGCGCTCCGTACGTAGACGTTATCTTTGGCCCACAAACATTACACCGCCTGCCAGAAATGATTAAGTCATCACTGTCTAACGAAAAGCCTGTAATGGACATCTCGTTCCCTGAGATCGAAAAATTTGATAACCTGCCAGAGCCAAAAGCAGACGGTGCAACTGCATTTGTTTCAATTATGGAAGGCTGTTCGAAGTACTGTACTTACTGTGTTGTGCCGTACACACGTGGTGAAGAAGTTAGCCGCCCAATGGATGATGTACTATTCGAAGTTGCTCAACTTGCAGAGCAAGGCGTACGTGAAGTTAACCTACTTGGTCAGAACGTAAACGCGTATCGAGGCCCAACACACGAAGGCGATATCTGTTCATTCGCAGAGCTTCTTCGTCTTGTTGCTTCAATTGATGGTATCGACCGTATTCGCTTCACGACAAGCCACCCACTTGAGTTTGGTGACGACATTATCGAAGTTTACAAAGATACACCTGAACTTGTGAGCTTCTTACACTTACCAGTACAAAGTGGTAGTGATCGTATTCTTACAATGATGAAGCGTCCACATACGGCTATCGAGTACAAGTCTATTATCCGTAAACTGCGTAAAGCTCGTCCTGATATTCAAATTAGTTCAGACTTTATTGTTGGTTTCCCAGGAGAGTCTAAACAAGACTTCCAAGATACGATGAAACTGATTAAAGAAGTTGATTTCGATATGAGCTTCAGCTTTATTTTCTCTCCGCGCCCAGGCACACCAGCAGCAGATTACCCATGTGATGTACCAACACAAGAGAAAAAAGATCGCCTGTGGGAACTGCAACAGACAATAAACACACAAGCTATGCGCTTTTCCCGCCTAATGCTAGGCACAGAGCAGCGCATCCTTGTTGAAGGTCCATCAAGAAAGAACCTAATGGAACTGCGTGGCCGTACTGAAAACAGTCGTGTTGTGAACTTCGAAGGTTCTGCTGACCTAATCGGCCAGTTCGTAGATGTGAAGATCACCGAGGTGTACACCAACTCACTACGTGGTGAGTTAGTTCGCACAGAAAAAGATATGGGCTTACGCGTTGTAATGACTCCAGCAGAAATGATGGAAAAAACAAAACGCGAAGATGAGCTAGGTGTAGCCACGTTTACGCCATAGGTAATACAACTGTTTGAGCACAAAGCTCAAACACAAAGCTTGAAATTACCTAACTAAGTGACCATCTTAGAAATAGGGAATCACCATCAGAAGCCCGGTCTAAATCGGGCTTCTTGCTCTTTTTTTTTTTATTTAAGAGAGAATGGTACAAAATGAGAGGCTAATTTGAGCAATAAAATCGTTACCTTAGAGATAAATCTAGAACCAGCAGATAACAAGCGCTTGGCAAGTTTATGCGGACCATTCGACGACAACATAAAGCACCTTGAGCGTCGTCTTGGCGTTGAGATTAACTACCGTAGCAACTTCTTCACTATCGTCGGTAAACCTCACACTACAGCCGCAGCTTTAGACATCATCAAGCACCTCTATGTTGAAACGGCTCCTGTTAAAGGCAACATAATTGATATCGAACCAGAGCAAGTGCATCTAGCGATCGCGGAGTCTGGTATTTTGGAGCAACACGTCGAGTCTGAGATTGACTACGGCAAAGAAGTGACCATTAAGACTAAAAAAGGCGTCATTAAACCTCGTACGCCGAACCAAGCACAATACCTAATGAATATGGTCACTCATGACATCACTTTTGGTATTGGACCTGCTGGTACGGGTAAAACGTACTTAGCTGTTGCGGCTGCGGTTGATGCACTTGAACGTCAAGAAGTTCGCCGAATCCTACTAACTCGCCCAGCCGTCGAAGCAGGTGAGAAGCTTGGTTTCCTTCCTGGAGATCTAAGCCAGAAAGTCGATCCATATTTGCGTCCACTTTACGATGCGCTGTTTGAGATGCTCGGCTTTGAACGAGTTGAGAAATTGATTGAACGTAACGTAATTGAAGTTGCACCACTGGCTTACATGCGTGGTCGTACATTGAATGATGCGTTCATCATTCTTGATGAGAGCCAAAACACTACGGTAGAACAGATGAAAATGTTCTTAACGCGTATCGGCTTTAACTCACGCGCTGTCATCACAGGTGATATCACTCAAATCGATTTACCTCGAGGGGCAAAATCAGGCCTACGCCATGCAACTGAAGTGCTTAGTGAAGTTGATGACATTAGCTTTAACTTCTTCATGTCTGAAGACGTCGTTCGTCATCCTGTCGTTGCTCGTATCGTTAATGCCTACGAGAAGTGGGAAGCCAAAGACCAAAAAGAGCGTAAAGAGTTTGAGGCCCGTAAACGTGAAGAACGAGAAGCCAAACTTCTTGAGGCTCAGCAAGCTGTTACGACACAATTAGCAACACAAAATAGTTCTGTCATTGCAGAGCAAGGTGATAAATAGATGTCTATTGAACTAGACCTGCAATTAGCGGTCGAAAATGAGCAAGGTCTTCCAACCGAACAAGATATTCAGCTTTGGTTAAATAAGACTATTCCTCAGTTTCAAGAGAACGCCGAGTTGACGGTTCGTATCGTAGATACACAAGAAAGCCACCAGCTTAATCATGAATACCGTGGAAAAGATAAGCCAACTAACGTGCTGTCTTTTCCATTCGAGGCTCCTCCAGGGATAGAGTTAGATCTACTGGGTGACCTCATTATCTGTCGCCAAGTCGTCGAAAAAGAAGCAGAAGAGCAAAATAAGCCTCTGTTAGCACACTGGGCTCATATGGTTGTACATGGCAGTCTGCATCTGCTAGGTTATGATCATATCGAAGATGATGAAGCTGAAGAGATGGAGTCACTCGAGACAGAAATCATGCAAACTATGGGGTTTGAAGACCCGTATATTCTAGAAAAGTAAATTGATTCTAGTAAAGTAGGTTGCAGAGAAACAATAACTCATCGAACCTGTGGTTTTCGCAGGAATCTGAGTTGTAACGTGTGCTATCACACTTCTGATAGCGTTATTTTTTGAGAAATCATGAACGAAGGTAACCCCCCCACTTCTGAGGGAAGCAAAAAATCTGAAGGTCCGAGTAGAAAGTCCTTCTTTGAACGCCTAGGCCAACTATTTCAAGGTGAAGTAAAAGATCGCCAAGAGCTCGTAGATGTAATCCGCGACTCAGAAATTAATGACCTAATTGACCACGACACGCGCGACATGCTCGAAGGTGTTATGGAAATTTCAGAGATGCGAGTACGCGATATCATGCTACCTCGCTCTCAAATGGTTACAGTTGAACGCACCGATGATTTAGATACATTGATTGCGCTTATTACTGATGCTCAACACTCTCGCTATCCGGTGATCAGTGAAGATAAAGACCATGTAGAAGGCATTCTATTAGCGAAGGACCTACTTAAGTATTTGGGTTCAGAAAGCGCCCCATTTGACATCGAACAAGTGATCCGCCCTGTTGTAGTTGTACCTGAAAGCAAACGCGTTGATCGCCTGCTCAAGGAATTCCAAGAAGAGCGTTACCACATGTCTATCGTTGTGGATGAATTTGGCGGTGTATCTGGCCTAGTAACCATTGAAGATATCCTCGAAGAAATCGTTGGTGAAATTGAAGACGAGTTCGACGATGAAGAAGAGTTAGACATTCGTAAGCTGAGCAAGCATACCTTCTCTGTTAAAGCTTTAACCACTATTGAAGATTTCAACGATACATTTGGAACCACCTTTAGTGATGATGAAGTGGATACAGTTGGCGGTATGGTGATGACAGCACTCGGTCATCTACCGGTTCGTGGAGAAATTGTAGAAATTGGAAGCTACCATTTCAAAATAACGTCCGCAGATAATCGTCGTGTGATTCAGCTACAGGTAACTATACCTGATGAGCAACCTCTTCCGACTATCGAAGAATAACAACTTCTCTCTAAAGAGATGACAGAAATTAGATGACTAAGACCTTTATTCATCGCCTATTACGGCCGCTTGCGGCCGTTTTTGTTGGCGCTATAACCACCCTTTCATTCGCTCCATATTCCATATGGCCTCTTGCTATTATCAGCCCTGCTTTGTTGCTGCTATTGATCCACAACCGCTCTCCTAAAAGTGCGCTTTGGATTGGCTACGCATGGGGTTTAGGTCAGTTCACAACAGGTATTAGCTGGGTATACGTCAGCATTGATGGTTTTGGCGGCATGCCACTTGCGGCCAACCTGTTTTTGATGGCATTGCTTGTAGGCTATCTAGCCGTATATTCAGGCCTCTTTACCTGGAGTCTAAACAAATTCTTCCCTGCTAATAACCTAAGTCGCTTTTTCCTCGCGGCCCCAGCATTGTGGTTAATCTCTGACTGGTTACGCGGTTGGGTAATGACAGGATTCCCTTGGCTTTGGTTAGGCTACAGCCAAATCGACTCTCCACTAAGTTCATTCGCACCGATTGGTGGTGTCGAGCTTGTGACGCTAGCGATTATTGTGTCAGCTTCTGCACTCGCTTATACGATCATAAATAAAGCGTGGAGTGTCGGCATCATACCTGCAGTTGTCTTAAGTGCAGGTTTCGGTCTTCGAAATATCGATTGGGTGACACCGAACCCTGAAAAAACCACCTCAGTGGTATTGATTCAAGGTAACGTCGACCAAGACAGCAAATGGCTACCTAGCCATCGCTGGCCAACGATGATGAAGTACACCGATTTGAGTAGAGAAAACTGGGACGCTGATATCATCATCTGGCCTGAAGCCGCTATTCCAGCATTCGAAGTTGAGATTCCATCTTTCCTACGTAACTTAGATAGCGCAGCGAAAATGAACAACAGTGCAATTATCACAGGTGTGTTAAATCAATCTGAAGATAAGAAGTACTACAACAGTGTTCTTTCTCTGGGAGTCAATCCATACGGTGAGTACAGCTATGATCCAGACGAACGCTATCATAAACATCATCTTCTACCATTTGGTGAATTTGTGCCGTTTGAGGATATCCTACGCCCGTTAGCACCGTTCTTTAACTTGCCAATGTCATCATTTAGCCGTGGCGATTTCGTTCAGCCAAACATCGTGGCAAATGGTCGTCATCTAGCACCAGCGCTTTGTTATGAGATCATCTTCAATGATCAAGTGAGACAAAACGTAACGGATGAAACTGACTTTATCTTAACACTCTCTAACGATGCGTGGTTTGGTCGTTCTATTGGCCCGTTGCAACATATGGAAATCGCACAAATGCGTGCTCTGGAGTTGGGGAAGCCGCTGATTCGCTCAACCAACAATGGCGTAACGGCAGTAACGGATCACAAAGGCAAGATCATCAAACAAATACCGCAGTTTGAAACCGCAGTATTGAAAGCTGAGCTAATCTCAACGGATGGTCAAACCCCTTATCACGTGGTCGGTACTTGGCCGCTGTATATCTGGGCGTTACTGAGTTTAGTAGCGGGCTGGTTTATGAGAAGAAAAGACTAGATTCGAGATTCGAGATTCGAGATTCGAGATTCGACGAAAAGTTGTTAAGGGTTGGCTGATTCAGTCAACCCTTTCTTATTGTTACAGCTTAAAATTGAAGACGCTATCGTTCAGTTTTTTACGGCTTAAGTGCCTTGCGGCTAAACCCTTTCGAACCGCATTTAATACAAGGAATAATCGTTGTAGGGTGATTATATTCGGTTTGATGCCCACATTCATCACATACCAATGTGCCTAACCCTATCACTTCATCTGCTTGATATAATCCTTGATGCTCTAGATCTTGGAACAGCTCAACCCACTCCACCTTAGTACGATCAGTTATGTCCAGTAACCCTTGCCAAATAGAGTCTGTAATCATCAAATAGAATGGGCCATTTTTGCTCTCTTCATAGCTTTCTGAGAACTCTTTCAAGTCCGACTTCACATAAGCTGAGATCAGCGACAGCTCATCTTTGGTCATGTCGTTGGCCGCTTTTGCTAACTTACCTGATGTTTCAATTTTGTTGTTGAGTTCTTCAGGACTATGCTTCAGCGTTTCAATCACCTCTTCGACAACTTCTTCATAAAGTGCTTTTTTCTTCGGCATAAAAAACCTCCTCAAGATTACATACTTTTATCTTAGTTAACGTGTGCAAAGTTAAGCGACGAATCCTTAACAAACAAATGCAATTCGTACCTTTAAGCATAGCTGTCGTGAGTAATTAGGTGGAATTTACGTAATCAACCATGCAGCAACTGCAAGTATGACGGGTATAACTATTGTTGTACTCAGCTGCTTTAGGTATTCTATGACGATCTGTAAGATTCTGTTCTAACCGAACTCACAAATTCCAAGATAACCGGATACCATCGATGCAAGAACAATATAACCCGCAAGAGATTGAACAAAAGGTTCAACAACACTGGGATAACAGCGAAACTTTCGTTGTAAGTGAAGACCCAAACAAAGAAAAATTCTACTGTCTTTCTATGTTCCCATACCCAAGTGGTCGACTGCACATGGGCCACGTGCGTAACTACACCATCGGTGATGTGGTATCTCGTTTCCAACGTCTACAAGGTAAAAACGTAATGCAACCTATCGGTTGGGATGCATTCGGCCTGCCTGCAGAAAATGCAGCTGTAAAAAACAACACGGCGCCTGCACCATGGACTTACGAAAACATTGAGTACATGAAAAACCAGCTAAAGCTTTTAGGCTTTGGTTACGACTGGAACCGTGAATTCGCAACGTGTACACCTGAGTACTACCGTTGGGAGCAAGAGTTCTTCACCAAGCTTTATGAAAAAGGCCTAGTTTACAAGAAGACCTCTTCTGTGAACTGGTGTCCAAACGACCAAACTGTACTTGCAAACGAGCAAGTGGAAGACGGTTGCTGCTGGCGTTGTGACACCCCAGTAGAACAAAAGAAGATTCCACAGTGGTTCATTAAAATCACTGAATACGCTCAAGAGCTACTAGACGATCTAGATAACCTTGAAGGTTGGCCTGAAATGGTTAAAACCATGCAGCGTAACTGGATCGGTCGCTCTGAAGGTGTTGAGCTATCTTTCGCTGTTAACGGCGAAGAAGCACCGCTAGAAGTTTACACAACACGTCCAGACACGCTAATGGGTGTTTCTTACGTTGGTATCGCTGCTGGTCACCCACTTGCAGAGAAAGCATCGAAGAACAACCCTGAACTTGCAGCATTCGTTGATGAATGTCGCAACACGAAAGTGGCTGAAGCCGAATTAGCAACAATGGAAAAGAAAGGTATGGATACTGGCCTAACAGCTATCCACCCTCTTAACGGTCGTGTTGTGCCAGTTTACGTAGCAAACTTCGTTCTTATGGATTACGGCACAGGTGCGGTAATGGCGGTTCCAGCTCACGATCAACGTGATTACGAATTCGCAACTAAGTACGGTATCGATATCATTCCGGTAATCAAACCTGAAGATGGTTCTGAACTGGATGTATCTGAAGCGGCTTACACAGAGAAAGGTGTACTGTTCGATTCTGGCGAATTCGATGGTCTTGCGTTCCAAGAAGCATTCGATGCAATAGCTGCGAAACTTGAAGCTGAAGGCAAAGGTAAGAAAACAGTAAACTTCCGTCTACGTGACTGGGGTGTTTCTCGTCAGCGTTACTGGGGCGCTCCAATCCCAATGGTAACGACAGAAGACGGTGAAGTTCACCCAGTACCAGCAGACCAACTGCCCGTTATTCTTCCTGAAGACGTGGTAATGGATGGCGTTACTAGCCCAATCAAAGCAGACAAGTCTTGGGCTGAAACAACATTCAATGGCGAACCTGCGCTGCGTGAAACTGATACGTTTGATACTTTCATGGAATCTTCATGGTACTACGCACGTTACTGTTCACCACAAGCTGACGACATTCTAGATCCAGAAAAAGCAAACTACTGGCTACCGGTTGACCAATACGTTGGTGGTATCGAGCATGCTTGTATGCACCTGCTTTACTCTCGTTTCTTCCACAAGCTTCTACGTGATGCTGGTTACGTGACATCTGATGAACCGTTCAAGCAACTTCTATGTCAAGGCATGGTTCTGGCTGACGCGTTCTATCACGAAAACGAAAAAGGCACCAAAGAGTGGATTGCTCCGACTGACGTAACGGTTGAACGTGACGGTAAAGGTCGCATCGAAAAAGCAGTCGACGCTCAAGGCCGCGAAGTTGAACACTCAGGCATGATCAAAATGTCTAAGTCTAAAAACAACGGTATAGACCCACAAGAGATGGTAGACAAGTACGGCGCTGATACTGTACGTCTATTCATGATGTTTGCATCACCTGCAGATATGACTCTTGAGTGGCAAGAGTCTGGCGTTGAAGGTGCAAACCGTTTCCTTAAACGTGTTTGGAAACTGGTTCATGCTCACTCTTCTAAAGGTGCTGCTGAATCTGTTGATGCTTCTGCGCTATCTGGCGACCAGAAAGCACTTCGTCGTGATATCCACAAGACTATCGCGAAAGTAACGGACGATATCGGCCGTCGCCAAACGTTCAACACAGCCATCGCTGCAATCATGGAACTGATGAATAAGCTAGCGAAAGCACCTCAAGAATCTGTACAAGATCGTGCAATCCTTGATGAAGCACTAAAAGCTGTCGTTCGCATGCTTTACCCAATGACGCCACACATCTCTTACGAAATGTGGATTGCACTGGGTGAATCAAACGTAGATTCAGCAACATGGCCAACTTTCGATGAGAAAGCGCTAGTTGAAGACGAGAAGACTATCGTTGTAATGATCAACGGTAAGCTGCGTGCGAAACTGACTGTTGCTGCTGACGCAACCGAAGAGCAAGTTCGTGAACTTGGTCTAAACGATGAGAACGCTAAAAAGTTCCTAGATGACCTAACGATCCGTAAGGTCATCTTCGTACCTGGTAAGCTTCTAAACATCGTTGCTAACTAATTTCGTTAGCACAATGCAATTGCTAAAGAATTAACGAACTTAATTCATCAAAAGCAGTCTGTAGACAGGGTAGCTAATTACCCTGTCTACTTATTTAAGCGCTTTACTTTCAGTGACTAACCCCACGCCAAAAAGCTAAAGCCTTTAAATAAGTATTCTACCTTCATGAGAGCCATAAAATAATGCGCCTGATTTCACTATCTTCATTGAAAGTTACTATTGTTATTCTAACCGTTAGCCTATTGAGTGCCTGTGGTTTCCACCTACGCGGTGATTACTCAGTGCCAGAAGAACTTAACAAGATCTCTGTGACCAGTTACGACCAATACAGCACGTTTACACGTATGATGAAAGGTCAGCTGCGTATGAATGATGTAGAAATTATCCCACCAGCTGGAAACACACCGAATTTGCATATTATTAGCGAAAGCGTGAGTGAGCGAACTCTATCTCTTTATCAAAATACTCGTGCGGCAGAGAAAGAGCTGACGTTCAGAGCTAGGTATCGCGTAACGATACCAGAGCTTGGTGATAAAACATTCTCGACTAGCGTAACCCGTAGCTATCTAGATAACCCGTTAACTGCACTTGCGAAGTCGGTTGAACGAGACATGATCGAAGATGAAATGCGTAAGTTGGCAACAAGCCAAATCCTTCGTCAGATGGCTCGATTAAAAGCCAACATAGCGGCAGATAACATGGACCTAGAAGCGTTAGAGCACGTTCAAGTAAAAGAACTTGAGAAGCAATACAACATCAAAAACATCGAAATTGAAGACGCAGAAACAGTACCGACTTCCGAAGAGCAGTCAACACTAAGCGAATCGGCTGAACAATAGGTTTATTTGATGCGTATTTTTGCCGATCGTTTACCTGAGCAACTTGCAAAGCAGCTAAGTAACGTTTATCTGATTTTTGGCAACGAGCCTTTGTTGCTACAAGAAAGTAGAGAATCGATTCAAAAGGCAGCTAAAGAGCAAGGCTTCGATGAACGCCATCGCTTTGCGATTGATAATAGCCTCGACTGGAATCAAGTCTACGACTGCACTCAAGCGCTAAGCCTATTCTCTAGCCGTCAGATCATCGAACTTGAGCTACCAGAATCAGGAGTCAATGCCGCGATAGCAAAAGAGCTTCTCGCGATCTCCGAGCATATCCACAGTGATATATTGTTGATCTTGGTGGGCACTAAACTCACTAAAGCTCAAGAGAATGCAAAATGGTTTAAGGCGCTCTCGAATCAAGGACATTGGGTCAGCTGCCTAACTCCGGATGTTGGCCGACTACCTCAGTTTGTTCAAGCGCGCTGTCGTAAAATCGGTTTACTGCCAGATCCTGAAGCTATTCAAATGCTGGCACAATGGCATGAGGGTAATCTATTTGCTCTAACACAAAGCTTAGAAAAATTGGCGCTTCAATATCCAGACGGAAAGCTTACGTTAGTACGCTTAGAAGAGTCTCTAAGCCGCCACAATCACTTTACTCCCTTCCATTGGAGTGATGCATTACTGGCAGGTAAAGGCAATCGAGCACAACGAATTCTGAGACAATTGGAAGCGGAAGGTGTCGAGCCAGTTATCTTGCTGCGTAGCATACAGCGTGAACTTGCTCTGCTATTGCAAATGCAGCAACAAATGAAACAGATGCCGATCAGCCAAGTCTTTGAAAAGCACCGTATCTGGCAATCTAAAAAGCCTCTTTATAACGCCGCGCTAACAAGAGTTTCAATTTCTCAATTACACTCTTTGTTTGCGCTGCTCACACAAGCAGAATTGATGACAAAAACTCAATATGAACAGTCGCCTTGGCCACTAATTCATCAGTTAAGTGTAGAGTTTTGTCTCCCTACAGCTTCAATACCATTTCACGCATAAAAGCGTGTTATATTCTAGGGTCAATAGATCCTAAACAAAGCTAATTTCAGATTAAAGGAACACCCTGTGTTACGTGAAGAACTAAAAGATTTTCTTGCAGACAAAGCCGACGACATGAAAGCAGAATCGATTGTTACCATCGATGTAGAAGGCAAATCAAGTGTTACTGATTACATGATCGTTTGCACTGGTACTTCTAAGCGCCATGTTGCCTCTATTGCACAACATGTTGCTGATGAAGTCCGTAAAGCAGGTATGCAGCCACTAGGTATGGATGGTCAGCAAGAAGGTGAATGGGTTGTTCTAGATATGGGCACCAGCATGCTTCACGTTATGCAAGAAGAACATCGTGAACTTTACCAACTAGAAAAACTTTGGGGCTAAGCGTTGAAGATCCAGTTAATCGCAGTTGGTACAAAAATGCCAAAGTGGGTTGAAGAAGGGTTTAAAGAATATAAACGCCGCTTCCCTCATGATATGCCATTAGAACTCATTGAGATCACTGCGGGGAAACGCGGTAAAAATGCTGATATTGCACGAATTCTTCAAAAAGAAGGCGAAGCAATGTTAGCAGCGGTTCCAAAAGGAAATCGCATTGTCACGCTCGATATCCCAGGTAAAAAATGGGATACACCACAACTGGCTGAGCAATTGGAAAGTTGGAAACTGGATGGACGTGACGTTTCTATCCTGATTGGCGGGCCTGAAGGATTAGCTCCTGCATGTAAAGCGGCAGCAGATCAAAGCTGGTCTCTGTCTGCGCTTACTCTCCCTCACCCATTAGTACGCGTTATCATGGCTGAAAGCTTGTATCGAGCTTGGAGCATCACTGCTAACCATCCTTATCATCGAGAATAAGCGTTAATGTTACGTAAACGTAGCCAAATCCGTGATTACAAAGCAGAAGCACGACTATTTACTAGCCGTGCTTTTGTTGCGTTTATGGGGATCATAGTGATGATGTCGATGTTGGTCGTTAACCTGTATAACATTCAGGTCAACCAATATCAGGACTATAAAACTCGCTCTAACGACAACCGCATCAAGGTCGTGCCAATTGCACCTAACCGTGGTCTAATTTACGACCGAAACGGTGTACTCCTGGCTGAAAACCGTCCTGTTTTCAACCTAGAGATCATACCTGAAAAAATTAAAGATATGGATGATACGATCATCCGTTTGCAAACATTAATCGAGATTCCGCCAGAACGAATCGAACGATTTAACCGTGAGCGTCGCAACTCACGACGTTTCAAATCAGTACCCATTCTAAATCAGCTTACCGAAGAACAGGTTGCGATCTTCTCTGTAAACCAACATAAATTCCCGGGAGTTGAAGTGACAGGAACGTTGAAGCGTTTCTATCCTTATGGTGATGTGCTGACTCACGTCATAGGCTATGTATCACGTATCAATGATCGCGATATGCAACGCTTAGTTCGAGAAGAGAAAGACGCTAATTACCAAGCTACACGCGATATCGGTAAGCTTGGTATAGAGCGCTATTATGAAGATATGTTACACGGCACGGCTGGTTATCAAGAAGTCGAAGTAAACAGTCGCGGGCGAGTGATCCGCACGCTCAAGTTTGTTCCTTCCGTTCCAGGCAAAGATATCGTGCTGAACTTAGATATCAAGCTGCAGTTATACGTACACAAACTACTCGATGGTCGACGTGGTTCGGCGGTCGTTCTCGATCCCAAAGACAATGGCGTACTAGCGATGGTCTCTAGCCCAAGCTATGATCCCAATGCATTTGTGCATGGTATTTCCTCTAAAGGTTATAACGCGCTATTGCAAAACAAAGATCGACCTTTGGTTAACCGTGCCACGTTGGGGATTTATCCGCCAGCGTCTACGATCAAACCGTTCATCGCGGTAGCTGCTTTACAAGAAGGCGTGATCACGCCAAATACAACACGTAATGACCCTGGTTATTGGAAAATACCAAACTCTAAGACAAAACCTTTCCGTGACTGGCTTCGCTGGGGTCACGGAGTCGTCGATATAGAGAAAGCAATTGAAGAGTCGGTAGATACCTTCTTTTACCAAATAGCCTTTGATCTAGGCATCGATCGCCTATCTAAATGGATGATGATGTTTGGCTTCGGTGATTACACTGGCATCGATATTCACGAAGAAAGTAAAGCCAATATGCCAACGCGTGAATGGAAAATGGCAAGACACCGTGTGCCTTGGTATCAAGGTGATACGATCCCTGTTGGTATTGGCCAAGGCTACTGGACAGCGACACCGATGCAAATCGCGAAGGCAACCTCAGTATTAGTTAATGAAGGGGAAGTAATCGCCCCTCACTTGTTGCGCTCAACAATTGATAATGGTCAGCCATTCGATGAACAAACAGTATCGGAAATCGAAACCTATCCACCGGTCACTGGGGTTAAACAAAAATATTGGGATATCGCACAAGAAGGCATGAGGTTGGTAAACCACGGACGCAAAGGAACGGCAAGGCGTTCGTTCCAGAATATGTCTTACCAAACCGCTGGTAAATCAGGTACCGCACAAGTCTTTGGCCTAAAAGAAGATGAAGAGTACAACGCTGACGAAATCGCAGAGCATTTACGCGATCACGCACTCTTTACTGGTTATGCGCCTTTTGAAGATCCGGAAGCGGTTGTGACTATCGTATTAGAAAACGCAGGTGGTGGTTCATCAAATGGCGGCCCTGTCGTCAGAAAAATATTGGACCACATAATCCTCGCTAAAGAAGATGAAAGTAAGGCAACGAAATAATGAAACTTGATCCTTCTACCGGACGAAATAGAGCCTTGTTTGAAAGGCTGCATATCGACCTACCACTATTACTCGGCATTCTTGTCTTAATGGGTTTTGCCTTATTGATCATGTATAGCGCCAGTGGACAAAGCCTCGCGATGATGGACCGCCAAGCGATGCGTATGGTGCTGTCTTTAGGTGTGATGATCTTCTTAGCGCAACTTTCACCCCGAACCTATGAAACCTTGGCACCGCTACTGTTTGCAGGCGGTGTCATCTTGTTGTTAGGCGTGTTGTTCTTTGGTGAAGCCTCTAAAGGTGCTCAGCGCTGGTTGAACTTTGGCTTTATCAGATTCCAGCCCTCAGAACTGCTGAAGCTTGCAGTACCTTTAATGCTGGCTCGATTTATCGGTAAGCGCTCACTTCCACCGACTTTCCAAACTTTGGCTATCTCGTTGGTAATGGTGTTTGTACCCACGATTCTTATCGCTAAGCAGCCCGACTTAGGCACTTCAATACTCATTGCAGCATCTGGTATCTTTGTGATATTCCTTGCTGGTATCAGCTGGAAAATTATAGCGAGTGCTGCGATTGCCCTGGGCGCATTTATTCCGATTTTGTGGTTCTTCTTGATGCGCGAATATCAAAAAGTACGTGTAAGAACCCTTTTTGATCCTGAATCAGATCCATTAGGTGCGGGTTACCACATTATCCAAAGTAAGATTGCGATAGGTTCTGGTGGGATATCAGGAAAAGGTTGGTTGCAAGGTACTCAGTCCCAACTGGAATTCATTCCAGAAAGACACACCGACTTCATCTTTGCTGTCATTGCAGAAGAGTGGGGCATGATCGGAATTTTGTTCTTACTTGCTATCTACCTATTCATTATTGGACGTGGCTTAGTACTTGCTAGCCAGGCTCAAACAGCATTCGGTAGAATGATGGGCGGCAGCATTGTACTGAGCTTCTTTGTCTATATATTTGTAAACATAGGCATGGTAAGTGGCATTCTTCCAGTGGTTGGGGTTCCTCTTCCTTTGGTTAGCTATGGTGGTACTTCAATGGTTACCCTAATGGCTGGTTTTGGTATTTTAATGTCAATCCATACACACAGAAAAGCATTTTCAAAGGCGACTTAATCGATGTCTATCAATACAACGTTAATCAAAAAAGCCCCCTTTGTTGATAGGCTGTCAATCAAAAAGATAGTCTCGATAGTAGGCTTAGCGATGGTAATCAACGGTTGTTCTTCTCAGAAACCAACAGGCCGCTATGACATTGATTCGGATATTGCGCCAGATACGCCAATATCAGTCGAGCACTTAGAAGATGCTCACCCTCAGTATGAACCTTACAGTTTAGGCGGTAATAATAACTACACTCTGCGTGGTGAAGATTACAAAATCGTCAGGAAAACAGAAGGGTTTACCGAGAAAGGAAAAGCCTCTTGGTACGGTAAGAAATTTCATGGTCATTTAACATCAAATGGTGAGATCTATGACATGTATTCGATGTCTGCTGCTCACAAAACCTTGCCAATTCCAAGCTATGTAAAAGTGACGAATACCGACAATAATAAAACGACGATTGTTCGTATCAATGACCGAGGTCCATTCCATGAAGGCCGAATTATTGACCTTAGTTATGCGGCGGCTTACAAGCTCGATGTTTTGAGAACGGGCACAGCTAATGTTGAGATTGAAGTCATCACTGTGGCTATGCCAACTGACGCAAATAAAAAGGCGGCTTTACCGCAATTTATTATTCAAGTGGCCACATCACCTCATAAAGATAGAACTGAGAAGTTAGCCAAAAATTTAGGCGAAAAGCTAGCAGTAGCAACGTTTTTGCAGCCAAATGATGACAACTACCGATTGATGCTTGGGCCATTTCATGACTATGCTCTGACTCAAGAGAAATTGGAACAAGTTAAGCTAATGGGTTACCCGTCAGCTTATATAAAGAAACACACGCTAACCCGCTAATTAATCTAACAGTTACTTCTGGTAATCAGCGCTCTGGTGTGACAGAGTGATTCTGTTAATATATGAATAGTTCACCAAATAATTGCATTCAAAATGATTAAATCTAATAAACTTGTTAAATCGATTTTTGCTACTTCTGTTGCTCTTTCTGCAACGATAGCTACATCGTCATTCGCCGCTCCTATTGTTGTTCCTGATGCACCTCAAATCGCCGCTAAGGGTTTTGTTCTGATGGATTACCATTCAGGCAAAGTACTAGCAGAGAAAGAGATGAACACTCAGCTTTCTCCAGCAAGTTTAACCAAGATGATGACGAGCTACGTGATCGGCCAAGAGCTGGATCGTGGCAACATCAATCTAACCGATGACGTTGTTATCAGTGAAAATGCTTGGGCTAAAAACTTCCCTGATTCTTCCAAGATGTTCGTGGAAGTGGGCACAACCGTGAAGGTTGAAGAGCTGAACCGTGGCATCATCATTCAATCAGGTAATGATGCTTGTGTTGCGATGGCTGAGCACATTGCAGGTTCTGAAGATGCATTTGTTGACCTAATGAACGCATGGGCAAGCTCTATCGGCATGAAAGACACGCACTTTGCTAATGTGCACGGTCTAGATAACCCGAATCTGTACTCTACCCCTTACGATATGGCTCTACTTGGTCAGGCACTCATTCGTGACGTTCCTGATGAGTACCGTATCTACTCAGAGAAAAAATTTACATACAACGGCATCACCCAATACAACCGTAATGGTCTGTTATGGGATAAAAGTATGAACGTTGATGGCATCAAAACGGGCCACACAAGTAACGCAGGTTACAGCCTAGTAAGCTCAGCGACAGAAGGCAAAATGCGCCTAGTTGCTGTTGTTATGGGCACTAAAAATGCTAACGCTCGTAAAACAGAAAGCAAAAAGCTACTAAGCTACGGCTTCCGTTTCTTCGAAACAGTGGCACCGCACACAGCTGGAGAAACCTTCGTAGAAGAAAAGATCTGGATGGGTAGCCAAGATACTGTGGCACTGGGTGTAGACGAAGATACATTCGTTACTCTACCTCGAGGCCAAGCTAAGAACCTGAAAGCAAGTTTCGTTCTTGAAAAAGAACTTGAAGCACCAATCAGCAAAGGCGATGTAGTTGGTAAACTATTCTACCAAGTCGACGGTGAAGACGTAGCTGAATACCCACTACTAGCACTTGAAGATGTCGACCAAGGCAGCCTATTCAGCCGTCTATGGGACTACCTAGTTCTTCTGTTCAAGGGTTTATTCTAAACAAGCTAAAGGTTTGTTCTAAGTAAAACCGAATTTGTTGTATAGCTAACCTAATGAGTAAGTTCATGATTTACTCATTAGTGAACTAAAAGCCGCTCTGTGCGGCTTTTGTTGATCTTGAGTTCGGTGATATTTACACGTAATATTCCGCCTTATTATTCGTGTCTGTTGACCGAAAACGTTTTTTATCGACATTTCGCCTATTTGCGAGATTCTAGCCTTTTGGAGCTAATCATGAACATCAATTCTGATGCAAAACTAAAAGATCTCTTAGAGTTCCCTTGTTCATTCACTTATAAAGTTATGGGCCACGCGAAGCCAGAACTGACTGAGCTAGTGCTAGAAGTGATTCAGCGTCATGCTCCTGGTGACTACAGCCCAACGCTAAAACCGAGTGCAAAAGGTAACTACCACTCTGTTTCTATCAACATTACAGCGACATCAATTGAGCAAGTAGAAACGCTATATAAAGAACTGGGCGAGATCGAAATCGTTCGTATGGTTCTGTAATCTTCGATTACACATGAAAACAGCGGCTTATTGCCGCTGTTTTTGTTTAAAGCGACCTATCAGCACCCAAAACATTCAACTTAATTTTCAATAAATACAAAGAAAGTTGAAAAACCTTGCAGTCCGTCTGTAGTTAGAATCATGTTTCGCGTTTATAATGCGTTCACTTTATTAATCCTTGAGGGAGTGCTGCTTTGCAAAATAAGCTAATCGTAAAAAAATTAGGCCGTCAGGATTACGAACCTGTGTGGAAAGCCATGCATAAGTTCACAGACGAACGCACGGAAGAAGACGTAGACCAAATTTGGTTGGTTGAACACAACCCTGTCTTCACTCAAGGACAAGCAGGTAAAGCTGAGCATGTATTAAATGCTGGTGATATCCCTGTGATACAAAGCGATCGCGGTGGCCAAGTGACTTATCATGGTCCAGGTCAGTTAGTCGCTTACTTTCTGATTAACATCCGCCGCAAGAAATTTGGAGTTCGCGATTTGGTGACTCATATCGAGAACCTCGTAATCAATACTCTGAAAGCTTACAATATAGATTCATCTGCCCGACCTGACGCTCCTGGTGTTTATGTCGATGGCAAGAAAATCTGTTCACTTGGATTGCGTATTCGACGTGGCTGTTCGTTCCATGGGCTAGCACTCAACGTCGATATGGACCTGTCTCCATTTCTTCGTATTAACCCGTGTGGTTACCAAGGGATGGAAATGGCGCAGGTAAGCCAACTCGGCGGGCCAAGTGAACTAGAAAACGTTGAGCAACAGTTAATACAAGAGCTCGTAGAGCTACTCGGCTATGACCAAGTAGACATTCAGGCCACCAGTAACATTACAGCAGAAGCATAAAATCATGAGCAAACCAATCCAAATGGAAAAAGGCGTTAAATATCGTGACGCTGACAAAATGGCATTAATTCCCGTAAAGAATATGCCTGCTGAACAGAAAGAAGTTTTACGTAAGCCAGAATGGATGAAGATTAAACTTCCTTCAGACAGCCATCGTATCCAAGAAATCAAATCAGCAATGCGTAAAAACAACCTGCACTCAGTTTGTGAAGAAGCGTCTTGCCCTAACCTAGCCGAGTGTTTTAACCACGGTACGGCAACGTTTATGATTCTTGGCGCTATCTGTACTCGTCGCTGCCCTTTCTGTGATGTTGCCCATGGTCGTCCTGTTGCTCCTGAAACAGAAGAGCCGAAGAAACTGGCTAAGACGATTAAAGATATGAAACTGAAGTATGTAGTAATCACCTCGGTTGACCGTGATGACCTGCGTGATGGTGGTGCTCAGCACTTTGCTGACTGTAACCGTGAAATTCGCGAACAGAATCCAAACATTCGCATTGAAACACTGGTTCCAGATTTCCGTGGTCGTATGGACGTTGCACTTGATCTAATGAAAGACAACCCGCCAGATGTTTTTAACCACAATCTAGAGACAGCGCCGCGCTTATACCGTAAAGCTCGTCCAGGCGCGAACTACAAGTGGTCTCTCGATCTGTTGAGAAAATTCAAAGAGCAGCACCCAGACATTCCAACGAAGTCAGGTGTGATGATGGGGCTTGGTGAGACGAAAGAAGAGATCGTTCAAGTGCTGAAAGACCTTCGTGAACATGGTGTAACGATGCTAACACTTGGCCAATATCTTGCGCCAAGCCGTCACCACTTACCCGTTGAACGTTACGTGCCACCTTCAGAGTTTGATGAGCTGAAAGAAATTGCTCTAGAACTAGGCTTCACTCACGCAGCTTGTGGCCCGTTTGTACGTTCTTCTTACCATGCAGACTTACAAGCACAAGGTATGGAAATTAAGTAGTCACGATTACTTAACTAAAAATACAAAGGCGCTGACTATTATGTTCAGCGCCTTTTTTCTATCTTGCAAATTCAGCTATACCTTCATATCGAAACAACAAAGCCACTCCCTATGAGTGGCTTTGTGCTTAACATTTCAAGTTCTGAGTGTTTAGGTTCAGATGAGCTCTGCGTTAACCAAATGAAGCCCAGATAACCGTCGCCACTAAGATTGGGCACACGAACTTCACATACATTGGCCAAACCTTACCAAACCAACCCAATTGGAAGTCAGGGCAACCTTGCTCAAGCTCTTTCACTTTTGAAGCTCGGCTCCATACCCAACCACCAAATAGGCAAAACATCAGTGCAGCAACCGGTTGAAGGTACTGAGTCGCTATCATCGCAACCATTCCAAACATCGCGGCAAAGTTGTAAACAATCACCACACTGAACAGTGCAATAACACCACCAATCACCCAACTCGTTGGTGTTCGTCTGGTATTGAAACGCTCACTCACTAGCGCTACAGGCCCTTCCAGCATCGAAATCGATGAAGTCAGCGCGGCAATCGTTAGCAACAAAAAGAAGACAATCGCGAAGATCTGACCAAGTACGCCTAAACTGTCAAACATCAAAGGCAGAACCGTGAATACTAGCGTATCAGAGCTTAATAATGAGCCATCTTCAGCGTAGATTTGAACACCTTTTTGCATCGCAACAAACATTGCTGGCATCACAACTAAACCCGCAATAAAAGCAACAGCTGTATCAACTAAAGTAACGTTCATTGCCATTTTTGGTAAATTCTCTTTCTTGCTTAAGTAAGAGCCATAAACCAACATTGAACAACCACCAATGGTGAGCGAGAAGAACCCCTGTCCCATTGCCGCCAGAATCAGTTTTCTATCCCACACTTTCTCGAAGTCTGGAACTAGATAATGTTTTAGACCTTCCATCGCGCCAGATTGCGTCATGATGTAAATAAACAATAAACCAAACAAAACAAACAGCGCTGGCATCAAACGAGTCGACCATTTCTCGATACCTTGCTTAACACCGCCCTGAACAATCAAAATAGTCAGCACATAGAATGCGACAGTGCCAAATACATTTCGCTCAACACTGAAGCCTTTAAACCAATCCGCAGCAGCCTCCAGACCAATCAGATCAGCGACAGCACCAATTAGGAAGCAGATCAACCAGCCACCAACAATACTATAAAATGCCAACACGGCGCTTGGCACACTCAACCCGACCCAACCGACAAACTCACCGACTTTCTTACCCAAAGGGCTAGTGGTCAACGAGCGCATACTATCGACAGGATTTGCTTGACCATGACGGCCAATCGCCATCTCAACCACCAGCATAGGGAAGGCAACTACGAAGATCATGATCAAATAAACAAGAAGAAAGGCACCACCACCGTTACTGGCAACTTGAGTTGGGAACCCCCAAATATTACCCAAACCAACAGCTGCCCCCGCCGCTGCCAAAATAAAACCTAAACGAGAGCTGAAATGCTCTCTTGAAGAGGAAGATTGTTGATCCATATTGCCCGCACAAAAATCAGTGAACTAGTTGAGGAGTACAGTAATAAAAAGCAATGATAGGCACAACTAATAAATGAACAATTCTCTAATTTTTACAATCAATACGCTATTTATAACCACATAGTTAACAAATAACTGGTCTTATCGTTTACTGGATAACGACAAAACGAGATGCGGGCTAAGAAAAATAGAGTATCTCGAGTTAGTTGCTCGTGCGGCTGAACCCATAGATCCATAAACACCTACATCCATAAAGACACACATACAAAAAGAGCACCAACCGGTGCTCTTATTCTTCATCGTTAAATTCAGATTAAATAGTGAATACTTGATAGTCTTTTAGGTTAGGGATGATTTCATGCAATTCTTTCTCTTGTTCTGCCATCTCATCAAGAGAATCACAGAACTCAGTGCCTTCCTCTTCCATTTGTTGAGCATGCTCTTTCATCCGCTCTTCAACTTTAAGCTTTAATTCAGCCATACTATCAGCCAATTCGGTAAGGTTTAAACCACCGTCTTGCTTCATCTTTTCAGACATCGCATTAAAGGCACTTGAGATAAACTCTTGGTTAAAGATCTCCTTAGCCTTTTCGAAATCTTCAGACCAGCCATTGGCCATAGAATCGAAACTGTCAGCCGGCAGGACTAACTCGCCATCTTTATAGTAACGAGACTCTAATTCAGCAAAGTACGTTTTCATTGATTCTTTTACATTATCAAACGACTCTGGAGAATCTAGGCTGGCAGCGATGTCATCAATAACATCATTCGCCAAGGCTAAGCTGTCATTCGCCATTTGTTTTGCACGAGGCAAATACTCATTCATGCTGTCGCGGTATTTTTCAATCGCCGCTTGTTGAACGGCATCAAGTGCTACCTTTTCACCATGAATATAAAGATCGTTGTTGCCATCGAGAATCGCTGTATCACCGTTTACTTGATGGATTTCGACTTTTTGATCATCAATTCGTAATTCATTCTTCAAATCAACTCGACACTGGGAAGCAAAAGTTGGCAGGCTCACAAAAGAGATTACCGCTGTTAACGATGCGATTAATACATTGTTTTTCGTAAATACACGGTTTTTCGTAAATACATTGCTTTTCATAACATCCTCTCATTAATCTGACTAATGACTATACCCTTGGTTTATGCTTCTTTGTCAGAGAAACGTTTATATTTATTGGTCTAATATTCAGTCAATCGATACCACTTCATAGAAAAATCGCTTATCAGCAACCATGAACTCAACCTCATCACCGATTTCTTTACCCATTAGAGCCTGACCAAAAGGTGCGTTCACCGTTACGATAGCAACCTCATTATCATTCCACGCGACAGAAAGTCCTCCGACTCTTGGCCCAATGAAAAAGTGTTTACATTCATCATTTTCGTCAATAACCACAACATAGCTGCTTACTGCAATCTTTTCACTGTCTCGTAAGACGAGATTTCGGTAGCACTGGATATCATCTTCACACTCCTGCACTCGCATCGCTTGACCATGGGCAAGATATGAAGCTTCTAGTGCCAATGTATCGTACTTATGCTCAGGTACTGTCTCTTCATCTGTCGCAGCGTCAATGGCGCGTTGAGTCGCAGATTGTGCGATACGTAATCGGGATTCAAGTTGCTCTATGATTATTTGTAGAAGCTCAGACTTATTCATACTTTTGAAGTGCTTTTCTATAGGAGCTACAGAATAGAATTAGGTACAATCAGGTGCAAGACATTTGATTCATAAAGCAGCGCTATCATCGAGAGGTGACCGCTTTAGCATCAATACGACACTTAATAACTCAGGTAGAGCATAAATGATTGAGCAGAAGTTAAAACAAGTATTCGGATTCGACTCACTGCGTAATGGGCAAAAGCAAGTCATTGATAATGTTCTATCTGGACACTCTACTGCTGCGATATTCCCTACAGGCTCAGGCAAGTCGCTTTGCTATCAATTACCAGCACTAGAGCTACCACACTTAACCTTAGTGATATCTCCACTGTTAGCCTTAATGAAAGACCAGCTCAACTTCTTGCACAGCAAAGGCATAAGCGCGGCCGCCATCGAATCAAGCCAAGACAGGCAAACCGCCCAACAAGTGATGCAGTCGGTACGTAACGGAGACACCAAGATCCTGATGATCTCGGTCGAACGCCTGAAGAATGAACGCTTTCGTCAGTTTATTTCCCAAGTACCGATCTCGTTACTCGTGGTCGACGAAGCGCACTGTATTTCAGAATGGGGGCACAACTTCAGACCAGACTACTTGAAGCTGCCTCAATACCAAAAACAGCTCAATATTCCTCAAGTATTGCTGCTCACAGCAACCGCAACAACATCTGTTATCCAAGATATGAAATCTAAGTTTGAGATCGCTGAAGAGCGTGTTGTGGTCACGGGTTTCTATCGTCAAAACCTCGACTTATCGATTCAACCTTGTGAGCAAACTAATAAGCTAGAAACCTTGTGTAATGTCGTTAACCAGGTATCTCAAGCGCCAACCATTGTTTATGTCACTCTTCAGCAAACGGCAGAAATGGTAGCTCAACAGCTTCGTAATGCTGGCATTAACGCCGTAGCTTATCATGCGGGTCTTAAGCCAGAAAATAGAGATACGATTCAACAACAATTCATGAATAACGAAGTGAACTGTATTGTGGCTACGATTGCTTTTGGAATGGGTGTCGACAAATCAAATATTCGACGAGTCATTCACTTCGACCTACCAAAATCGATAGAAAATTACTCGCAAGAGATTGGACGAGCAGGACGAGATGGTCAGCCATCTGAATGTATTTTACTCGCCAACAAGTATGGCCTAAGTACTCTAGAGAACTTTGTCTTTGGCGACACGCCAGACAACATATCCATTCAAGCGGTCTTAAAAGAGATATATGAAAACCAGAACATTGGTGCTTCTGGCACGAACCAATGGGAAATCATGCTCAACCAACTATCGCGAGAGTCCAACATTCGTCAGTTACCGCTAAAAACACTACTGGTGTATCTCGAAATTGAAGGTGTGATTGAGCCTAAATACAGCTACTTTGCTGATTATAAATTTAAGTTCATTCGCCCTAAGCAGCAGATCACGGAGCAGTTTCAAGGAGAACGTCGACACTTCGTAGAAGCAATTTTCCAATGTTCTCCTCAAGCGAGAGTTTGGTGCCAAGTTGATTTCGATGCGTTGTGGACACACTTCCAGGCTGATCGTCAGCGTGTTGTTGCGGCTATCGATTACTTTAATGAACAAGGCTGGATTGAGCTAGAAAGTAAGCAGATCACGGATGTGTATACAATCCACAATACCTCTGAAGATATGATGCAACTGTCGGAACGTCTAACTGAGCTATTTAAGGCGAAAGAAAACAGTGAAATCAACCGTCTTAACCAAATGCTGAGTTTCTTTGAAGGCGATACTTGCCTAAGCTCTCGTCTTGCGAGCTATTTTGCCGATGACAAAGCGCCAACAAACTGTGGTCACTGCTCTGTATGTCGAGGAGAAATTGCAATACTACCAACTGTCGATGTTGAATCGGTTGACGATGAGACTGTGATGACATGGATTCATGAGTTCGTATCTAAGAGTCAACAATTGATTACCGACGAAGCCATTACTCGTTTTCTATGCGGAATCGCCACCCCGCTTTCAACCAAGCTTAAAGCCAATAAAATGGTGGGTTACGGAAAATTAGAACAACAGCCATTCAGTGATACCTTAGCGCGAGTTAAACAGCTTCCTAGGTAAGCCAACTTCCATATTTAGATAAACCGATTAGGCTGTGAAGTCTAGTCGGCATTCAAACACCAGCACTTCTAAACTCAAGCTCTCAACGCCTTCCCCTAAAAGAAACTCAACTGACGCATTTGGTCTTTGGGTTGCAGCATTACGCTTAAACCAAGAAGGCGTATTTCTCGCCCCTGTTGTCTTTTCAGTATTTCACTTAACAGTTCTTTGAAGTGTTCGCGATCTAAAGAGGCGTGGATGTGTTCAATAGTGGTTTGTTGAAAATCAGCAAACTTGAGCTTAATTCCTTGCTTGATAATCGCTTTACTTGGGCTGGCTTTTTCTAAACGAGTTTCAAGTTCAGGAAATAGCTTATCTTCTATCACCTGCCAACACTCAGCATATGTTGATATGTTCTGAGTGAAGGTACGTTCTACGCCTACCGACTTTCTCTCTCGCTCAATGATAACTTCTCGGTCATCAATGCCGTGGCTACGCTTCCAAAGTGATGCACCTTGGCGGCCAAACCTCAGTAGTAAGTCTCGATAGTCAGATTCTTTAATGTCCTTACAAGTAAAGAAACCCGATTGATGCAGCTTCTCAATACTCACCTTACCAACACCGGGAATCTTTTCGAGTGGTAATTCGTCAATAACAGCTTGTACGTCTTGAGGCGGAATAACAAACTGACCATTGGGCTTGTTCAGATCTGAAGCCACTTTCGCCAAGAACTTTATTGGGGCAATGCCAGCAGAAGCCGTCAGGTTGAGTTCATTCCAAATATCACGACGAATCGACTCCGCAATCAATGTTGCTGAACCAAGACACTGCTTCGAATCCGTAACATCAAGAAAGGCTTCATCCAAAGACAGAGGTTCAATGATGGATGTATATCGAGAAAATATCTCACGAATCTTTTTAGAGGTCTCTACATAGACCGGCATCCTTCCTGGAACAACTAGCAAACCAGGGCACAGTTGTAGAGCTTTAGCTGTCGGCATTGCAGAACGAACACCAAACTTTCGCGCTTCGTAATTACACGTACTCAAAACACCGCGCTGTTTTTCATGACCACCCACTGCGAGCGGTCGATTCCGATAAGACGGGTTATCTCGCATTTCTACAGCTGCGTAAAAACAATCCATATCAACATGGATTATTTTTCTCACTTTCTCTTGGTCCGCACTACGCATCTAGAAATAACTCAACCTTACAACTGTATCTATGAACAGTATAATCAATTATTCTCAAATTTAAAATGATATAGAGTCCAGCTCAACAGGTTTCACTTCAATAGCCACCTACAATTCTGATAGTATTGTTAACGAGTATTTAGTCTATAAGTAGGGATCGCTTTTGAGTGAAAAAATACTAGTGGTAGAAGATAGCCGTGCATTCAGAAACTACCTTTACCAACAACTTAAGAACGATGGCTATGACGTAAAGTTAGCCGAATCAGTGGCACAAGCGAAAGCTATCTTAGAGCAAGAGACAGACTTCTTGTGTGCGGTATTAGATTACTGCTTACCCGACGGTCAAGATGGCGAGATCATTGATTTAGTACTTGGCTACCAACAAAAGATCATAGTGCTCACTGGCATGTTCAACAACACACTTCGAGAGCAGGTGCTCGCTAAAGGTGTGCTTGATTACATCCTCAAAGACAGCATGTCATCGGTAAGTTATTTACTTCCTCTCGTCAAAAGAATCTCGAATAATCGACATCACAAAGCTCTGGTCGTAGATGACTCAACTGTGGTTCGTCGGTATATCGTGCAACTTTTAGAACATCAATACATTCAAACGGTCCAGGCCGAAGACGGAGAACAAGCACTAAAGCTTCTCCGAAACGATCCTGATATTACTTTTGTCGTTACTGATCACGATATGCCAAACAAAGATGGTATTTCGATGACCCGCGATATTCGAGTTCACCACGACCGTAATCAACTCGCGATTCTAGGTCTATCTGGCAGTGATGACCGCACCATGACAGCACGCTTCCTCAAAGCTGGCGCGAACGACTTCCTTTATAAGCCCTTTAACCAAGAAGAGTTTTTCTGTCGTATCCATCAGTTGCTAGATATGAAAGAAGCGACCAACGAGCTATTTCGACATGCCAACGAAGATGCCTTAACTGGCCTTTGGAATCGTCGTTACCTATTCAATCAAACATGTAAAGGTTGCGAGCAACGAAGCATCGCGATGATGGATATCGACTTCTTCAAGAAAGTGAACGATACCTACGGCCATGACGGTGGCGATGCAGTGCTGATTGAAGTAGGAAAGATCATCAAAGACCACTTTAAAGATGACGTAGCGGTTCGTTTCGGTGGTGAAGAGTTTTGTATTCAATCATGTGGCCCATTTGAGGCCTTTGTCGAGAAGTTAGAATTAATGAGGGTTGCGATACAAAGCCAAAACGTAATGCATGATTCACAATCGATTAAAGTAACCATGAGTATCGGTGTTACTGACTTGGTTGGCAGTTTGGATGAACAAATCAAAGCCGCAGATGAATTGTTGTATACCGCAAAAGAGCAAGGTAGAAACCAGCTCATATTCGCTCGCAACAACCAACAAATTGAAAAATCGCAACTAAACTGACTCAACCAAAACAAAAGAGCTCAAGACCATTGGCCTTGAGCTCTTTGCATTTTAAGGAGCTCGGTGACACCAGCTCCAGAATCAATATCGCAAATTAAGCAATACGGTCTTTATTCCAAGACGCTTCTTTTTGTTGGCGTTCAGCCAGTTTTTCTTCACGGTATGCTTCGCGCGCTTCACGTTTCTTACGCGCATCACAAGGTTCTGGGCAGTTACATACTTTATCGATACCAACAGCACCTAAGCCACCACAGCTGCCTTTCACAACTTTCTTTTGGACTATATAGCCAATAGACATTGCTGTGATTACGGCAAGAAAAACACCAAATGTAATCAGAAATGTATTCATAATTCTCTCGCTTACCTTATTTACCTAAGTATGGCTTAAATGCTTCAGAAGCAATTTCTTTAAAGCCATCTGCTGTTTTTACCACCATGAATGCTGGGATGTCATGTTGGTTTGCGACTTCCATTCCTTTAACCTCACCTAAGACCATTAAGCCAGTAGATAAGCCGTCTGCAGTCATTGAAGACGGGTTTAAAACTGTCACAGAAACCACTTTATGGTGAAGAGGCTTTCCTGTTTCTGGGTTAATGATGTGAGAGTAACGCACACCATCACGCTCAAAATAGTTACGGTAATCACCAGATGTCGCGATCGCCATATCACCTGGTTCAATAATCTCTTGGATGTTACGCTCTTCAACGCTTGGTTTTTCGATAGCGATACGCCAGCCTACACTTTCGCGATTTAAACCCTTCAAGCGGATTTCCCCGCCCACTTCTACCATATAGTTGTGAATGCCAATTGAATCCAGATAATCTGCAACAACATCAACGCCCCAACCTTTTGCAATAGTTGAAAGATCAACATACAAGTTTGGTAAGTCTTTTTTCAGTTTATTGCCTTCAACGCTAAGATGATGAATACCAACCTTTGCCTTGCGAGCCGCTAATTCTTCATCTGTTGGAACTACTTCAGGGCGAGCTTCAGGGCCAAAACCCCACAGATTAACCAGAGGACCTACAGTAACATCCAACGCGCCTTCAGTAAGACCGTTCAAACGAATTGCTTCTTTCACTACAAGAGCAGTTTGTTCAGAAACTTCGAAAGCGTCAGCACCACGATGTTGATTAAAACGGCTCAGCTCAGAGTCCTCACGGTAAGTCGACATTTGATCGTTCACTTCTTCAAGCAGACGATCGATCTCGGTATGAACTTCATTTGACTCAGGAAACTCATCACCATTGATATACTTAATGTTATAACTGGTGCCCATTGTTGGGCCACTTAAATGCACTTGCTCTCTTGGCTGCTCACAGCCAGCAAGAAAAATCAAAGAAGTTAATGCAACAAGCCAAATTCTCACTTGCTTACTCCTATTTAATGTTGAGGATTTATATAAGGAAAAATAAGAGAATAAATAGGTATTTTTAACACCTTACTCTTTCTTATATAAGCCGTTGTATTGTCAAAAGCTATCTTAGAAAAACAAATGGCTGACTCGTAGGAGTCAGCCATAATAACAATCACTTAAATGGATTAACCACCAAAGTCATCTAGTAGGATGTTTTCATCTTCTACACCAAGATCTTTAAGCATGCCGATAACAGCAGCATTCATCATTGGTGGACCACACATGTAGTACTCACAATCTTCAGGAGCTTCATGATCCTTCAGGTAGTTTTCGTACAATACGTTATGGATGAAACCTGTGTAACCGTCCCAGTTGTCCTCTGGTTGAGGATCAGACAGTGCACAGTGCCACACGAAGTTTTCGTTTGCAGCCGCTAGGCCGTCGAAATCTTCAATGTAGAACATCTCACGCTTAGAACGTGCACCATACCAGTAAGACATCTTACGAGTAGAGTTAAGACGCTTAAGTTGGTCGAAGATGTGTGAACGCATTGGCGCCATACCTGCACCACCACCGATGAATACCATTTCATTGTCTGTGTCTTTAGCAAAGAACTCACCAAATGGACCAGAAATAGTACATTTGTCGCCTTCTTTAAGAGACCAGATGTATGAAGACATCACACCAGGAGCTACATCAGGGTTATTTGGCGGCGGAGTTGCGATACGCACGTTAAGCTTGATGATGCCTTTCTCTTCTGGGTATGAAGCCATAGAGTAAGCACGGATCGAATGCTCTTTAACGATAGACTCGTAACGGAACAAGTTGAACTTATCCCAGTCACCACGGTATTCCTCAGGAATATCGTAATCTGCGTATTTCACGTGATGTGGTTCAGCTTCAATCTGAATATAACCACCCGCTCGGAACGGAACCTCTTCACCTTCAGGGATTGCTAGAGCCAATTCTTTGATGAAAGTAGCTTCATTGTTATTCGAGATAACAGTACATTCCCACTTTTTAACACCAAAGATATCTTCGTCTAGTTCAATCTCCATGTCAGTTTTCATAGCAACTTGACATGCAAGACGTTCGCCTTCGCGAGCTTCACCTTTTGTGATGTGATCAAGTTCAGTAGGTAAGATGTCGCCACCACCAGACTTAACTTTTACACGACACTGACCACAAGAGCCACCGCCACCACAAGCAGAAGATACGAAGATACCAGCGCCAGCTAGGGCACCAAGTAGCTTGCTACCAGGTTGAGTAACGATCGCCTTTTCAGGGTCGCCGTTTACTGAAATAGTGATGTCACCTGATGGTACTAACTTAGACTTAGCGAAAAGAATCACTAGAACTAGAGCCAGTACAATAATGGTAAACATCGCTACGCCAAGAATAATGCTTTGCATTTGTTATTCCTTATTACTGGGTGCTTACCCTACAGTTGAACACCAGAGAAAGACATAAAGCCTAACGCCATCAAACCAACAGTAATGAACGTGATACCAAGGCCACGTAGACCTGGAGGTACGTCAGAGTACTTCATCTTCTCACGGATACCCGCAAGAGCAACGATAGCTAACATCCAACCCACACCAGAACCGAAGCCGTAAACAACAGACTCAGCAAAGTTGTAGTCACGAGTTACCATGAAAGATACACCACCAAAGATTGCACAGTTAACTGTGATCAGTGGAAGGAAGATACCTAGTGCGTTGTACAAAGGTGGGAAGAAACGGTCTAAAACCATCTCTAGGATTTGTACAAGTGCCGCGATAACACCGATGAATGCGATGAAGTTAAGGAAACTTAAATCGACACCTTCAACAAGCGCGTTTTCTTTTAGGATGTGTGTGTAAACAAGGTTGTTTACAGGAACAGCGATTGTAAGTACTACAACTACCGCAACACCAAGACCAAAAGAAGTTTTAACTTTCTTAGATACCGCTAGGAATGTACACATACCTAGGAAGAAAGAAAGCGCCATGTTTTCGATGAAAATCGATTTAACTAGCAGACTAATATAATGTTCCATGACTACCTTACCCCTTCGCTTCTACTTGTTCTGGTTTGAACACACGAATTGCCCAAATCAAGAAACCAATTAGGAAGAACGCAGAAGGTGCTAGAAGCATCAAGCCATTTGGCTGATACCAACCACCGTTGCTCACTAGAGGTAGTACTTCCATACCAAATAGTTTGCCAGAGCCTAGAAGCTCACGGAAGAAACCAACAGTGATAAGAACGAAACCGTAACCAAGACCGTTACCAATACCATCGATTAGAGATGGGATTGGTGCAGACTTCATTGCGAATGCTTCAGCACGACCCATTACAATACAGTTAGTAATGATTAGGCCTACAAATACAGATAGCTGCTTAGAGATATCGTATAGGTATGCTTTAAGCACTTGGTCTACCACGATTACTAATGATGCGATAATTGCCATCTGAACGATGATACGCACACTGTTAGGAATGTGGTTACGGATCAAAGAAACGAAGAAGTTAGACAGAGCAGTAACAAACATTACCGCGATAGTCATAACAAATGCTGTTTCTAGCTTAGTGGTTACCGCAAGAGCAGAACACACACCAAGAACCTGTAGCGCGATAGGGTTGTTATCCAACACTGGCGCTAAGATGCTCTTTTTAATTTCTTTTGCACTAGACATTAGTTCAGACCTCCATCACGAACTTTTGCTAGGAACGGACCAAAGCCCATTTCACCTAACCAGAAGTCAAATGTATGTTGAACGCCAACGCTGGTCAGTGTTGCACCTGAAAGGCCATCAACACCGTGCTCAGAACCTTGAGGAGCACCACCTTTAACTACCTTGATAGCTGGCTTGTGGTTGTCGTCGAATAACTTCTTACCAACGAATTGAGCACGCCAAGTTGGGTTCTCAACTTCACCACCAAGTCCAGGAGTTTCACCTTGCTCGTAGTAAGTGATACCAGAAACTGTGTTGCCATCAGTTTCTACCGCAACGAATGCGTACATCATTGACCATAGACCGTTACCGTGAACAGGGATGATAACTTTAGAAGTTTCAGCGCCATCTTTCACTAGGTAAACCGTACCAATGTTAGCACGACGAATGATCTTAGCGATGTCATCTTCAGCTGAAAGCTTGATTGACTGAGCTGGATCTTTTGCCGCTTTACGTTGGTCGTATGCAGCAGCATCGCCGTCAACGAAATCGCCAGTAGCGAAATCAACTAAACGAGGTTCGATGTTCTCTGCGTACAGTGCTGGAATATCACCTGCAAGTTCAATGCCCGCAACTTCAAGGATCTTAGTTTGCTGATCCAGAACTGCGTTAGCTTGTTGCTTAGGTTTAAGAACAACTGCAGCTGTTGAAACGATGATTGAGCACACTAGGCTCAATGCGATAACAACAAACAGCGTCTTTTTAATGCTATCGTTATTACTTGCCATAGCGCGCTAGTCTCCGCTTAATGTTCTTCTCGATTACAACGTGGTCAAACAGAGGAGCAAATAAGTTTGCGAATAGAATCGCAAGCATCATGCCTTCTGGGTATGCAGGGTTAACTACACGAATCATTACACACATTGCGCCGATTAGGATGCCGTACCACCATTTACCACCGTTGGTAAATGACGCTGATACAGGGTCTGTTGCCATGAAGAACATACCAAATGCGAAGCCACCTAAAACTAGATGCCAGTGCCAAGGCATGCTGAACATTGCATTAGTGTCAGAACCGATCACGTTAAACAATGTTGATACAGCAATCATACCGATCATTACACCAGCAATGATGCGCCATGAAGCAATGCCCATGTATACAATCATTGCAGCACCGATCATAAGTGCAAGCGTTGATACTTCACCGATAGAACCTGGGATGTTACCAATGAACGCATCCATCCAAGTGATCGTCTCACCAGATACTGTATTCATTAGTGCACTACCACCGCCTTGAGCCCATTGGCTAAGCGCAGTTGCACCAGAGAAACCGTCAGCTGCAGTCCAAACTACGTCACCTGAAATCTGTGCAGGATATGCAAAGAACAGGAACGCACGACCAGCAAGCGCAGGGTTCAGGAAGTTACGACCCGTACCACCAAAGATCTCTTTAGCAACAACAACACCGAAGGTAATACCTAATGCTGCTTGCCATAGAGGAAGTGTTGGCGGAACGATAAGCGCAAATAAGATAGAAGTAACAAAGAAACCTTCGTTGACTTCGTGTTTACGTACCATACAGAACAGTACTTCCCAGAAACCACCAACGATAAATACCGTTGCGTAGATAGGTAAGAAGTAAGTCGCACCCAAGAGCATCTTACTGCCCCAACCTGCATCGGCCCCTAAGGAGGCGCCTAACATTTCGGTTAGCCAGTAGTGCCAGTTACCATCAATGATAGAAACCAGCTCTGCACCTGAATACATGTGGTTTAGTGCTGCGATAGCTTGACCACCTGCGTTATACATACCCCAGAACATTGCTGGGAATACCGCAAGCCAAACCATGATCATGATACGTTTTAAGTCAACGCTGTCACGGACATGTGAGCTTTTCTTTGTAACTGTACCTGGTGTGTAGAACAGTGTTGCTGCAGCTTCGTAAAGCGCAAACCACGTTTCGTGTTTACCACCTGGTTCAAAATGATGCTCGATGTCTTCAATAAACTTTTTAAGGCCCATGAAAATTACCCTTCCTTCACAATTATATCTAGGCATTCACGAAGTAACTGACCGTACTCGTACTTACCAGGACATACAAAGGTACACAGTGCTAAATCTTCTTCATCTAGCTCTAGCGCACCAAGTGCTTGTGCACTATCAACGTCGCCAGCGCATAGATCGCGAAGCAGCAAAGTAGGCTCCATATCTAATGGCATTACTTTCTCGTAGTTACCAATTGGAACCATAGAGCGATCACTACCGTTTGTTGTCGTTGTCATGTTGAACAACTGACCTTTAAACACGTGACCAAGGAATGAACGAGTAACAGAGAACTTGTTCTTACCAGGCATTGCCCAACCAAACAGCTCTTTATCACGACCTTCACGAAGAACCGAAACCTGTTGATGGTAACGGCCAAGGTAAGCATGTGGACCTGAAGCGTGAACACCAGATAACACTGAACCTGAGATCAGGCGAACTTCACCTGGCATCAACTCGCTGTCCGTTAACTCTTCAAGGCTAGCACCAATTTGAGTACGAACTAGACGTGGGTTGTTAACTACTGGACCAGCCAGAGAAACAACACGCTCAGAGTAAATCTCACCAGTAAGGAAAAGCTTACCGAATGCGATAACGTCTTGGTAGTTAATGCTCCACGCTACGTTTTGTGCATTTACCGGGTATAGGTAATGCATATGCGTGCCTGCAAGACCTGCAGGGTGTGGGCCATCAAAAACATGTTCTTCAACGTTAGACTGAGCTGAACGAGGTAAGCTAGTACCTTTTTTACAAACGTACACTTTACCGTTAGTCAGAGTTGAAAGAAGATCCAAACCAGCAACGAAAGCATCAGACTGCTCGTTAATGATTAATTCTGGCTCAGCTGCCAACGGATTAGTATCCATAGCAGTTACGAAAATAGCCTGAGTTTCAGAATCAATGGCTGGAACCTTGCTGAACGGACGAGTTCGCAAAGCGGTCCATGCGCCAGACTCAACTAACTGAGATTTAACCGTTTCACGGTCAAGACCTGCTAGTTGGCTAGCTTCATAGCTATTGAACGTGATTTGCTCATTGCCTGCTACTTCAATCACTACTGATTGAAGAACACGCTTAGCACCACGGTTCACTTCAATAACTTTACCGCTTGCTGGAGAAGTAAATACAACACCTGGGTTCTTTTTATCTGCAAAAAGAACTTGGCCTTTCTTCACTTCATCACCAACGCGAGCATGCATCGTAGGACGCATACCAACGTACTCTTCGCCAAGCAAGGCGACTTTAGTGATGGACTTACCATCATTAATCACCTGGGATGGAGTTCCTGCGATAGGAAGATCCAAACCCTTATTTATTGTAATCATACGCACTTGCACTACTTTATCGGGAAAAAGATTCTTTTAATTGCGTAAATTCAGGACGTTTTAAACTCGCCCTTAGACACGACATTACAGTGTCCGGTTTTGGTAAATTTGAGATACCAAAATCGCAACATTTTCATAATAAAATCACCACACGAATCATGTGAGATTTATCAGGTGCGATATTCTAGCATTTTTTGACAACTCGATGCCATGACCAATAACTTGAATACAGCCTTTATTTGGTGAGATTTGAAGCATATGGCCTCTCAAATATGTATAAATTTGACGAGCCGCACAGATAAAATGGCTTTTGAATCGTGTTTTAAACAAGAGATTAATACTCTGTCACAAACTAATATTTTACTAGTTATGTTGAAACACTGTTAATAAAAACATTACTCATTGTAGGTATTTGAGCCCGTTCAATTTGACATCAGTTTGGGTGATATAAGAACGAAAAATACATAAGTTTGACGACAAAAAAAGCGCCATGGCGCTTTTCTCTGTATATAGGCCTTCTTACTTTCCGCCACCCATACACATTGGACTGTCTGGCACGCTATCTAGCTGCTTCATCCATTCATCTTTTGTATAAGTGTGAATAGACAGTGCGTGGATATTATTGGCTAACTCTTCTGAAAGTGCCTTATTTACCGCTCGATGACGAGCAATAAGGCGCAAACCTTCAAACACATCACTGACAACAATCACTTTAAAATGACTCTCAGAACCAGCCGGAACATTGTGCATATAGCTCTCATTCACCACGCTTAAATGACTTGGTGAAAACTCATTGTGCAATTTTGTTTCGATAACTTCTTGGATCATTGTGATTCCTTAATAACGTATTGGCATTACTGTGAGGTGATTATAAACCCTAACAGGTCGACTGTCTGAGTATTTCATTGCAGACGGCATCGGTTTGGTTGAGTTTTTTCTATCTTGTTTAGCCTGCATTTGAGACAATATCTCTGTTATTTCTTATTATAAGCACCTCAAGTATGAAAACCGATCTTACCCTTCTCGATAGAACTTTGACCTTACATCGTTTCCCTAAACGTTCAAATGAAACTCTTCAAGCTTGGGATGCGGGCGACGAATACATTATCAACCATGTTGAAGAGATGAATCTTGAACCTGGTAAACACATTTTAATCATGAACGATAGCTTTGGTGCTCTATCTACTTGGTTCTCCAAAGATCATGATGTCACGATGATGAGTGATTCTTTTATCTCCCATCGTGGCGCACTGAAAAACTTACAACGTAATCAAAGTAATCGTGTGAGTTTCTTAAACACAATGGATGCGATCCCACACGGGATTGATCTTGTGATTATGCAGTTGCCGAAAACAAACCGTCACCTGATTTGGCAGTTAAGCCAATTACGTCAAGCGTTACCTGAAGGCTGCCAAGTCATTGGGGTAAATAAAGTGAAAGAGATACACACTTCAACGCTTAACATTTTTGAAAAATATCTAGGCGAAACAAAAACATCGCTAGCAAAGAAAAAACATCGCTTAGTCTTATCTTCTCCAAATTGCCAGCCGATTCAAAAAGTCGAACCTTACGTTGAGTGGGATGTAGACGGTGAAGATATCCGTCTGAAAAATTTACCAAATGTTTACTCAGGGGAAGCACTCGATCAAGGCGCTCGTTATATGCTAGAGCACATCCCTCAAGATCCTGAACTACGTCATATCATCGACTTAGGCTGTGGTAATGGCGTATTGAGTGTAAAAGCAGGCCAATTAAACCCACAAGCTCGTATCACTTGTGTGGATGAGAGCTTTATGGCTGTGGAATCAGCACGACAAAATGTAATAGATAACCTAGGTGAAGAAGGCAACTTTCAGTTCATTGCTAACAACTGTTTAGATGGCTTTAAGAAAAACAGCACTTACTTGGTTATGTGTAATCCTCCATTCCACCAGCAACAAGCGATTACTGATCACATTGCATGGCAAATGTTCTGTGATGCAAAGCATGTTCTAAGCAATGGGGGCAAATTAATTGTTATTGGTAACCGTCACCTCGGATACGATGTAAAACTAGCGAGATTATTTGGTGAAGCGAACGTTGAAACGCTTGAATTGAACCAAAAATTTGAGATATTACAAGCAACAAGAGAACCTGCTAACTTTAACAAATAGGCAGTAGACCGCTTTAAAATACCGAGCTTCTTGTGTGAATTTAGAAAGGATAAAGGAATGAAAAAACTGATTTTGGCTGCCTCTATTATGGCTTTAACAGCATGTTCAGCCCCTCAGCAAGAACAGATCAACGTAATGCCAGAAGCTTCATTAAGCTCAAGCAACCTTGTGCAAGGCAAAACATACACGTTAACCAGTAAAGATGTACGTGCTGCTCAGTATGTTGCATTGGTTGATAGTGGACGTTCAAATATCCAACCAATTCACGCAAAGCAAAATATGCGTATTTCTCTGGAAAACGCTTTAGCACAACAGCTAGAGTCACAAGGTTTTCGTGCAAGCGTAAACAGTGAAAACTCTGTGGTTTTAGAAATTCAAGAAGCACTTGTTACCGTCAAGCACACCATTATGGAAAACCAAATGGACGGTAAAGTGACGCTTGAAGTAACTGCTGAAACACCTGAAGGTAAGCTAGTTAAAACATTCAACGGTACAGCGACTCGTACCGGAGCACTAAGCGCATCAAACGACGACATCTCAATGGTGCTTAACGATGTGATCAACTTGGTTCTTACTGAAATCGCGAATGACCCTGAACTACAAAACTACATGAAGGAACGTTTCTAATGAGCCGCATTCTTACTTCTATCGCATTAATGCTGGTGAGCGTGAGCGTTTGGGCTGGTCCTAAAGTGAACGTTGAAACAACATTAGGTGACTTCACTATTGAACTAAACCAAGAACAAGCACCGATTAGTGCTGAGAACTTCCTAAAATACGTTGAAGACGGCAGCTACGAAGGCACTATCTTCCACCGAGTTATTCCGGGCTTTATGGCACAAGGTGGTGGCTTCGATCAGGACATGAATCAACAAGCGACTTATGCTCCAATCAAGAACGAAGGCAGTAACGGTCTAAAGAATGATACAGCAACGATCGCTATGGCTCGCACTAATGCGCCTGATTCTGCGACTCGTCAATTCTTCATTAACTTTGCTGACAATGATTTCTTAAACGCGAAAGGCAGTAATCCTGGTTACGCTGTATTTGGCAAAGTGACTGAGGGGTTTGATGTCATTCAAAAGATGGCCACCATTCCAACTAAACGAATGGGACGTATGTCAGACATCCCAACCGACCCAATCGTCATCACCAACGTAACCCTTCTTAAGTAACCTCATCAAACGCCCTTATTTCTTAAGGGCGTTTTTCTATACAAGGACGCCCTATGTCATCAGGCACTCCCTCTCTTACTTGGATGCAGACTTTCCGCAGCTACCTAGATAAACGCTTACTTTGGGTGTTTATGTTAGGTTGTTCGAGTGGCTTCCCATGGGTTCTTATTGGCTCCAACATGTCTGGATGGCTTAAAGATGCGGGCTTAACTCGCGCTGCAATCGGCTATTTTGGTAGCGTATTTGCAGTCTACGCCATTAATTTTTTATGGGCTCCCTTGGTTGACCGAGTCAAGTTGCCAATCCTGCACGCCATTCTAGGTCAACGACGCAGCTGGATATTTTTATGTCAAAGCTTTGTATTGATCTGCACATTATTAATTGCAGGAGTGAACCCAGCCAATGATCTGATGTTCACTTCCATGCTTGCGCTTGGAATTGCAATTGCTTCTGCTACTCAAGATATCGCGATTGATGCTTTCCGTATTGATTCATTTCCAAAATCAGAATCATCAAAATTGCCACAAGCTTCTGCTATGGCCGTTGTCGGATGGTGGACAGGTTACTCACTTCCGGGTTATCTGGCATTTATCAATGCCGATTCTATAGGTTGGAACGGTGTATATTACGGTATGGCTGGTGTCGTCGTCGTTTTGATGTTGTTCACGCTGTTTGTTGGTGAGCCGATTACCAAACGTGAAGCACTACAAAAAGAAGCTCTGCAACGTCATAATAAAGTGGTGGGTTCAAAAGTTGTGGCGTGGTTCAGTGTCACAGTATTAGAACCGTTTTATGATTTCTTTAGGCGGAATGGTGTTCAGGTAGCGATTACTCTTCTGCTGTTTGTATTCCTATTTAAGATAGGCGAAGCTTTCTTAGGGCGAATGTCGATCCCCTTCTACAAAGAGATAGGCTTTAGCAACGAACAAATTGGTCACTACTCCAAGCTAATTGGCTGGGGCGCAACAATATTCTTCACCTTGTTAGGCAGTATCTTCAATGTCAGGTTCGGTATTGTGCGCGGGTTGATGATTGGCGGTATAGCAATGGCAGCCAGTAACCTGATGTTTGCATGGATAGCTAAAGCGGGCCCAAGTGAAACTCTGTTCTTGGCAACAATTATTGTCGATAACTTTACAACGGCATTCTCGACAGTAGCATTCGTGTCTTTCTTAACACTATTAACTGGGCAAGCCTTCTCTGCAACCCAGTATGCATTACTCGCATCCTTGGGTAACTTCGGTCGCACCACGCTGGCTTCCTTCAGTGGTGAGTTGGTTGATTTCCTCAATGATTGGTCAACCTTCTTTATACTGACCTCATTAATGGTCATTCCAAGCTTGATCATGCTTTATTCGTTACGCCACTTTTTCACTGATTTATTAGAAAAAGCTAAAACCAACCAAGAATAAGAGCAAAAGAAAAAAGAGGATAGCATTGAGCTGCCCTCTTTTGTTTTCTGATTACTGACATCACAGATCTAGTCTGTTGTATCACTCACTAATAAGTTGAAGCCCATTCCCGCCACATCATCAATCGCCACAACTTGATAAACGACACCATCAGCTAAGGTTGCAGGCGCAGAGTCAATGGCAACAGTAGTTGGGTCTCCTGCTACAGTAATCGTCACGTAGTAAGATCCCGCTGCCACATAAATACCATTCGCGTAATCTTTGAGTTTAATATCTCTTAGTGTTAGAGCGATAGCAGAGGTTCCCATATTTTCGGTCAGAAATAGTTCAAAGACTGAGTTGTTCCGCGGGCTGAATGCGTAATTTTGAGTGAGAATATACTGAGAAAGGAATACTGTTGATTTTGATATGGATGTCACTCTATTCAGTAGAATCGTTTGCTTAGGATGGTATTTCGCCAATTTATCCAAAAAACAGTCAACTCTCGCAAAACCAATAGAATTAGTGGTGCATCAAGATGCATTGCCATCTTAAAGTTCCGTCATTTAGATCATTAATGTGATCGATCTCACCATAATAATTGTAGTTTACACTCCGTCTCACTTTTATTTGAGAACAAAATCGCTATTATGCTCGGCATTCGGACATATAAACACGCACGGATTAGCGGGTTACTTATTTCAAACATAGAGAGTTCCATTATGCGTAAATCACTTTTAACTCTTGGCCTACTTGCAGCAGCATCTGCTCCAGTAATGGCGGCTGATTATTCTGACGGCGACATCCATAAGAACGATTACAAATGGATGCAGTTCAACCTTATGGGTGCTATTGATGAACTTCCAGGCGAATCAACTCATGATTACCTAGAGATGGAATTTGGTGGTCGCTCTGGAATCTTCGACCTATACGGTTACGTTGATGTATTCAACCTAACTTCTGATCCAGGCAGTGATAAAGATGGCCAAGAAAAAATCTTTATGAAGTTTGCGCCACGTATGTCTCTTGACGGCCTAACTGGCAAAGATCTATCTTTCGGTCCAGTCCAAGAGCTTTATGTTTCTACACTTATGGAATGGGGCGGAAACTCTGGCGTTAACACTCAAAAAGTTGGTCTTGGCTCTGACGTGATGGTTCCTTGGTTGGGCAAAATTGGCCTAAACCTATACGGTACATACGATTCAAACAACAAAGATTGGAACGGCTACCAAATCTCGACTAACTGGTTCAAACCATTCTACTTCTTCGAGAATGGTTCATTCATCTCTTACCAAGGTTACATCGATTACCAATTCGGCATGGATGATGATAACAAAGCGTTGAATACATCAAATGGTGGCGTTATGTTCAACGGCCTTTACTGGCACTCAGATCGCTTTGCTGTTGGTTACGGCCTTAAAGGCTACAAAGACGTTTACGGTCTTAAAGATGACGGCCTAGCAGGTAAAACGACAGGCTTCGGTCACTACGTAGCGGTAACTTACAAGTTCTAATCGAACTTCTAAGAAAGTTTCCTCAATGGCACCCTCGGGTGCCATTTTTTATTGCTTTCATTTAATGCCTCGCTATCCTTGCAGCACCACTTTCTTATCTCGGTATTGCTGTGAACATTACTATTGTTGGGCCTGGGGCTATTGGCTCTTTGTGGGCGATAAAACTACTTCAAGCGGGTCATAATGTCTCTTTGTGGGGCCGCTCTGCTAACAACTCAATGGAACTATCATTGGATGAGCAAGCTTCTCTTTCCTTCAGTAATCACAATATCGAAAAGCTATCTGAAAGTGATTTAGTCATCTTCACGGTCAAAGCTTGGCAAGTAGAAGAAGCAACCACTCCGCTACTTCAACACCTCGATCCCGACACCATTCTCATGTTCCTGCACAACGGAATGGGTGCGGTCGATCAGATAGCAACTCAAATTGATGCTCACCCAGTAGTATTGGCGACTACCACCCAAGCTGCATTCAAACCCGACCGCAATAATGTATCTCACACAGGAATCGGCCAAACACAATTGGGGACTTTTAACCTCAAGGGTCAACAGTGCACTTTTTTAGTCGATGTGTTGGAACATGCCTTACCTACTGTAAGTTGGAACCCAGAGATAAAAACAGCGCTATGGACTAAGCTCGCCATCAATTGTGCCATCAACCCATTGACTGGGCTGGAACAAATCACAAACGGAGAGCTTGTTGACCAAAGATTTAGCGAAGTTTTGAGTTCTATAATTAGAGAAATCACACAAGTGATGCTGGCAGAAGGCATTACTTGTTCATTCGACGAATTAGAGACAAGCGTCAACAAGGTTATTCAAGCGACAGCAAAGAACAACTCTTCAATGAAGCAAGATATGTTTTACCAACGAAAGACAGAGATCGACTTCATTACCGGACACCTAATAAAGACGGCACTTAAGCATCAGATAGATGTTCCTGTTAACCAAAAGCTCTTCGATCAGGTTAAAGAACGAGAAAATAGTTGGAATCAGCAAGATTAGTCAGCAACCGTTCACAAGTCGCGATAAAATAACGATACCGCTCAGCATAACGCTAGCACCAATTTCCAAGATTTTAGGTAAAAATAGATGCTTGATATCAATCACATCCGAGAGCAGTTTCCTGCGCTATCACAAACCATCAACCAACAACCGTTGATTTACTTAGACAGCGCGGCAACGACACAAAAACCTCAGGTGGTTATTGATGCCATTAGCCAGTATTACTCCAAGCAAAATGCCAATGTTCATCGTGGTAGCCACAGCTTAACAGCGAACGCGACCAGTCAGTTTGAAGCAGCAAGAGATAAGGTCGCTCAGTTTATTGGCGCGACATCGTCAAAAGAGATCATCTGGACTCGCGGTGCCACCGAAGCGCTCAACCTAATTGCTCAAACCTACGCAAGAAGCACGCTTCAGCCCGGCGATGAGATCTTGGTTAGCGAAATGGAGCATCACGCCAACATTGTACCTTGGCAAATTGTGGCAGAACAAACCGGCGCTAGAGTCGTTAAAGTACCGATGACATCAGATTGTGAATTTGATCTACAAGCTTTTGATCATCTGCTTAATGATAAGACCAAAATTGTTGCATTAGCTCAGATAACCAACGTTACCGGTTCTCGTCAGCCGATTAAAGCTGTCATAGAAAAAGCCCACATGAAGAATGCGATTGTTGTGGTCGATGGCGCACAAGGCATCGTTCATGAGCCAGTTGATGTTTCTTCTTTAGATGCGGATTTCTATGTTTTCTCAGGGCACAAGCTCTATGCCCCTGCAGGTATCGGTGTCCTTTATGGCAAACTTGAATTGCTCGAAGTAATGCCACCTTGGCATGGTGGTGGCAAAATGGTCGAGCGCGTCTCTTTCTCTGGCACCACATTTTCTGAACTGCCTGGTAAATTTGAAGCTGGCACGCCAAACGTGGCGGGAGCCATCGCATTAAGTACAGCGATAGAATGGTTACATAAGTTTGAGCAGCACGATGTGGAAACTCACATCCACCAGCTACAACAGAAAACCTACCAAGCACTCAACCAATTGGATGATATCCAGGTTCTTGGCTACAAACCCAATTCAAGTGTGATTACTTTTGTGATGGACGGTGTTCACCATCAAGATATTGCGACACTGTTGGATCAACAAGGTATTGCGGTTCGAGCAGGACATCATTGTGCTCACCCATTGATGGATGCGCTTAATGTAAAAGGAACGGTTCGAGTTTCATTTGGTATTTACAACAACATGGATGATGTTGAAAAGCTCGTTGCGGCGATAGAAAAAGCCGTTGATATGCTATAGATAGTAAAGAATAACGAGTAGCTAAATTATTTAGGGTTGGCGTTTAGCGCCAACCCTTTTTGTTTCTGTGTATCTAAGAGATGCTAAGCACTTAGCTCTTGGATTTGAGCAACAATCGCTTTTAATCCATTACCGCGAGATGGGCTTAGATGAGTAATTAGACCGATGTTTTCAAAATAACTATCAATATCGAACGATTGTATCTGTGCTGATGTTTTTCCATCAAAAGCAGACATCACTAATGCGATAAGACCGCGAACGATACGAGCATCAGAATCAGCACAAAAGTACCAAACACCGTCGATGTTCTGAGAAACTAGCCAGACTTGGCTTTCACAACCAGAAACAACAACCTGCTCATTTTTCAGCTCGTCAGGCATGGTTGGCAGTTTCTTGCCCCATTGAATCACTTGACGATAACGTTCTTCCCAACCGCTGAAAGTCTGCATCTTTGCGACAATATCATCACTGGTAATTTCTTGGCCGAATGGAGAACTTGGAAATGACGTCATTTTTATATCCAGTAAATTCTTAGTAAGCTCAAAGTAACGAGTTACTTAGTATGCTTTTGAACGATCTTTTCTACGATACGTGAAACCGCCACAAAACCAAACGTAGCCGTTACCACCGTTGCTGCGCCAAAACCTGTCGCACAATCCATTCGTTTTGGCCCTTCTGCGGTCGCTTTCGCAGCACATACACTGCCGTCAGCTTGAGGGTATTTAAGTTGCTCAGTCGAGAACACACAATCGATGCCAAACTTACGTGCTGGGTTCTTAGGGAAATTGTGATGACGACGTAATGTGTCTTTCAATTTCTTCGCTAACGGGTCTTGAATCGTCTTAGTCAGATCAGCCACTTTGATTTGAGTTGGGTCGACTTGGCCACCCGCACCACCCGTGGTGATCACTTTGATTTTGTTACTACGACAATACGCCAACAGCGAAGCTTTAGCTTTCATGCTATCAATCGCATCGAGAACAAAATCGAACTCTTTCGACAAATACTCAGCCTGATTGTCAGGACCAATAAAGTCATCAATCAGGTTCACTTTACACTCAGGGTTAATCAACTTAACGCGCTCAGCCATCACTTCGATTTTGCTCTTGCCAACCGTACCCGACATAGCGTGGATCTGACGGTTAATGTTAGTCACGCACACGTCATCCATATCGATCAACGTTAGCTCACCTAAACCAGTACGTGCAAGCGCTTCAACCGCCCATGAACCGACGCCACCAATACCGATCACACACACATGTGCCGCTCTAAGTATGTCGACTTCACTATTGCCATACAGACGGCGAGTGCCACCAAATCGTTGGTCATAGTTTTCTGAGGCTGGTGTGGTCAATTCACGCATTATTGCCGCCAATTTATTTCTGAGAAAAAGAAAAGAGTGCGTTTTATACGCACTCTTGAATTAAAAGTCTAGGGGATTAGCGATTCGCTTTCAATGCCCTATTTTATCGTCGTTTACTCAACCTTCTCAGGAGGCAAAGCCCAAGGCGCTTCGGTTGCAGAGCCATCTAGGCCAAGTTTCCATACACGACCAAAGTGCTTATAGTGACCCGCTTCAGTACCCGCTCTTGGCCCCATACCATGGTAGAGATCTAAATGGTTCTGCTTAACTGCGCCGCCCGTATCCAAAACCAGTAACAATCTTAGTTGGTGCGCGCCGCTCCACGTGCCATCGGCATTCAACAATGGAACCTCAGCCAAAATAGGTGTACCCATAGGTAATATCGAACGATCTCCAGCAACGGCAGCCATTGGTAACAATGGAATACCAGCACTTCCCATTACCGACAAATCTGCTCTAGAACTAAAGAATACAAAAGAAGGGTTTTGTTCAAGTAGCTCTTTTACCACTTCAGGCTCATTCGCCAATACCCACTCTTTGATTGCTTTCAGTGACATTTTTTCACGAGGAACCAAGCCTCTATCGATCAATACACGACCAATACTCACATAAGCTTTGTTGTTCTTTCCTGCATAAGCAAAGTACTTGAGCGTGTCGTCGTCACCAAAATGCACAAAGCCACTACCTTGCACCTCCATCATAAACGGGTCGATACGGTTTGCTGCATAGCCAAGTTCAAGGCCTTGCCCATCCAACGCACCATTGTAGATTTCTTCGCGAGTGGGACACTCTTTACCGCAATCAGGGAGCCCATAGACAGGAAATTGATATTCTTCGTTCGCTTCATGGCGTAATTCTATGACTGGAGAAAAGTAACCAGTAAACAAAACATTACCTTGCTTATCGCCACCACCAAGTTGAGCGGTTTGAACACCGAAATTAGCTAATTCGCTAGGATCGCCACTCAGCATCGCCCACTCATTGAGTTGCTGATACAACGGTTCATAGATCTTAGCCATTGAAGGAGATTTAGAAACCACCATCTCAGCTTGTTCTGCAAATGCGGTGTAGTCTCTTGGTTTGTTGGATTCAACCTGATCGACCTTATTTAAGGTACGAGGAAAGTCATCATCAAAGTGTTGTTGAGCACGATCGGTGGGTTGAGCACAGCCAAATAGTAAAGAGGCAGCAACAAGGGGAAGCCATTTTTTAATCACAAGAGTCATCCTAAAAATTCTATGCATCGAGGATGACAAAAACGGTCAGATAACACAATCTTAGATTGTAAGAGTTTACAGTAAGATAACCTATCGAACTGAATTAACCATATGTCCCTTAAGACGGAAGACAGGATTATAGTGAGCGTCTGAATCGAGCACCATCTCTGTGTTGTCAGAGTTAGTGATACGAAAACGATAGGCTCTATCTCCCGTCTTATATTCGAAGTAGTTCCCATCGAAATCAAAACTAGTCGACACAACAGATCCTCGTACTGACACACCATTGGCATTGAGCACAAATTCGTCCGTTACATAATGTGCAACGTCCTGCTCTACCCAAGTGCCATACAACAAGTGGTCAGGCGTTGCTGCATCTTGTACTCGTGAAAGCACGTCGCTGAATAAAGAAACCACAGCAAATGAACCCACTAGGGCCAATACCATCAAGCAACGTTCGATGATCTTACGCTTCAATTTAGACTGATTGCGTTGTTCTGCTTCGCTGTAAAGGTTTTCCGTTATCTCATCGATCTTGTTCTTTCTTGCTGGCGCTTGCTGCATTCGGTTACTACTCATAAAGATGCTGTATATATTCTACACTGAGACCGTTTGTATAATGAAGTCTCGATGAGAATAGTTTGCGCTTTATTCCAAAAACATGTTGTTTAAATTTGAATTTAAATGCTAAATTAGCGAATAAATAAACAAAATGGACTTGTTCTGTGAAATTAAGAAGTACAGCGCTAGTAAAAGGCTTCAGACAATCAACACCTTACGTAAATGCTCACCGTGGCAAAACCATGGTCATTATGCTAGGAGGCGAAGCTGTTGCTGACAAAAATTTCGGCAACATTATTAGTGATATAGCCCTACTCCACAGCCTAGGAGTCAAGATTGTTCTCGTTCACGGGGCAAGACCACAGATAAATCAGCTGCTAGCAAAGCAAGATTGCCATACGCCTTACCATAAGAACATTAGAGTCACTGACGAATATTCTTTAGGGGTAGCGATGCAAGCCGCAGGTCAATTACAGCTGGCTATTACAGCTCGTCTTTCGATGAGCCTTAATAACACCCCAATGGCAGGCACTCAACTGAATGTGATGAGTGGTAACTTCATTACGGCTCAGCCGCTAGGCGTAGATGACGGTACGGATTATTGCCACAGCGGACGTATTCGTCGAATCGATATCGAAGGGATTAATCGCACACTTGATCAAGGCTCTATTGTCCTGTTAGGTCCAATTGCTAGCTCCGTGACAGGAGAAAGTTTTAACCTGCTTTCTGAAGAAGTCGCAACACAAGTCGCGATTCGCTTAAAGGCAGACAAGCTGATTGGATTTTGCTCCGAACAAGGGGTAACCGACGAAAGCGGTAATGTACTCGCCGAACTGTTCCCTAAAGACGCTAAACAAATCCTAGAACGCTTAACGGAGTCTCAGAATCCGACCGAAGATATGAGCACGGGAACACTACGCTTCCTAAAAGGTGCTATCTCCGCTTGTCGAGCCGGTGTTCCACGTTGCCACTTAATCAGTTACAAGGTCGATGGCGCGTTAATCCAAGAGCTGTTCTCTTTTGACGGTATTGGTACCCAAGTCGTGATGGCAAGTGCTGAGCAAGTAAGACAAGCTCAGATTGATGATATTGGTGGCATATTTGATCTCATTCGGCCCCTGGAAGAACAGGGTATCTTAGTTCGTCGCTCAAGAGAGCAGTTAGAACAGGAGATCCATCGCTTTACCATTATTGAAAAAGACGGGCTTATTATTGGGTGCGCTGCGCTTTATGCGTATCCAGAAGATCACATGGCAGAGATGGCGTGCGTCGCTATCCACCCTGATTATCGAGATGGGAACCGTGGTCAATTGCTACTGGATTACATGCGTCACCAATCCAAGTCTCGAGATATCGACCAGATATTTGTTCTTACCACGCACAGCCTTCATTGGTTCCGCGAACAAGGGTTTTACGAGATTGGGGTTGATGAATTACCGATGGAAAAGCAGGGGCTTTATAACTATCAACGAAATTCAAAAATCTTAGCATTGAACGTATAATTAAAAATTCAGATCGAAATCTCACTTTGATCCAAAAATAATTGCAAATGTAATCGTTTACTATATGAGTTTTATCAAGTATGCACTTTAACTCACACCAATAATTGTATAGAATTTGCACGTTTTATGGATATGAACAAACGTTTTTATTGGAATACCCCCAATGTTTGAACCTGTAACATTGAGGAGGTCACTGCACGGATTGCTATCCCCGTTAACGTTTAACACGACATCAATATGTTGAGCGTTAATATAAACAGCAAAAAGAGCAACATTGATATGAGAACCATTGTTTGTAATTCGCTGCAAAGTTTTTGGGATATGGCTGATAACCAATTCTTAGAAGGTTTAGACGTACACTGCGTTTTCCCTGTGAGCGAGAATCTAAAAGAGTTTATCTTGAACTGCCAAGCCAAATACAAGATAAACCATATATCATTTACTCGAGCGTTTTTAGGAACAGATTCTTAATAACGCTCAAAGCGACCAGGGATGGTTGCTTTATGTACTACCTTTTAGCCATTTAGCTGCGTTACCCCTCGCGATGCCCCTCACTAGAACCCACTAACAGTTGAAGTGAACAACTCATTAGCCGGTTAAACGACTTCCTAAACCGCTAACTCGCTCTGTTTTCACTTTAATACCACGTTTTAGTACATTGGTATCACTGAACATCATCAATCGTTTCTTTGCACGCGTAATACCGGTATAGATAAGCTCTCGCGTTAGAATGGGGCTAAAATCTGGCGGCAGGATCATTAAGGTCAAATCAAATTCGCTACCCTGAGATTTGTGAATCGTCATCGCATAAGCCGTTTCATGATCGGGAACTCGGCTTGGAAGCACCGCTTTCACGCTGCCATCCGGCAATTCAAAATACACCTTCAATCTAGGCGCAGAACTCGCAGCTATTGAATGGGAAATATCATAAGAAGCACTACTGGAATCGGCCTCAAGCATGCAGATACCAATATCACCATTATATAAACCTAAACCATGGTCATTACGCGTTACCATTACTGGTCGCCCGTGATACCACAATTCGTCATTGTGCGGATTCACCAAACGTCTTGCTGCTAGCGCCCTTTCGATCCTGTTATTCAAACCTTTAACACCAAAATCGCCTTCACGAACAGAGCACAGCAATCGACATTTGCTGAACAAATCGAGAACCGATTTAGCTCGCGCTTCTTGAGTCTCTAGCTCGTTTAAAGGAACATTCATTCTATTGAGATACTCACCATACTCATTAACTAAGGTACGCAGCATCAAGTTATAGCTATCACTCGACAGCGGGTGATTTTCAATGTCTCCAAATCCTTTAGCAAACACTTGATCGACCTGATTAGCAGAGCCGTTATTGATTGCTTTTGCCAACTGCCCGATACCTGAACGAGCATCGAAACGATAACTCTTCTGCAGCATACACAAGCTATCTGCAATCGCAGGAGGGTTAACCGATCCAGCTTTGACCTGCCCTGTATTAGCTATCGCGTCAAAACCGGTCATCTCTGCAATCAAATTACCTTGCGCTGTGCTGTAGCCTGTTGAATTAAACGAGCAGATATCACCTAACACCGCGCCCGCTTCAACGGAAGCGAGTTGGTCTTTATCCCCCAACAAGATAAGCCTTGCGTGTTCAGGGAGTGCATCCACCAGCTTATACATCATGGATAAGTCGACCATCGAAGCTTCATCCACCACCAAGATATCAAGGTGAAGTGGATTACGTCGGTTGTGTCTAAACTCCGCTCGATTAGGGATCGCGCCGAGTAATCTGTGTAAAGTACTCGATTCCGTTGGTATGTTGGCTTTTACTTCAGGCGCTAAAGGCAGCTGCTCAATCGCTTTGCCAATCGACTCTGTTAAACGTGCCGCCGCCTTACCTGTCGGTGCCACCAGCTTGATCGTCGGTGTTTTACCTTGGCTTAACGATTGCTCGACCATAGCCGACAGTAATTTGGTTACCGTGGTCGTTTTACCAGTACCCGGCCCACCAGAAATCACAGCAAAACGACGACTTAACGCCACTGCTGCTGCGACCTTTTGCCAGTTCAAACAGACGGATAACGGCACTAGGCTATCCAACACCTCTAGATCCATTACTTGCTTGGCTTGAACAATCACTTGGTCGATCGCGCCCCAATCTAGAGCCTGTTCATCAACGATATCGAGATGGTCACACAGCAACTGTTGGCGTAACACCTGAGAGGTTTGTTGACTCGAACCAGCCTTGGCTAATGCGTTAAACAAAAAGTGATAACTGCGTGCGAATAACTGATTCAGCGTTTCAGTGAGCGCCTTCTTCTGTTCAATATTGAACTCGACTGGATTACTTAGACGGTTTAACGTTTCAGCCAACACAACTTCGTAGTTCCAATAGCGCTGTAAATAAACTCGCTGTCCATCAAACATCAGCGGCTTAACGCAATCATTAGTTGTACCAACTAGGTTTGACGATTGAAGTACCGCCACCCAATCAATACCTAATAACTTTTGATTCAGTTGCAGTGCCGTTTCACCGTACAACCCAAGTAACTGAGCAAGATCCGCCGTTTGTTCAGGGCCTACCGTATACTGCTGTATAAGCTGAGTACAGATATGCCCCTTGCCTAATTCATGGCTCACCACCCCTGCGAGAAAACCGACTTCTTGAGAGTGAGCCGCTGCTTGCTGAGCAATAAAACGGGCAAATTGATAATCCAACTGACGAATTGAGCCCTTATCAGCGAGGAACTTTAATACATCCATGAGTTGCTCAGGGATAAGTGAAACTGGCTTAACTGAGTTCGCTGTCTCTATGCTGGTATTAGTGGTCGTTGTCATTATAAAAGCCCCATCTGTCCAGTTTCATCGTCATTCAATTGTGCTGAACGTCTGTCTATCACTTTACCGTCAATCAATTGATCCATTTCATCGAGCAAACCCAAGGTTGGTTTAGCCGAGAAAATACCTTGTTGAGATTGTCCGTCCATTCCTCTTAAGAACAAGTAATAAACCCCACCAAAATGCTGTTCGTAACTGTAATTGGCAACACGACTACGTAAGAAACGATGCAGCGCCAATGCATAGATTTGATATTGCAGGTCATAGCGGTGGGCGGCCATCGCCGATTTCAATGCTTCACCATGGTAGACGGCAACATCATCACCTAAATGGTTCGATTTCCAATCGAGCACGTAGTATTTACCTTGATGCTCAAACACCAAATCGATGAAGCCTTTCAGCATGCCTTGCACGGTTTGGAAACCTAGGTCGCCCGCCTTGGCCGACAAGGGATCATGATACTGAATGGTTTGATTGAGCTCAGATGCGGCCAACACTTCTATCGGCAACAAGAACTCCATCTCGACCAATCGTTGCGTTGAGTCTTTCTTGCTTAGCTTTAAGTCCTTACCATCTAACGCGGTGTTCAGCACCGTATCGACCAGTTGTTGAAGTACAGGTAACCACTCTATTTCGTATTGCTCTGATTCTAATAAGTGAGTGATTACTTGCGTGTTATGTTCGCTGGTTGCTGGCTCGGTAAATTCAACATCCTCAAACAAGGTATGTAAGAAGGTACCTGGGCGAGCACCGCGAGGGAACGAGAATATAGAACGTTCCGGTTCAATCAATTCCGACTCGTCTTGTTCATCCGCTGAGTCGATATCGAAACCAGACACCTCAATGGTCGCATCATGGCTCGCGCCGTGACTGCCCTGTTTGACTAAGCCTGAGTAACTGGTAATACGCCAAGATCGGTCAATTGAAGCCTTGAGTTCACTGGCCTGTAAGTCGTCACTCACTTGCTCTGTTTGCACAAAAACTTGTTCGTGAGCGGTAGGCGTTTCAGACAATAGTACGCTTGAATTCTTACTCTCAATCACTAACAAAGCTTGATGCAACTCGGCAATACCTTGCTCCTGTCCATTTTGAACCAAATAGCCCATAGCACTTAAGTGAACACCGGTCGGCTCTTTGGTTGAGCGCCCTTTACGTAAAGGAGCCATACCAATAAAACAGCCATAAACCGCACGAGTAAGCGCCACGTAAATCAAACGTAGATCTTCTGCCAATCGCTCTTTATCCGCTTGTGCTAGAGCACTATCACTGCCCGTAATATCAAGTACCGTGGTATCTGAGTCATGGTCGTAGAATTTACCTTCACTCGCTTCTCGGTAGCTCGCCACGAACGGCAAAAATACGAGGTCATATTCCAAGCCTTTCGACTTATGAATAGTAACAATTTGAACTAAGTTTCTTTCTGATTCAAGGCGTTGAATGTCGTCTTCACTGCCACCTAAACCATTTTGAGCATCGGAAATCGCTTCTGCTAACCAGCGCAGCAAGCCATAATCACTGTCGAGTTCCTGCCTTGCTTGTTGCAACAATTCGCCAATGTGCATTAAATCAGTGAGTGAGCGCTCACCATTTTCTTCTTCCAGTAAACGTTCCGCGAGATGTCGTTTACTGATCACACTGCGAAGCATTGGTAACACACCACGTTGCAGCCACAACTTACGATATTCTCGAAATTCGTTAACGACGTTTTCCCAAACCACTTCATCGTTGTTGAGTTCATCCAATGAGGCGGCATCCAGAGCAAACAACTCCGACGCTAAACTGGCGCGTAATGCACGGTCATTTTCAGGTGTCAGCACCGCCTGTAGTAAACGCTGAATATCTTGTGCGACCAAGCTGGTGAAAACGCTATCTCGGTTAGACAAATACACGCTTGCAATGCCTTGTTCAGACAACGCGTTCTTAATCAGGCGACCTTCACTACCAGTACGAACCAAGACTGCAATATCACCCGCATTCACAGCATGTTGTTTTTTGCCGTTATCAAAATAGGCTTGTTGATTTTGAGAAGTGGTCAGAATGGTTTGAATTTGACTCGCCGTCGCCTCAGCCATGGCTTTGTGATATTCGCCTTTCGGTAATGGCTTATCTTCCGCTTCTTGTAGCCAAAAGGTCAATGCATGCTGAGTTTCACCATTCATCACCCACTGGCGTTTGTCAGCCGATGGGCTGGCTGCGACAGGTAAGAATGGAATATCTTGATCATAGATAAACGGGCTATCCGAATTCATAAACACTTGGTTTACCGCACTGACCATGTCAGCACTCGAACGCCAGTTAGTCCCCAGCGTGTAGTGAGCACTAACTTGGTTTCTCGCCTTAATGTAGGTAAAGATATCCGCGCCACGGAAGCCGTAAATTGCCTGCTTCGGATCACCGATCATAAACAAACCGCATTGCGGATTATCTAAATAGATTCGGCTAAAAATACTGTATTGCAACGGATCGGTATCTTGGAATTCATCAATCATCGCTACTGGGTATAAGGTGCGAATTCTCTCCACCAGCAGTGATTGCTCATCCACATCGATTGACGCGGATAACTGAGTCAGCAAATCATCAAACGATAACCACTGCTTCTGCTGCTTAGCCTTAGCCAACATAGTTCGACAATGAGTAATCGCATGTGCCAGCAAAGGAGCTTTTAGATCTGCTGGAGAATTTAAGAAGTCTTCAATCGCTTCGAAAACTGCGTGTTGAGGTGCAGTGCCTTTTGGTGTTTTTTCAATTAACGTTGCTTGTGAGAACTTCTCTAGTTTATCTGGAAACTGGTAATCATGAGTGTCGCTTTGCGCCCATGCTGTGACGGCTTCTAACCAAGTCGGCAAAGACTTCTTAGTGTAGCTGCGCTTATTCACATCCGATCCAGAAATCAAAGCCAAAAAGTCCGCTTCGGATTCACACCACAACGCCTTAAGTTGCTTCACTTTATCTAAGTTTTGATTGTGCAGAGTTTGCAGGTCTCCCGACATCGCATCTACCGTCAATTTCAGCGGAGAGCCCGTCAGATAGCGATTTACATCGGCAAGTAACGAAGCGGGAGAACCCCAAATATTTCGCACCTCACCTGCAAGTTGAATGGGTAACGGATAAAACTGTTTACGCCAATAGTCGGCAACCACTTGTGCTTTCAGATGGCTTTCATCGGTCACAAATTCATTATCAAAGCGGCTTCCAGACTCGAAGGCATTCTGAGTCAACATTCTCTGACAGAAACCGTGAATGGTGTATACCGCCGCTTCATCCATTTGCCTTTCAGCATTGAGCAGAGTTTTCGCCGCACCAGCATGATCATCGATGGCTTGTAAGAGAGGAGCAATCACTGGGTCGTCACTTTGACCACGAGCAAACGCAATACGTGCATCATGGATTCGCGCACGAATACGATCGCGTAGCTCTGCGGTTGCCGCTTCAGTAAAAGTCACAACCAGAATTTGGTCTACGGTCAGCGGCTCATGGTGTCGAGTAGCTTCCGTCAGATCACCTTGCGGCGCAGCAGTACCGTGCCCGAGCAGTAAACGTAAATACAAGCCAGCAATAGTAAATGTTTTACCCGTACCCGCTGATGCTTCAATTAAACGCGCGCCATGAAGTGGAAACGTCATGGTATCAAGTGTTTGTGGAACGATTACCTGAGCACTGCTTGTAGTCGTCATGCCTTACTGCCTTCTGATAAATGTGTTGTTACAAATGTGACCTAGCGTAGAAAATGTCATTCAATTTACGTCCTACGCCAATTTGTTAATAGTTAGTGCGATCTCTCTCACGGATCAATTCAGATCGCCTCGCTACTATGCGCCCACGAGTTCAGGACCGCCTACGAGTTTTATACTCATGCGTTACTTTGAACCACTGAATAATGGTCCCTCTGACCTGTGGCCGTACAGCGAACGCCCTACACTAATAATGATTTACTGGCGGCCACTTTATTTCCTGTACCTTGATTCCTCATAAACGACTTCCTCTCGTCATTTTATAAGCCCTGCACACCAAGTTTACATCTAACTCTTTATTTCCCATGCTTTTATTCAAACGCATCTCTTTGATAAGCATATTGTTGGTGATCTTGCTGATCACTGCCGATTATTCCTGATCTTCAAGATCGGCAGCGGCGAGTCTTGCGGCCTGCAGCACAAGCGTTGAATACATTCGCGACTCAGCAGCCAGAGCATCATCCCACTTAGACCAAATACGTGAGATGTAAGTATCTCGACCCTCGCCAGTAAAGGCGAAGCTGTCATTAAAGGTATCAGCCATTTTCTTTAGGGACTTTTCTTCGTCATCAACCCATTTACCGCGGCTAAAGCCCGCTTCAACACCAGCTAACGCGGTTTTCGGGAAGTAAGGCAGTGGTGCTGTCATGCCTTGATAAAACAGTCGTACTAACTCAGCCAGCAAACTCTTCGCCTGAAGCGCATCGCCAATAGGTTGTAGCGTTTGGTGAACCACGCCTTCTTTTCTGTCGTAGCCAATAATATGGGTCGTTTTTCCATGTCCCATCACTGCACAACATAGATGATCAATCCACGCTGCCAAATAATCTTGAGAGCGTATTTTACCGCTACGGAAACGAACTAGACCCGATTGATAGTTTTTAGTTAACCAACCCATCAAACGAACAGGTTTGCCTTCGCCTAACACATCAAATTCGATATTCACTTCGAGATCTTGCTGCGGTGATCCGCTCACAAATCGAATTTCTTTGGCTAAGTCTTCCGCTTGAACACGGTTGGTTTCAAATTCGATATCACCAAAGGCGCCGACCGGTAATCGACCCTGTGCTTTTTGCTCAGAGACAAACAGGCGCACCGCTTCATCTGCACCTTCAGGATGGTCCAGCAACACTTGCAGCAGCGCATCTTTAAGCTGGAAGCTCTCTAGTCCATTGAGTACGAACGGCTCATCGTCTTCCATCACAGGAAGTGGCGGTTCAAACACCACTTTTAGACGGCGATTAAAGAAGTACTGCACTGGCAAACGCCAAAAACGCTGTAACTCAACCAAGTCGAGTTCCAACGGGTACGTTGCACCCAACAAATAGTCATCCAAGGCACGATTGAATTCACCACTACGTTCACCGGAACGGTTAGCCGCAGGAAGCCATTCTTTGGCGTAACTCAGCACATGGTTTGCGTCACCTTGAGTAAAGGCTGCAGGGCTAAATGGTGTCATGGTATGTTCAAAGCTGATCGCTTGAGTCAGCTTGATACCTGAATCATCACTTGGTAGGGATTGGTCTTCACTTAAGCAGTAGTTCTGTTGGCAGTACTCAATTAACTCTGAAACCAATACCGACGGCACTCGCTCGGTATTATCTTGAATTGAACGGCCGACATAGCTGATGTATAAGCACTCTTGCGCCGACAACATCGCCTCTAAGAATAGATAGCGGTCATCATCACGACGAGAACGATCGCCCGGTCGTGTGCGTCCGTTCATTAGATCAAAACCTTCTGGCGGCATTGAGCGAGGGTAAACACCATCATTCATACCTAACAAACAGACGGTTTTGAACGGAATAGAACGCATCGGCATCAAGGTACAAAAGTTAACTTGGCCCGCTAAGAAACGTTGGCTAATACGAGCGCCAGATAGCTTATTATTGAGGTACTGGTAGATAATGCTTGGCGACAATTCTTGTTCATACAAGGCATCGTCAAGTTGTTCATTCAGTTGCGAAAGTGCATCACGAATCGATTTGAGTACCACCTCGCCTTCTAGCTCAACCGCAAAGAAATCATCAATCATTTGCAGCAAGGTTTCACGCCACATATCGATAGATTGTGTTTCAGTTAAGCGTTGACGGTAATGGGCAATACGATCGATAAAGTGCGCTAACTTACCAGCAAGTTCGGCGTTAATGCCTTGAACTTCGTTATAAGCGGCAATCGGAGAGTGTTCAGTTTCAAATAAACCTGCAGAGTCCGACATCGCATAGCCTAATAACATGCGCTGAATGCCGAATAGCCAAGTATTTTGCTCGGTCGCAGGTAGATCAAATTCTGTCGCCGTTGAAGCATCAACACCCCAACGGATACCCGCTTCTTCAACCCATTGCTTGGCTTGCTCGAACTGAAACTCGTCAATACCAAAGCGTGTCATCATTGCAGGGATTTCTAATAGCTCTAACAACTCAGAGGCTAAACAACGCGTGTTCGGTAGCGCGACCAACTGCATGAAGGCAGTTAGTATTGGGCTTTCTTGATCGGCGGTTCTATCAGAGATCGAGTAAGGGATATAACGCTCACCCGGAGCATTACCAAATACCGCCTGAATCGCTGGACTATAAGCATTAATGTCAGACACCATCACGATGATATCGCGTGGTTTCAGTGTCGGATTGGCATCAAACATCGCCAACAGCTGATCATGAAGGACTTCAACCTCGCGCATAGGGCTGTGACAAGCGTGCACGGTTAGAGAGCGATCGCCAAGCTCAACCACCTGTTTATGGTTGCTGGAATCTAAGATGTGGTCGTCTTGATGCTCTTCTAACTGGAGAATATCGGCTTGCAGTTGATGCAGCAGGTTATCCCTATCAACATCAATAAAGAACTCGTGCTCTTCGCTATCTGATTGAGATAGCAAAAACAGGTTATCTCTGCCCAATTTACCCATAGACGCCAACAAGCTATTACCCACGGCTTGGCTGGTGTGCAGTTCATCTTCAACGTTGGCTTCAATACCATCTTTCAATGGTGATACTTCACCTTCTAGCTGAGGTAAACCATCAACTAACGCAAACTGCTTACGGCGCTGAGCTTCGACTCTTGCCAAGTATTTACGATCGCGAATATCGCCCCAGTAATGTTGGCAAGGGTTAGTAAACATCAAATGCACATCAATCTGCTCACCTAACGCTTTCAGTGCATCCATGTAGCGAGGAGGCAGAGATGATATGCCAAACACGAACAGGCGCTTAGGCAGATGCTGCAGCTGACCTTGTTGCTTGGCTAACGCTTCAATGAAGTCGTGATACAAGTTGCCACGGTGGTATTTTGATTGCCCTTGAGAGAGAGTTTGCTCATAAAGAGCTTGCCACAAAATCGGCTGCCAGGGGTGATCTTGCAGCCCTTCTTCATCAATTAATTCTGCAACGGGCTCTCCCGCTTCCCACATCGCCATCCACTCAGGTCGATACACCAAGTAACCATCGAAGATGTCGGCAATTTTCTCTGCCAATTGATACAGCTTCGAATCATCCTCGTCGTTTTCAAGATAGCGTTGCAAGGGTAAAAAATCAGGGTGGTCAAGTTTAGCGGGCAGCAAACTCATCAGCTTCCAAGTCATCGCTTCTTTGTTGAAAGCACTGCGTTTAGGCACATCTGGAAGCACTTGGGTAAACATATCCCAAGTGAAGGTTGCTGGAAGTGGAAAGTCTATATTTGCTGCTACACCAAACTCTTTGGCGAGTTCCATCTTAAGCCATTGAGACATGCCTGGGCTCTGAACCAAGATCTGCTCTTTTTCGAAAGGGTTGGCTAAAGGGTCACTTTTGATTAAGTGAACGAGAAGGATTTTTAAAGTATCGACTTTATTGGAATGGTAAACAGTAAACAAAGTGCACTCACGCTAATCTTGCCACAATATAAAGCCAGATTAGCATAAGTGCCGAGTTTGGATTAGGAATATAAGCTGATGAAATACCGAAAGCTTAAGCTCTGTTTACCTTTTGAACTATTGCTTCTTACAGTCGACCCGCTACCGCACCTAAAACACGATGAGGTTTGTAGTTCATGTAGTAACGAACAGCGACATAACCGACCACTAAGGTTGCCACAATCAGTTCTAGGTACGCTAGATTGAACACTTGGCTAATGTAGTGTGCTTCAACACCTTGTACTTGCATCCAAGCCGCCAATTTAAACAAAGCTGTTGCACCGATTACAATTGGGAAGGTAAACGCTGCGTAACCTGGGCTAAATGGCAGGCGAAGTAGTTTGAAGAACGCCACGTAAATAATGAACGTCATTAACACCGCTATACCAAATAACAGACCAATGATCACTGGTGAAGGTGTTGCAGTAACCGTTAAGTAACCCGCTAAAGATAAACTCGCTGGTGCCGCCATAATTGCAATGGTTGGTTTTGCTGCATCTGGCACTTCATGAGAAAAGATCAAACGGTAGATCATGAGCGGTAGCATTACAGCATAAACCAACAAGCCAAACACTAAAGTTGCGTGTGCCACTGGTTCTAAAATAGGGTTCCCAGAGAAAGAAACGTCTGCCACGATAATACCGATCGGTGGGACAAACCAACTCGGTACCATGTGGTGTATCTCAAAGTTTTTAGCTCTGTGGTACAAAAAGCTCACTAAGAAAACAACATGCAAAGCCACTGAAGCTAACCACATTGCTTCTTGCAGAAACTGAGAGAGTGGGGCCAACGAAGCTGAAACCACCATACAACCCATCGCGAATGTAGGAACAACACTGCCGACAACAGGATGAGCAAGATCTTCACGCAAAAGGTGACCATGAATTAAAAATTTCACGGCTAAAACAAGAAGTAATACCGCAGCAATACCAGCACTGATCCACTGCACCAAACCCGGAGTTGATAAGATACCTTGCGCGACTAAAACACCATCCCAACACCAGCCCAAGCTTGCAATTGCTAGTGCCAACCCTGCCATGGGTGTTGGAGCTCCTGTTAATCTATATTTAATACGTTGAATCATGTCAGCCTCTCTTAAACTTAATTCACTCAATTTGTGAACTCATCAGCTTGTTGAAGCCATAATACGCTTGCGCTTCGTTTAACAATATCCAATTATATATAACAAGCGTTCATTAATTCTGAACGAAATTTATTTCACCAACAGTGTAGAAATAGGAATCTGATGGCTAATATTTCAATCAAACAACTCAAAGTGTTTGTCACCATTACCCAACACTTAACGCTTACCTCAGCGTCAGAAGCCCTGTTTTTATCAAAGGCAGCTGTGAGCATGGCGCTAGGTGAAATGGAAAAACAACTGGGTCACTCTCTATTTGACCGGGTCAACAACCGATTAATTCTCAATCAGGAAGGACAAAAGTTGCTTCCCTTAGCTGATGAAATACTTCACCGAGCGGCAGGCATCGATGTGTTGTTCCGTGATGACCAACCATTAAGTGGCAATCTAAAGGTCGGTGCGAGTGACACGATTGGTAATCAAGTGGCACCCTTTATTTTGTCAGGCTTCCGTGAGCGAACTCAGCATCAAGATCAAAGCTTGTTCATTTCAAACAGTGCCCTGATCTGTCAAAAGTTGGTGGATTATGAACTGGATATTGCGCTAATTGAAGGGAAAACACTTCATCCAGAACTGCTCTCAAGCCAATTCAGTAGCGATGAAATGTGTATTATTGTTAGTAATCAACACTCTTTAGTGGCAAAAGACAAAGTTAATTTGAGAGATTTAGAAGGCAGCCACTGGATACTTAGGGAATCAGGTTCAGGAACTCGTGAGTTCTTCCTGCGTACCGTTGCTCCTCGTATAGAGCATTGGTATGAGTCATTTGAGCTAAATACCACGGAAGCGATCATCAACTCTGTTTCTGCAGGTCTTGGCTTTGCCTGTTTATCGCGTTTAGCGGCACAACGCGCGATTGATTCAGGCCGAGTGAAAGCACTTGATGTACCACTCGACATGAAACGCCGATTTTGGATACTGGTCCATAAAGACAAATATCAAAGCCCACTGCTGAAATCTTTCATGGGTTATTGTGAAGACTGGGCTACACATCAAGATTGAGGCCGCATAGTTAGGCCCTCAACTGGACTTTTTGCACCAGAAACTGTATAAAAAGCCAGTAAAATTTATCAAACTTAGAGGATTAACCATGGCTGTTATCGTCAAGTACGTGGTGGAACGCAACGGAGAAGAGAAAATGACTTTTACCTCTAAAGCCGAAGCTGACGCATACGACAAAATGCTGGATATGGCTGATGAGCTTTTTGAACTGTTAGGCAAAAGCGATTTAGTTGAAGATGAAGGCAAGCAAGAAGAACTTGCAATGTACCTAGCGAAGAATAAAGAAGAAGTTCTTTACGCATTGGGCGCTAAGCGCAAACCAGTACCAAAGAAAGCGAAGAAGCTTGAAGCTGTTGAAGATGCAGAAGAAGATGCAGCATAACTAGCTGTTCCCTTTCTAAAAAACGTCAATAACACCTCTAACAAGAGTCCGTTATTGGCGTTTTTTTTATACTTATTGAAATATAATAAAGCTTGTTTATAGTCGAAATCGCTCTAAACATTCGCTTGCACAAAAGTGTGATAAAGATCTAATCTATAGCCATCAGGTGATGGGGTTCCACCTAAGCTTTTGCTTCAACCGCCCGTTCTTTCGAGCAGTGCTAATGACTCCTACAGAATCGAAAACAGGTAATACTGTTGGACGTATCGCTACTCCTCCATTTTGAAATGGACTTAGTCTATCAAGACCAAGCTTCATGACACCTTTGGATTATCGATACTCAAGATCTGTAGTGAATTAGCCGCACCTCTTCCAACACGTCCTGTTTTCTCAACGCCCTAGGTCTTAAATGGCTCTATCAATGAGAAAACATTATGCACTACTCTTCAGAAATTCAATCAATGTGCCCTATTCAAAGGGGTGATCTTCACACTTCAGCTCCAATTCCAGTTGAAGGCGCCATGGTTAGCCCAAAAGATGTCATCGCTATTTCTGGCTTAAGCCATGGCGTAGGCACTTGTGCACCACAACAAGGTGCAGCCAAACTGACGCTCAACGTAAAAAACGGCATCATCGAAGAAGCACTAATCGAAACGATTGGTTGTTCAGGCATGACTCAATCAGCCGCGATGGCAGCCGAAATCCTCACAGGAAGAACCATTCTTGAGGCCCTGAATACTGACTTAGTGTGTGACGCGATTAACGTAGCCATGCGCGAAATCTTTCTGCAATTTGTTTACGGTCGAACTCAATCTGCATTCTCTGAAGGCGGCCTAGAAATTGGCGCGGCATTAGAAGACCTAGGTCAAACACAACGTAGTCAAGTAGGTACTAGCTATTCAACTTCAGCGAAAGGCGTTCGTTACCTAGAGCTAGCCGAAGGTTACGTGACCAAGCTTGCACTTGATGACCATAGCGAAGTAATTGGCTACGAATATCTCAACCTCGGCAAAATGATGAAGGCGATGAATCAAGGTATGTCAGCCAATGAAGCAGCAGACCTTGCTATGGGAACCTACGGTCGCTTCGATGAAGCTGTAACCACCATTAATCCACGCCAACAATAATTTTTGCCAATTTAGAGGAAAGATATGATGAACACTCAATTTAATGAATCAGTAACTCGCGTATTGGCAGAAATGAACTTCGACTCTTTAGAGCAAGCGAACCAATACTGTAAAGCCCACAACGTTGATCCAAAAGCCATGGTGATGGACACCCAACCTATTGCTTTTGAAAGCGCTGCCGATGCTTATATCCTTGGTTCAGCACTAGCTCTATTCCGCAAAGCAAGCAACGCTGAACAAGCTGCGAATATCATTGGTGAAGGCCTTCAAGCATTCACCAAACCTGGCAGCGTTGCTGAGCAACGCCAAGTGGGGATCGGCCACGGTGCGCTAGCTGCGCGTCTTCTAAATGAAGAAAGCCACTGTTTTGCTTTCCTTGCGGGCCATGAATCTTTTGCTGCTGCAGAAGGTGCGATTAAAATTGCACTCAACGTCAACAAATCACGTCACAACCCATTAAAGGTAATACTCAATGGTCTAGGTAAAGATGCGGCTTACTTAATTTCTCGCATCAATGGTTTTACCTACGTGCGCACTCAATACGATTACCAAACGGGTGAGCTTGTTGAAACAGAACGTCGCCGCTTCTCACAAGGCCCTCGCGGAGAGATCTTGTGTTACGGCGCTGATGATGTACGTGAAGGCGTGGCAATCATGCACAGAGAAGAAGTAGATGTAAGTATTACAGGTAACTCAACTAACCCAACGCGCTTCCAACACCCTGTTGCAGGTATCTACAAAGCAGAGCGTACTCGCCAAGGTTTACCTTACTTCTCAGTTGCTTCAGGCGGCGGTACAGGTCGAACATTACACCCAGATAACGTGGCAGCAGGCCCTGCGTCTTACGGCATGACAGATACCATGGGCAGAATGCACGCTGACGCTCAGTTCGCTGGTAGCTCTTCTGTTCCGGCTCACGTGGCAATGATGGGCTTCATCGGTATGGGTAACAACCCAATGGTAGGCGCGACAGTCGCTCTCGCGGTTGCTGTTAGTGAAGCTCAAAACGCCTAACGACTGAACTTAGTAAATCTAATTAGAGGCTCCATAAGAAATCCGTTAATTGATAAACCGACAATAACGCGCAAATGAACCTCGACATCTATCACTAAATCTAAACAGCCAGTTTGAAGCTGGCTGTTTTTCATCCATATTTGCTCTACTATCTATTCCTAATCGTTATTTATCTATAAGATTAAATGCACCTATCGCTAGGTATTTAACCTTATATTTTTAAAGGAATAATATGAAAGAGTTGATCATTCATACCATCACCGTATTCATGGGCTTTTTTGCCATCATGAATCCCATCGCCAATACCCCAATATTTTTGGGTTTAACGGCTGATAGCAATAGAGAGATGGTTAAGTCGATCGCTTTCCGCTCAGTGTTCATCGCCTTTATCATCGTGAGTACCTTTGCTATTTCCGGCAAGCTCATCTTTGACCTGTTTGGTATCACGCTTTACGCACTGCGCATAACCGGCGGTATTCTTGTATTTCTGATTGGTTTTCACATGCTACAAGGTGACTCGACGCATGCCAAAGCAAAAGAGAAGGTCAATTCAGACGCGCAGCAAGATGCAGCATTGAGTATCGCGGTATCACCTTTAGCCATGCCAATACTAGCGGGTCCCGGCACCATTGCAACTGCGATGAACTTTGCCAGCACAGAGGGGATTTACGAGACCATCATTACCATTGTGGCGTTTGGCCTCCTATGCACCCTAACCTACATACTGTTTGTATTCGGGGAGCGCTTTGTTAAAGCTGTCGGACCAAGTGCGTTGAACGTAATTACTCGAATGATGGGTTTGATACTTGCAGTTATTGGTATGCAGATGTTGATTGAAGGGATAGAACAGGCTTACAAGGCGCTGTTTATCTAGTTAATACCTCAAAATTCCAATACAAAAATAGCCAGCAATTTGCTGGCTATTTTCTTTCAAGGTTAATCTATAGCCTTGTATTTTAAGACATTCATTAACAATACATAACGCTCCGATAAGAGCGATATCAGTATTATTTGTATTCCATCGTTGTTGTTTCAAAGCCTAGTGGTTCTAATACTTTCTTATGCTCAACCCAAGAAATAAATGATTCTGCATCAGTATTACATACGTCACCTGAACCTTCCGCGCATGGTTTAATACCACCGTCATAGTTGACGCTATATTTCTCGGTACTTCCATCGTATGTCAGGTTATTAACTTTATAAGTTTTAAAACCATTGCCTGAAATGACAATGTCTTGACGATCTGTAGATATTAATTGAGCATCGCCTAATACATTCCAACCATCACTACCACTTGCATTATAGTTATTAACGATAACAGTGTAGTTATCAACATCGTTCATTGTCGCCCACACTGGATTGTCTTCTGTTCCAGTATTTACCTCAAGAGTTGTCACTGTACCTGATACACCTTTCACATCTTCTGTAAACGTGTAACGCATGCCTGATACGTAAGGGAACTTGCCAGCATGAGCACCTTCCGCAAGCGTCGGCTCAATTGTGCTGTCAATAAGGTTTCGAATCACTTCGCCTTTAACGGTTAAAATCGACAAGTAGTTCGAGAATGGTAATAGTTCTAACGTAGCATTGCCTTCCCTGAAATCACCAGACGTAATATCCGTTCGAACACCACCAGCTCCCACCAAACCAATCTGAACATTTTTACCGGTAACCGTTGTTACCGACGGTTGATTTGCCCAATAAATCATACCTTGAGCAATCATAGGAGCAACATCTGAACCATGCTTATCAGTTCCAGCATCACCAGGACGGCGCTCATGACTGATTTCAGTCGGTGCAGCTGCAACAACATCACCATACGCAGCATCGAGAGCTGGCTTATAAGTTGCGTCGATACGGGTTCTTAAATCAATATCTTCATCTTTTATCGTGATTTTTTCATTATTATCAATAAACGACGTTACATCATCTTTATCAGTACTAATCATTTGATGTTCTCGATGAGAATCGTGATAAAACTCATCATTTGATAATAGAGTATTGTTCCCAACACATGAGATGAGATTGCCGTCTACGTCAAATGATACATCAACGTCCCCGATAGCTTCCGCATATTGGCCAGCTTGAACCACACAAGTATTTTGTACCTTGTCTTTTTGTGGGATCATTTCCGCGTAAATACCATTATTACCTTGATCAAGATCGGTAAAATCACCAAGTAAAGTATGAGAGTGACCGCCAACAATGATATCGATACCCGTTGTATTGGCAGCCAGATCCTTATCGGCAGCATTTCCTATGTGTGATAGAACAATGATTTTATTCACACCCTTGGTTTTTAAATCATTTATAGTGGCTTGAGTTGCTGTAATTTGGTCACTAAATGTCACATCACCAGTTCCGGTAGCTATCGTTGGCATATCACCCAAGACAACACCTATTACCGCAACAACTTTCTCATCATCACTTGCATCAGAAACAGAGGTAATTGCTCTTTTTTCTGAGCCTTCAAATGCAAACAGTTGATACGGATATAAATTATCTACATTACTTAAAGACTGATCTTTTGATGCATCCATATTATTTGCTAATACAGGAAAACTAACTGTATTGATGAACGATGCGAGCTTGTCGGTATCTAAGTCGAATTCATGGTTCCCAAGTACCATTGCATCTAACCCCATCTGGGACAATAAGTCTGCGTTTGCAGCACCTTCATTTAGCTTAAAGTAAGCGGTACCTTGCCATGCATCACCACCATGCAAGAATAACAAAGGTTCTTTGTCTGCTTTAGCCCCCGCTTTGATATCGTCAGCGGCTTTCAATAGGCGAGGATAACCGCCAAATTCGTTATAAACCTTCTTGCCATCAGCACCCATAGTAAAACTGGATTTTACAGGATCAAAATTTGAGTGGGTGTCATTCACATGTGCTATGCGCAATGTCATATTGGGGGCAATAATATTGTCGTCATTGTCCGAGCCACAACCAACCATCGCTACGCCGATAGAGAGCACCAGTAAAGACTTAGTAAAATTCATAGAAGATCCTTTATTAATCGTTTTAATGTCGTTATGGCAGGCAATATACTGACATCTTGCAGGGTTTTAGTGATCGTTCTCTTAATTACACTTCTGGAAAATTGAGTATTTACCCTAACTGTAGGCACAAGCGATTAATCAACAGAAGTCGAATAATTCTGATAATAAACATGAATTTATAAAGAAAGTGTGACTCACTCTATTGATACTGCTAACAAGAGGATGGGCTAAAGATAAGTGTCAGGTGTGGAAATGAAATGGCACAGCGCTACTTAAGCAAGCACGCCCCTGTTTAAGAGCGAGGTATAATATCCGGATAATGAAAACTATCGCTAAAAAGACAAGCAATATCATTTTACAGACTTTATCCCGATACGCCCTTTCATAACGAGGGCGCTCTCTTTATGATGAACGCAATTAAATTAACTTTGCTAACGGCAGCGCTTGTTATTCGAGCTTCTGTTATTGAATAGCAAAATCAAGACTCAACACATGGAGATTCAACATGGCTTACTTTTCACTAGCCTTCGGTACGGCAACCACAAATCGCGACAATAAAATTATTGAAGCGTTCTTCCCTAATCCACTTCTAAATCCAAGCGACGCTCTTGTGGCCGCAGTGGCTGAAGTATCAGGTTACTCTGAAGGCAACCAAGCTATCGAAATCTCTGCTGCACAAAGCGCAGAACTAGCGAAAGCATTCGCAGCAAACGACGAGGCAGCAAACGCATCTTTCGCAGAAAAAGCTGCAGCGTCTGAACAGCCACTTGTTCTTGTTATTCTTGCTACTGACGAGAAGCCTGCATCTGTTGCTGAAGGCTTCCTAAAGCTACAACTTATCTCTAACCGCTTAGTACAACCGCACGGTACGGTACTAGACGGTATCTTCGGTTTACTGCACAACATCGCATGGACAAACGAAGGCCCTATCGACCTTCCTGAACTAGCGGAGCGTCAAATTGAAGCTCGTCTAGCTGGTCGTGCTCTGACTGTAGATTGCGTAGACAAATTTCCTAAAATGGTGGATTACGTGGTACCAACAGGTATTCGTATCGCTGATACTTCTCGTGTTCGTCTTGGCGCACACGTAGGTGAAGGCACAACAGTAATGCACGAAGGTTTCATCAACTTCAATGCAGGTACAACTGGTGTGAGCATGGTTGAAGGTCGTATCTCTGCTGGTGTTGTTGTGGGTAACGGTTCTGATATCGGCGGCGGCGCTTCTATCATGGGTACTCTGTCAGGTGGCGGTACTATGGTTATCTCTATCGGCGAAAACTGTCTACTAGGTGCAAATGCAGGTCTTGGCTTCCCAATGGGCGACCGTTGTACGGTTGAATCGGGTCTTTACGTGACTGCGGGAACTAAAGTTCGCATGCTAGATAAAGAAGGCAACGAAGTAGAAATCATTAAAGCTCGTGACCTTGCTGGCGTTTCTGATCTGCTGTTCCGTCGCAACTCGATCACAGGTCAAATTGAGTGCCTAGCGAACAAGTCTGCTGTTGAACTAAACAGCGAGCTACACAGCAACAACTAATCTAAACGTTAGACGCTAAATTACTAGATACTAAAAACTACAAAGCCGCTGGGGGTTTAATCCAGCGGCTTTTCTTTTATAAGAATAAACAAACTAGATTATGCTTTTTCGGCTGCCAGCTGCTCAAGAGCCTGAATAGAAGTTTCTGAAACCAATGTACCATCCATGTAGTAACTGACTTTGTCACCATCACGAACCCCCAACAAGACTGCTTTTTGTCCATCATTGTAAGTGATGTCCATACGTATGGTATTTTCATCAATTTGTTGCATTTCACCTTGCTCGATATGACGATTGTTGAAACCAAGTGGGGCTTCTTTCAGCGAATCATCTAGGCTGTCGTTCACATCAATCATGGTGTCGACTTTGCTATCAAAGATGTGAGGCGCTCCAGTGAGTGGGTTTTTTCCTACCCAGAATTCGATCGAGTTGAATACGATATAATCGGCTGCGAATGTTAAAGCGTAAACTGGAGCAAGCAAAAAGTTGACCCCGGCACGAGCGTAACGGTTATCTACAACCTCAACGTTAAACTTCATTAGTTTCCCAGTAACCGCATTACTACCAACACACCCAGCTAACGACATGACAATCGCTGCTACTGCAACGGCTTTTGTAATTGTTGTTTTCATAGTTCCCTCTTATGCCACAATGATCGATTCAGTTTTTGCATGGTCGAACAGAACTCTCCCTGTTTTATTACAGATATTATCCGCCTAACAAATTGATTCCATAACATTTAGCGTAGTGGAATTTTTTAGAACAGCAAACTGCAAACCTAATTTATTTCGCGTTGGTTCTTAAAATTTGTGTAATAAAAAAGCGCAGACCTTTCGATCTGCGCTTTTCAGTTTTGCATAACCTAGCCTAGATTAATGCGGCCTGTAAGAAAGTGATTAACCCACATTCTTACGTGCGTTTTGGAACATACGCATCCAAGCACCATTCTCGCCCCAACCTTCTGGAGACCAAGAGTTAGCAACCGTACGGAATACACGCTCTGGGTGAGGCATCATGATAGTCACACGGCCATCCGTCGTTGTTAGACCTGTGATAGCGTTTGGTGAACCATTCGGGTTGTTCGGGTATTGCTGCGTTTGGTTACCGTTGTTATCAACGTAGCGTAGAGCAACCGTACCTGAGTTTTCAATCGCGTTTAGGTGGTCGTTGTCACGCACTTCTACGCGGCCTTCACCGTGAGAAACAGCGATAGGCATACGAGAACCTTCCATACCGTTGAAGAATACAGAATCAGACTTCTGAACTTCAACTAGGCTGAAACGAGCTTCAAAACGCTCTGATTCGTTACGAACGAAACGTGGCCAGTACTCTGCACCCGGAATAAGTTCACGTAGGTTAGACAACATCTGACAACCGTTACACACACCTAGAGAGAAGGTATCTTCACGTTTGAAGAAGTTTTCAAATTGATCACGAGTCGAGTCGTTAAATAGAACCGACTTAGCCCAACCTTCACCTGCGCCTAGTACGTCACCGTAAGAAAAGCCACCACAAGCCACAAGGCCGTTGTACTCTTCTAATACCGCTTGACCCGTTAGGATGTCGCTCATGTGAATATCCGTTGCTTCGAAGCCTGCACGGTCAAATGCTGCTGCCATTTCAACGTGAGAGTTAACACCCTGCTCACGCAGAATCGCCATCTTAGGCTTAGCACCCGTGTTGATGAATGGTGCTGCAATGTCTTCATTTACGTCGAAGCTTAGTTTAACGTTCAGACCTGGGTCAGAGTTGTCTTTCTTCGCTTCGTGCTCTTGGTCTGCACAGATTGGGTTATCACGTAGACCTTGCATCTTGTGCGTGGTTTCAGCCCAGATAGTACGTAATTCAGTGCGGTTACGTTCAATCACTACAGACTCGCCAGACTTAATCACTAGCTCATCAGAGGCTTCAACAGAGCCGATTACGTGTGAACACGCTTCTAGGCCATTTGTTGCAAGAGTTGAAAGTACTGTGTCTAGGTCGTCGTTACGAACTTGGATTACCGCACCCAGTTCTTCGTTGAATAGTGCTGCTAGAGCATCTTCGCCTAGCGCTGCAATATCAGCATTAACACCACAGTGACCTGCGAACGCCATTTCAGCTAGCGTTACGAATAGACCGCCATCGCCTTTATCGTGGTAAGCGACAACTTGGTCGTTCGCTACAAGTGCTTGAACGCCTTCGTAGAAGCCTTTTAGCTGTGCCGCGTTGTCTACGTCTGCTGGCTTATCACCAAGCTGCTTGTAAACCTGAGCAAGTGCTGTTGCACCCATGCGGTTTTTGCCGTTACCTAAATCGATAAGAACTAGACTTGTATTACCTAGTCCTTCAAGGTTATCAGGGGTACGTAATTGAGGAGTAATCGTTTTACGAACATCTTCAACACGTGCAAACGCAGTGATAACAAGAGATAGCGGAGACGTGACTTCTTTCTGCTCGCCGTTCTCTTCCCACTTAGTCTTCATCGACATTGAGTCTTTACCCACAGGGATAGTTAGACCCAGTGCCGGACATAGCTCTTCACCCACGGCTTTAACCGCTTCATAAAGGCCTGCATCTTCACCAGGGTGACCTGCTGGAGACATCCAGTTAGCCGACAGTTTAATGTGTTTGATATCGCCGATGTTGGTCGCTGCAATGTTAGTGATTGCTTCACCAACCGCTAGACGAGCTGACGCGCCGAAATCAAGTAGTGCAACTGGCGTACGCTCACCAAGAGACATCGCCTCACCGTGGTAAGAGTCGTAACTTGCTGCCGTTACCGCACAGTTAGCAACTGGAACCTGCCATGGGCCAACCATTTGGTCACGAGCTACAAGACCCGTTACCGAGCGGTCACCGATAGTGATTAGGAATGTTTTCTCTGCCACTGTTGGTAGGCGAAGAATACGGTCAACCGCTTCGTTTAGTTCGATACCAGAACGGTCAATCGCAGGATTGTTTGCTTTTAGCGTCTTCGCGTCACGGTGCATCTTAGGTGTTTTACCTAATAGGATGTCCATAGGCATGTCGATTGGCGTGTTGTCGAAGTGTGAATCTTCTAGTTTCAGATCACGCTCTTCTGTTGCCTTACCAACCACTGCATATGGTGCGCGTTCACGTTTACAAATCGCGTCGAACGTTGCCATGTCTTTATCAGCAACCGCCATAACGTAACGCTCTTGAGATTCGTTACACCAGATCTCAAGTGGGCTCATGCCCGGCTCATCGTTTGGTACGTCACGTAGATTAAAGATACCGCCACGCTCGCCGTCGTCGACTAGCTCAGGAAGAGCATTCGAGATACCGCCCGCGCCCACATCGTGGATGAATGCGATTGGGTTCGCATCACCAAGCTGCCAACAACGGTCGATAACTTCCTGACAACGACGTTCCATCTCTGGGTTTTCACGTTGTACAGAAGCGAAATCTAGGTCTTCAGAAGATGAACCCGAATCCATTGAAGATGCAGCACCGCCACCAAGGCCGATGTTCATTGCTGGCCCACCAAGAACGATTAGGCTTGCACCTACTGGGATCTCTTTCTTCTGAACATGATCATCACGAATGTTGCCTAGACCACCAGCAAGCATGATTGGTTTATGGTACCCACGCACTTCTTCGCCTGCGTGAGAATTTACTTTCTCTTCGTATGTACGGAAGTAACCTAATAGGTTTGGACGACCAAATTCGTTGTTGAATGCTGCGCCACCAAGAGGACCTTCAAGCATGATATCCAAAGCAGTAACGATACGGCTCGGCTTACCAAAGTCAGTTTCCCAAGGTTGAACGAAGTTCGGGATCTTAAGGTTAGATACAGAGAAAGCAACAAGGCCAGCTTTTGGCTTACCACCAATACCGGTTGCGCCTTCATCACGGATTTCGCCGCCTGAACCTGTTGATGCGCCCGGCCATGGAGAGATTGCCGTTGGGTGGTTATGCGTTTCAACTTTCATCAAGATGTGTGTTTTTTCTTGGTGGTAGTTGTATTGGCGAGTTTCTGGATCTGGGAAGAAACGACCTACTTCAGAACCGGTCATTACCGCTGCGTTATCTTTATAAGCAGACAGAACGTGTTCTGGTGTCGTTTCAAAGGTGTTCTTAATCATCTTGAACAATGATTTTTCTTGCTTAACGCCATCGATAGTCCAATCAGCGTTAAAGATCTTGTGACGACAGTGCTCTGAGTTCGCTTGTGCAAACATCATTAGCTCGATGTCAGTCGGGTTACGACCTAGCTTTTCAGTAAAGCTTTCAAGAAGGTAATCAATCTCATCTTCTGCAAGTGCTAGACCTAGGGTAACGTTTGCTTCTTCAAGCGCTTTACGCCCACCAGTTAATAGGTCAACTTCCGCATATGGAGCAGGCTCAGCAACTGTAAATAGTGCAGCCGCTGATTCGAAGTCAGTGAAAACCACTTCCATCATACGGTCGTGCAGGATTGCTTTCAGCTCAACAAGTTGAAGCTCAGAAAGTTCAGAAGAGGTTTCAATGTAGAAAGCAGTACCGCGCTCTAGACGTGACACTTTAGCCAGTCCGCAGTTATGTGCGATATCTGTTGATTTTGAAGACCAAGGCGAGATAGTGCCTGGGCGTGGCGTTGCAAGCAGCAATAAACCTTCAGGCTCATGCTCTTCAATCGTTGGACCGTAAGTCAGTAGCTTTTCTAGCTTCTCAACTTCAGACTCGTCTAGGTCTGCCGTTAGATCAGCAAAGTGGGCAAACTCAGCGTAAATACCTGTTACAGGTAAGCTTAATTCACGACAAAGCTCTAAAAGCTTGTTAACACGAAACTCAGATAGAGCTGGGGAGCCACGCAAAATTCTCATGTGCTTAGGTCTCTTATGCAGTTGATTAAGGTAGTATTGGAATAAATTCAGTGGGTTATAGGAACAACCTAACTGTTTTCTTCGAAGCTATTCCCGAAGGTTGCCAAACCTATGCCGATCCCACCTCTTCAATGCGAGCGCATTATAAAGCATTTCTTTTTGTGACGTAACACCAAAAGCAACCGTTTGCGTTATTTTTTTTATCTTTCTGCTCAAATGGAACTTTTGCTGCATTTATCAGCACTTTTACAACTGTTTAATTAAAGCAGCTTTGCCAGTCTTGCGGGGTTTGGTATAAAGGAGCTTCTACTTTTTGAGATTTCATTTTGATGCCTAAATTTACGCTCATCTTTTCGTCTAAATTCCTTCTGGTCGCTATCGCTCTGTTTGGGTTAGCGGGATGCCAGATTGAATCTGAACCTAAAAGTGTTCTTGAGCAGATACGAGACCGTGGCGTTCTTCGTGTCGGCACCTTGAATAACCAACTCTCTTATTACATCGGTCCAGATGGCCCAGCAGGCTTGGATTACGAATTAGCTCGTGAGTTTGCGCAAGAGCTTGGTGTAAAGCTTGAGGTTAAACCCGCTTACCGTTTATCCGGCCTATTCCCAGCGTTACAGAAAGGCGAAATCGATCTTATCGCAACTGGGTTAACGCAAAATAGTAACCTGACACGCGCTTATCGCGCTGCGCCAGCTTATTATTATGTAAGCCAACAAGTCGTGTACAAAAAAGGCCAGTGGCGACCAAGAAACCTTGAGCAACTGATCAAGTTTGAAAATGAACGTCAGGCTGAGTTTGAAAAAGCACAAACTGAATCAGAAGAGGCGTCATCAAGCGAAACACTGACCCCCTCTTTAGTTGTAGTAAAAGACTCACACTTCGAGCCAACACTAAAACAGCTACAGAACACACATGATGACTTTACCTACGATGCGGTCGGTAATGCGGACGTCAACGACCTACTAAAAGAAGTCTCGACAGGAGAGCGACTGTTTACCGTTGCAGATTCAATTGAGCTTTCATTGGCGCAACGTTTGTATCCAGAGGTCGCTCTCGCTTTTGAGCTAACAGAAGACCAACCTATCTCTTGGTACTTACAGAAATCTGAAGACGAAAGCCTGTATGCTTTACTGATTGAATTCTTCGGCAACCTAAAACAATCTGGTGAGCTCGCATCACTCGAAGAGAAGTACATAGGTCACATTGGTACCTTTGATTACGTTGATACTCGCGCCTTTATCCGTGCACTGGATAGCAAACTGCCAAAATGGTCGCCACTCTTTCAGGAATACTCTCAAGAGTTTGACTGGCGCTTGATTGCCGCTTTGGCATACCAAGAGTCACACTGGAATCCTGTTGCTCGCTCACCAACCGGTGTACGTGGCATGATGATGCTGACGCTACCCACAGCGAAAAGCGTTGGCGTGACTAACCGTCTTGACCCTAAACAGTCGGTACAAGGTGGTGTTGAATACTTGCGTCGTATCGTTAACCGAGTTCCAGACTCAATCACCCAACACGAAAAAATCTGGTTTGCCCTAGCCTCATATAACGTCGGTTACGGACATATGATGGATGCACGTCGCTTAACCAAAGCGCAAGGTGGCGATCCTGACGCTTGGGGTGATGTAAAAGATAGGTTACCTCTGCTAAGACAAAAGAAATATTACAGCCAAACTCGGTACGGGTATGCACGTGGTGATGAAGCTAGGAACTACGTAGAGAACATTCGCCGTTATTACCAAAGCATTATTGGCCATGTAAATAAGCGAAATAAAGAACAAGAGGCTAACCTTGAAGATTTGGTGGTGATCCCACCTCTAGAAATCTCAGGTGCTGAATCGACTATCAGCGCAGCTCAGCCGACAGTCAGCAGTTCAGAATCCTTGCAGTAAAATCCAAAAGAGCAATGCCAATTAGCATTGCTCTTTTTTATTGCCTGCAAGATAAGAAGCAAAATAGCAGAATCTCTGACTGAGTAACTAAGTAACTAGCAACTAAGCAACTAAGCAACTAAGCAACTAAGCAACTGGGGATTCTCACCATAAAACTGTGTTGTGAAATTAGGAATGTCATATTGCAGTAACAATCGAACCTTATAACGGCACACCACAATCAAGATTATGCTCTGTTGAACTTCGATGCTGGCTTTAGACTAGAACTGCTCTTCTAAGTAAGCCAAGCGTACGACAGGCCAAATAAACGAATAACACTATAATTAAATCGTTAGTCCAAATTAAAAAGTCAGACGACAAATAGGAAGTCATTGAAATGATGAAGAACAAGCTGAAATCGAAACGCCTTGATAAGACTGTTGCTGCAAACCGTCGTAAGCGTATGCTTTCAAATAATAAGAAAAAGATCATTTGGCGCAACCGTGCTTTCATGCAGATGATTGCTGAGTAAATGCCATGATGACCAAGTAAGTTTGCTTAGGCACTCTTAAAAGATAGAGTGCCTATTTAGATGGGCCTTATTTCTGTCTCGATTCTTCCTCTGAGCGCTCTTGCTTTCTTTTCTCTTTGATCTCTTTTCTACGACGCTTGAAAAACGCCTGCAATTGCTCACGACACTCAGCTTCTAGCAAGCCATGTTCAACGTCGGCATAGTGGTATGAGGCTTGGCTTTCAAACAAATTAAGTACTGTACCTGCAGCTCCCGCCTTTAAGTCTGGCGCTCCAAAGACAATTCGTTTTACGCGGCTGTGTAACAAAGCACCTGCGCACATAGGGCATGGTTCTAAAGTGACGTATAACGTAGTATCAAGTAAGCGATAATTTTCCAAAGCTTGGCCCGCTTTGCGTAAGGTTTCGATTTCAGCATGTGCTGTCGCATCGTGGCTGCCAATCGAACGGTTCCACCCTTCAGCGATAATCTCTCCACCTTTAACCAGTATCGCACCAACGGGAACCTCTCCCTCTTTCTCAGCTTGCTTCGCTACCTCGATGGCGCGTCGCATGAAGATTTCATCTTGAGGGCTAAATTGATGGTCTGACAAAGGGAACTCCAAAAAGGTAAAGCAAAAAATAGGTATGCGGTGAAGCATACCTAATCTTAGTAATAATGAACAATAGCGAGACAACGAACAATAGCGAGATTAAAGATATTAACGGCAGGCCTGTTCATTGAGTCACTAACGACTAGCGTCGCTAAAGTCGTTGGTTATCGGAGTCGCTTTGACGCTGACAATTCGATTGTTTTCAACCGAGGTAATTTCAAACTGCCATTGCTGATATTCGACAACCTCGCCAACCTCAGGTAAGCGACCAATTAACCAAGAGATTAAGCCGTTCAACGTCTGGAAACCTTCTTTCTCAACTTCTAGCTCTGATAGCTCTAAGCGATTCTTTAGTTCACTGAGCGGGATCAATCCATCCACCAGTAAACCGTCTTCGACCTCCTCAGTCCACAGGTCTTGAGGGTTATTAGACAGCTCACCGGCAATCGCTTCAAGAATGTCATAGTGCGTCACAAGGCCTTGCACATCGCCATATTCATCAACAATAAAGACCATCTCAGCACCTGAACCTTTAAAGTAGCTCAGTAAGCGCAACGCCTTCATCGACTCTGGAACATAGATTGGGGATTTAGAGAGCCCCATAATAACTTGAATACTTAAATTGCCCGCCTGATTCAGCAAAGCTTTGGCTGACACCGTACCGACGACTTGATTAAGGTGGTCTTGGCAAAGTGGAAATACGCTGTGCTTTGATAAACGCAGCTTCTTCAGCAACTGCTCAACAGGTTGGTCAATATCCAGAAAATCGACGTCTCGCCGTGGGGTCATCAACGAGCTCACAAGACGATCATCAAGCTGCAAGATATTACGAATCATCTCTTGCTCGCCACGTTCTATCACACCAGATTCAGAGCCTTCTTTCACTAGGGCATGAATGTCATCTTCAGTGACACTATCTTCTTCACTACCACGTCCCATTAATTTGAGAATACCTTCGGTTGAAGCAGACAACGCAAACACAAATGGTGTCGCGATTTTAGATAACCAGAAGATAGGCAATGCGACTAACACGGCGATGTTTTCAGCTTGGGATTGAGCAAAACGCTTTGGCACCAACTCACCCACAACAATCGCGAAATAAGTAATACCAACAACGACGATCGCAGTAGACAGGATATTTGCTTGTGCAGGGTCGAATTCCCAGAGTTCAAGTTGAACGGCCAGTGGCGCAGATAGGGTCGCCTCACCCACAATACCGCTGAGTAGGCCTATCACTGTAATACCAATCTGAATGGTTGAAAGGAAACGAGTAGGATTTTCTTTGAGCTCGAGAGCAACCTGAGCGGAGCGATGTTTTTCGGCTAAGCGTTTCAACCGACTATTCTTTGCTGCTACCAGTGCAATCTCTGACATAGCAAACAGACCATTTAAAACAATTAACCCCACTAAAAGCAGAATCTTCATGTAGCTTGGATTTCCTAATTTTACCGGCCAACAATTAGCCGTAATCCGGAGTATAAGCTGAGTGCCTTGATTTTGAATATAAAAAGTTGTGGATATAAAAAGTCTTAGATATAAAAAAATAGACAAAAATAGCGAAAAAAAAAGCCCGCACATTTTGGTGCAGGCTTCGATGATTTTATCTTACTAACTTTTTGCTTTTCTTACTTAGCTTACATTGTGTAAGTGTAAGGAGCTTGGATACCTAGTGGGATACCAAGAGCCCAGTAAGCTAGCAAGAAGATTGACCAACCGATTAGCATAGCAATCGAGAATGGCATCATTAGAGAAGCTAGAGTACCGATACCTGTCGACTTAACGTAACGTTGACAGTAAACAACAACCAGTGGGAAGAACACCATCAATGGAGAGATGATGTTAGACACTGAATCACCAACACGGTAAGCCGCTTGAGATAGCTCTGGAGAGATACCCACAACCATTAGCATAGGAACTAAGATAGGACCAATAAGAGCCCACTTAGCTGAAGCTGAACCCACAAGAAGGTTAACTGCAGCCGTTAGTAGAATCATACCAACAACCGTTGCTTCACCTGGAAGGTCCATCGCTTTCAAGCCTTCTGCACCATAAAGTGCCAGCATAGTACCGATGTTTGATTGAGCGAATGCAGATAGGAACTGAGCACAGAAGAACGACATTACAATGTACGCGCCCATCGTTGCCATTGTCTCAGACATTGCTTTGATAACATCATTACTATTCTTGAAAGTACCCGCTACACGGCCGTAGACGATACCTGGAATAATAAACAGGATGAAGATCAGAGGAACAATAGACTTCATTACTGGCGCTGAGAACGCTGTTAGTTCACCTTCAGGCGAACGAAGTGCTGAGTTTTCAGGAACCAAAGCTGCGATAAGTAGACCAATACCCGCAACCATTGCCCAACCAGCAAATTTGAATGCTTTAGATTCAATCGCTGTGAATGTACCTAGGTCAGGTGCCTGTTCTGCATCTTCATCAACAGGTGTGTTAGCAAGACGAGGCTCAATAACCTTCTCTGTTACGTACCAACCGATACCAACGATTAGAACTGAAGATAGGCCAGTAAAGAAGATGTTCGCTAGAGGGTTAACCACGTATGCAGGGTCAAGAACGTTTGCCGCGGTTTGAGTGAAACCTGCTAGTAGCGGATCAATACCTGAAGGAATGAAATTCGCTGAGAAACCACCTGATACACCAGCAAACGCTGCTGCAATACCCGCTAGAGGGTGACGACCCGCTGCGTGGAAGATGATACCGCCAAGAGGAATGACTAGAACGTAACCTGCATCTGCTGCTGTGTGAGACACGATAGCAACCAAGATTAGCATTGGCGTTAATAGCTTAGCTGGCGTGAAATTAAGCATCTTCTTAAGGCCAGTCGTAATGAAGCCTGAAGAGTCAGCAACGCCAACACCTAGCATAGCAACAAGTACGATGCCTAGAGGTGCGAAACCTGTGAACGTGGTAACCATATTCGCGAGGAAGCTAGCAAGCGCTTCACCAGTGAGTAGGTTGTTAACTTCTAGAGCAGCACCCGTTTGAGGGTTGATTAGATCGAATGAAAGATTCGACAAAAGTGCAGATGCTACCCATACAATAACTAGAGCCCAGAAGAACAGAATTGCTGGATCTGGAATTTTGTTGCCGGCGCGTTCAATGAAGTTTAGAAAGCGGTCCATTCCACTGATCTTCTCAGTCGATGGTGCTTTTTTTACGGCTTGGTTACTCATGGTAACTCCATATGTGATGTTGTTTGTTTAGGCCTAATATAAGTTTGGACCATGGCCTATTGGTGCAGCACATATTCTATTAAAGTCGTCATTAAAAAGCACAAGATTCCATCTTATTTTCCATAAATGGAGACATATTTTGCAAAAATACCATACAACAGCAACAATATAAAAACACAAAACATACCATTCCATATACAGAGTTTTAACTGGCACATAAAGAATGTCCGAGAAGAGCAAACTATCACGACATTGAAGTTATAAACCCAATCAATCGAACTCGCTGTATTTAGAAATCATGGTATGTAATTCGATCTCTTGATTATTACCAAACCGGTCTTCCCATGAGCTTGTTATCTGAACGGTCTTCAGCGCTCCGGATAAACTGTTCGTCACTGTCCAATCAAGTTGATATTTAAAATGCGAGTGATCCATGCCATCAACAATATCCGTAGCAAAATCCGCAGGCGTTATACTCGATAAAGCGGCAGATGCGCCTCGAGTTCTAAACCATTCCAGCTTATTTTCAGCCAAATTCAAAGCTTCTACACTATGAATAGCAAAGTCAGACTTTTGCTCAACATATGTTTGTAACTTAATTAGCCCTAGCGAACCGACTCCTATCAATAAAAATGAAATGAGTACTTCAATTAGGCTAAAACCTTTTTGCTTATAAATCATTCCATGAACCTTTTTGCCATCTTGGCTTAGGTGAAAATTCGAACTCATCAATAACATCTGAATTGAATGAAAAATTCAGAGAGTTATTAAATAGCGCCATTTGCCCTTCTGTATCAAAAAATTGTCCCCCCGTGAAACTGAATGCGCCAGCTTGCGCATAAGTTGCATGATATGGCGTAAGAGTACTTGAAGAACCATACATAGTATTAATTAGGTCACTAAATACTGAATTTACAAAAGGTTTCACTTCCGTCATCGAGTCCCATTGAGAAGGAGTGGGAGAGTAAGTATTATTAAAATGAAAAAATACACCGCTAATATCGCCAGAACCAGTGACCCCAAAAACACCGTCATGAACAAGTAAAAACAAATCGGTTCCCGGGTGTGCAGCCTGTAAATTTACAATATTCGTCACATCAACTGGCGCTAGTTGGCAAGAGCCATCAATCCAAACTTTATTGGGCTGTCCATTCACTATTGAATCAGAAAATTGGCTATAGCAATCAACACTACTAGAAGGCATTGAAACTTTAATAAATTCGTTATCTACATCATCACGAACCTCTTGCCACTTACTTTTATCGACTCCGAAAAAATCTTTAAAAGGGTCGATAGTGTCATCTCGCTGAATATCTAACCCAACATTATGAGAACTTATCACTCCAAAGGAGTTCTCCCATATCCCTGATTTAACAGCTGTCGATGTCTTATGAGAAGGCTTACAATCCTTAGTGGGATCATGCCCGGCTCCTGGAGATTCAATAGAACTACTTACGCCATGATTGGTAATACCAGTCGCAATAAACCTATATTTAACCACTGCCCCGATACACTCATAAGCTTCAGCAGCCGAGTCAAATTCACCAGGGTCTGGTGGTGAAAAAAGTGCTGAGCCAAAAGAAATAACATCAGAAGTCGACTTCATAGCTCCATAACCAACTGAAGATGAAAAGATTATTTTTTTATTAACACTGCTATGACCAACTTGAGAAAGCAAAATTTCAGGGTTTGTAAAGTCAGCATTTAAGGAAGAAAAACTATACGAGTTACAAACTGTCGCTAAATTATTGGGTATTGATTGCAATTTTTGATTAACAATATATGTAAAACCACACTCTAGACCTCCCTCTGCTTCCCAATGTTGCTTGCGCGCTTCTACTTCATTCTGAGATCTTTTTATTTGATAAAAAACAGAGCGATAACTACCAAAAGTCAACATTAACGCAGTAACTAGTAATACACTTGTTGTAAGTAAAACAACCGCACCTTGTTGATTTTTATTCATCGCCAATTCCTATTTTTTACAATCACACTTGATGAATAATTAACGGACGTATCTCCTACTAATTCAGCAGAAATCATAATGGCTGTAATACCTGAACTAACCCCTTGAGATTCAATACTTGACTGATTCGCATGAAAATCAACGACTCTAATTTGATTCGGCTCAAAGATAGAAGAGCACCCACTAATCGCCGCTGATACTGTTTTTACGATACTGGAGGGGCTATCACACACCTTGACCAAACCTGAATCAAATACAAAAGCGACATTTCGAATCTCTGATTGATGAGTGTAAGCATATGCAACCGTTTTTGAATCAGGAGAAATATATAAAGTATCGGTGGAGCCTGATAATTTTAGAGATACACCTGTCCCTCCATCGTAGCCCGCACGCTGGATATCTTCTTTAAAGTATTGAAGAGCTCCTGAAACTTGTTGTAATAGTAATAATTCTTTACTTCTCTCGGATGCGATGTTTTGTCCGGATATAAATACCGACCCCACACTTCCAATAACGACAATTCCCAAAATGGAAGAGATCATAAATTCGACTAATGTTGCACCGAACTGCTGCCTCCTAAGTGCAGATCTGATAACCATAAAAGTCTCCTTCTACACCACAAATTCTCATTCTTCCTGAAGTACGATATGTTATAAGCTTTAAAGGCTTAGAGTTCATATCAAATAAGAGATGGCCATCTTTAGCTTTACCGTTTACTCCACTAAATTTAATTTGTTCAGAACTGTAGTTAACGGTGAAATCTACGTTTCGAAATGAAGCACCTTCCAGTGTAAGAATTGTCGTACCAGTATTCGGAATATCGAATTCGGTCAATTCAATTTTCCAATCACCGGTGTCATTTGAATTACCATTCATTAAAAAATGAGCCCAAAGATCAGTATTTCTCATAACTGCCTCAGATTTTGCCTGCATCATAAAACCATTCAACTCAGTAGCTAACCGTTGCATCTTCACTGTTTCCGAGACAGAACTAAAACTTGGAGCGGCAACAGCCAATAATATAGAGAGCACTGATATGGTTATGAGTAGCTCTAAGAAGGTAAACCCGCGAGACATTTCCCAAATTCCTATGTAAACCGATACGTAACCGTATTTAATCTTGCAAGGATGCTACCACCGAAGAAAAATAGGCTGAATATAGAGAAGGAACTACTCGTGATGATTCGAAAAAATAAATGCAACAACAACAACTTAAGTTGCAAAGGGATGACATTGATCGAACTATTGGTCGCAGTGGCTATTATTGGAGTGCTAACCGCTATCGCCTACCCAAGCTATACCGAACATGTCATTAAATCGCATAGAACAGCAGCATTAGCTGATATGGCAAAAATACAACTCACACTTGAGCAGTCATACAACGGTGTCTATAACTGGGGCAGTATTATTTCAGGAGGGGCTTGTGCTATATGTGAATCACCAAGTGATCGCTATGTATTTTCTGTCGCAAGTTCAAGCAGCATGGCATATACAATAACCGCCACGGCACAGTCAACTAAGGGGCAAAGTGGTGACTCTTGCCTAAGCACTCCCAAAACAATGACACTCAAATCTTCAGGTGAAGAATCCCCTGTAAATTGCTGGAACTAATAGAAGTTAATATCCTTGGTATGAGTAATGAATGACTAAGCATATACATAGCTGCATTTTTTAACTAAACGAGAAGATCAAAAAAGCCTGCACATAGGCCTGTCTCTTGATCACAAGTCTGGTTAATCAAGAGACTTAGCGAGTTCATACCCTTCAAGGATGGTTTGTAACCTGAACCATCCTTGCCATAACGTCTTTATGGAAGCGCGACCCGTTCGCTTGGTATTCTTCCAGCCACCTAACCGAGCAATACCATTGTAAGCCCATGATATATTGGGCGCTTCCTTCGGCAGCTGCTTTTTCTCCAACTTTAGCCACATTAACTTCCATGCTTTGCCTTTTAATACCTGCTCACAACTGGTCTTAGATAACTCATCGGACTCATTCATGAACCTCAACTGGAGTAAGCGAGTCGCGATAAAAGCTAAAATGACGCTGAGCCTTTCTAAGTTATCTTTACTCTGCATTCTCAGTTGCTCAACTTCAGTCCCTTCACTTTTCCAGACTTTATGAAAATCTTCTATTAGCCAGCGCCGCTCATAATAACTGACCATTTTGAGGGCCTCTTCTTTGCTCGTTATCGGCTCCGAAGTCAGTAAGTGCCAGGCTAGCTTATCGTTATTCTCTCCTTGTTCTATACATCCCACGTAGTAAAGCGGAATGTTATCGAACTCTTTCTTGTTTGCAGGAGACTTGAGTGTCACGGGGGCATATTTAATATCTAAATGAGCCTTGCGAGCTTTGCGACCGCCTTTTTGCGGTATTTCGAGCACTTTCTCCCCGGCTGATGACAGAGTAGATGCATAGCTATAAAGACGATTATCATGCTCTTCAATACAGCGGCTTTGCATGGAACGAACGAGGAATCTTTGTTGTTGCTCTCGCTTGTAAGTGAGGTATTCAAAGAGGTCGGCTTCTCTATCGCACACCGAAATGACATCCGACATTTTATCGCCAAGTCGCTCAGCGACATAGCGAGAGGCTTGTTCCCACTTATAACTTTCTTTCTCTTTGTATGGTCGAGTCGCATGCTGGTGTCTTTGACCTCGCTTTTCTATATCACGAGTCCAGCGCTGTTGTTCAATTAAACCAATCACAGATTGAGTGTCGGGCGCAAAAAGTAAGGTAGAGTGTACGAACATCGCTCGATGTCGATTGCCTTGATTGGAGTGTCCGAGTTCATCTCGAATACTGCGATGGGCGTAACTCAGAGAAGTCGTGTCTTCTAAGGCAAGAAGTGTTTGTTGCTTTAACGCTTCTTGCGCAGTGACATAAAACCCTGCCTCTGCGATATCTTCTGCTTTGATTTTCTCATTACGGATGAAGCGATAAGCCCCTTCCATTTCAGCCGGTGAGATAATGAGTTTCGAGACAGGTACGCCAGGTTGCTCGGCCAGTGAAGCTGCGAGAGCAACGAGTCTTTGAGTACGTCTTGGGTCATTAAGGTGGGCTTGACCGAACTGTTTTTGTGCCCAAAGGGTTGGCTCTATATAGGTCATGATAATCATCCTTGTCATTGCTTAGATGATCAGATCATAGAACCTCAAAATAGTTCAAAAAAAATCCCTAAGCATAGCTTAGGGATTTGTGTATAAGAGACAGGCACATAGGCAGGCTTTAAAATTTTCAAACCACGATCTAATTACTTAGTAAGGTCATCGAAGAAGTTTTTAACACCGCTGAAGAAACCTTCAGACTTTGGCTTATGTTTGCTTGCTGCTTCGCCACAGCATGTTTCTTCGAACTCACGCAGTAGTTCTTTTTGACGAGAGCTTAGCTTAACCGGTGTTTCAACCACTAGCTTAACGATTAGATCACCCACACCGCCGCCACGAACGCCTTTAACGCCTTTGCCACGCATACGGAACATACGGCCCGTTTGTGTCTCTTCTGGCACCTTAAGGTTTACACGGCCATCCAATGTCGGAACTTCAACTTCACCACCTAATGCTGCCATGGTGAAACTAACTGGTACTTCGCAGTAAAGGTTGTTGCCGTCACGCTCAAAGATGTTGTGCTCTTTTACGTGAACTTGTACGTACAGGTCGCCAGCTGGAGCGCCCTGCTCTCCCGCTTCACCTTCGCCAGATAGACGAATACGGTCGCCAGTATCAACACCAGCAGGGATCTTAACGTTAAGCGTTTTAGTCTTCTGTTTGCGACCTTGGCCATGACATGAGTTACATGGATCCTTGATGATCTTGCCTTTACCATTACAAGTAGGACAAGTCTGTTGAACCGCAAAGAAGCCTTGACGCATTTGTACTTGGCCATGGCCATGACAAGTGCCACATGTTTGTGCTGAAGAGCCCGCTTTAGCGCCACTACCATCACAAATATCACACTCAACAAGTGTTGGTACTTCGATTTCTTTAGAAACACCACGAACCGCTTCTTCTAGAGAAAGCTCCATGTTGTAACGTAAATCTGAACCACGTTGTGCTCGCGCTTGACCACCACCACGACGACCACCGCCGAAGATATCGCCAAATACGTCACCGAAAATATCGCCGAAATCACCTTGACCACCGCCGCCGAAACCGCCGCCGCCGCCCATACCGCCTTGTTCAAAAGCGGCATGACCGTATTGGTCATAAGCTGCTTTCTTTTGTGGATCGGTCAGGATCTCGTACGCTACTTTTACTTCTTTAAACTTCTCTGGCGCAGTATCGTCACCTTGGTTACGATCCGGGTGAAACTTCATCGCTAAGCGTTTGTACGCTTTTTTAATATCGCGCTCTGATGCATCGCGGCTTACGCCTAATACTTCGTAAAAATCACGTTTTGACATGTTCTAGGTCACCAAAATAATTGCTACTACCGAATGATCACTTCAGTAGTCTGTGTATCAATCTAGATAAAAGTTCTGTCGGCTGAAATACCGAATAAAGCTATTATCTAGATAGACAAGTCTAAATACAAATTTACGGGCGTTAGAGTTACCTCTGACGCCCGTATATTTAGAAATCGAAAAACGACTTTTTCTAAGCTAAAACACGTTAGTTCAAGGAGAAGGCACGGACTTTCTTAACCAACCAAAAGGTAAGTGTAAGTGAGTACCTTCGACGCAGAAATCACGTGTTATAGCGACGAAAAATTATTTTTTGTCGTCTTTAACTTCTTCAAACTCCGCGTCAACAACATCGTCGTCTTGCTTAGATTGTTCACCAGCGTCAGCACCTGCTTGTTCAGCTTGAGCTTTCTGTTGAGCAATTTCCATTAGCTTTTGAGCAGCTTGCATAAGTTCTTGAACTTTAGCGTCGATAGCTTCTTTGTCGTTACCAGACTTAACTTCTTCTAGTGCCGTGATAGCCGCTTCGATCTTCTCTTTCTCGTCAGCAGGTAGAGCTTCACCAGCTTCTTCTACTTGCTTCTTAGTGCCGTGGATCATTTGGTCAGCTTGGTTACGTGTAGTAACTAACTCTTCGAACTTTTTGTCCGCTTCTTTGTTAGCTTCTGCTTCTTGTACCATCGCTTCGATCTCTTCCTCAGACAAACCGCCTGATGCTTGGATAGTGATCTTTTGCTCTTTACCTGTTGCTTTATCTTTAGCAGATACGTTCAGGATACCATCAGCATCTAGGTCGAATGTTACTTCGATTTGTGGCATGCCACGTGGTGCTGGTTGGATACCTTCTAGGTTGAACTGACCAAGAGACTTGTTGTAAGTCGCTTGTTTACGCTCACCTTGAAGAACGTGAATAGTTACTGCGTTTTGGTTGTCTTCAGCTGTAGAGAACACTTGATCCGCTTTAGTAGGGATAGTTGTGTTTTTCTCGATAAGCTTAGTCATTACGCCACCCATCGTTTCGATACCGAAAGATAGAGGAGTAACGTCTAGTAGTAGAACGTCTTTAACGTCACCAGCTAGTACACCACCTTGAACAGCAGCACCCATTGCAACAGCTTCGTCAGGGTTCACGTCTTTACGTGGCTCTTTACCGAAGAATTCAGTTACTTTAGCTTGAACCATAGGCATACGAGTCTGACCACCAACTAGGATAACGTCAGTGATTTCGCCTACAGATAGGTCAGCATCTGCTAGAGCTACTTTTAGTGGCTCTAGAGAACGTTGAACTAGGTCTTCAACTAGAGACTCAAGCTTCGCACGAGTCACTTTGATGTTCATGTGCTTAGGACCAGTCGCATCAGCAGTAACGTAAGGTAGGTTTACGTCAGTTTGAGTAGTAGAAGAAAGCTCGATTTTCGCTTTTTCTGCTGCTTCTTTAACACGCTGCATTGCTAGTGGATCAGCTTTAAGGTCGATACCTTGCTCTTTCTTGAACTCATCTACTAGGTAGTTGATCATGCGGTTATCGAAATCTTCACCACCAAGGTGAGTATCACCGTTAGTTGAAAGAACTTCGAAAGTCTTCTCGCCTTCTACTTCATCGATTTCGATGATAGAGATATCGAATGTACCACCACCAAGGTCGTATACAGCGATAGTGCGATCACCACCTTGCTTGTCTAGGCCGTAAGCCAGAGCAGCAGCAGTAGGTTCGTTGATAATACGTTTAACATCTAGACCAGCGATACGACCAGCATCTTTCGTTGCTTGACGTTGAGCATCGTTGAAGTAAGCAGGAACAGTTACAACTGCACCAGTTACTTCTTCACCTAGGAAGTCTTCAGCTGTTTTCTTCATTTTCTTAAGAACTTCAGCAGATACTTGAGGAGCAGCCATTTTTTGGCCTTGCGCTTCAACCCATGCATCACCGTTGTCAGCCTTAACAATGTTGAAAGGCATGATTTCGATATCGCGTTGAACTTCTTCATCTTCAAAACGACGACCGATTAGACGCTTAATAGCGAACAGTGTGTTTTGAGGGTTAGTAACAGCTTGACGTTTTGCAGGTTGACCAACTAGCGTCTCGCCTTCAGTGTATGCGATTACCGATGCTGTTGTGCGTTCGCCTTCAGCATTCTCTAGTACGCGTGGTTTGTCGCCGTCAAGAACAGCAACACAAGAGTTAGTAGTACCTAAATCAATACCAATGATTTTACCCATCAGGCCATCTCCGAATATATATTATTTAGTTTTTTGCTATACCCACATATGTGGGGGTGGTAATCAGGGAATCAACCCTAATACACAAAATTAAAGTGCAAATGTAATTTGCTTTCGTATGCACCATAGATAAGGGCTGCAAACTGGTTTTCAAGGGAAAAAGTAAAAAAAATCTGATTTTTTCCCTATCTTTCTGCTTAAGAAGAAAAAGTAGCTCATCCCTTACGGTTTAAGGCGCCAAAGTTGACACATTCATGCGTTCACCTTCAGCAATAAAATAGTCGCCCTATTCTATTTCACATAAAAAAAGACCTTCACTAGGAAGGTCTTTTTCAAATAACGCTTGTTCAGTTAGTTAAGGATTCGCAATATTATTGATTGAGAATTAACTGGTAGAAGCTCGCTTGTGTGTAGTCACCCGCTTCCATACCACGCCACTCACATGCCGAACTCGACTTCTTAGTGTTACATTGATTGTATGCACCCGCTTTGAAGTACATCCAATCTTGACCATAGCCAAGATCAACGTCGTGTCCTTGATATTTACCTTTCGCCAGATCAACATCATATGTCTTCACAATTGGATCCGACGAGTTTGGATTCTTAGTAAACGTCAAGTGCATGATGTTATCTTTAATATTTACATCATATGAAAAAACTTCACCTAACTTAATGCCATCGCTAGGGTCAGAACTGCCCTTTTTCAAATTGTATTGACCAAATACATCATGGCGAATGTCTTTACGAAGTTTCTTTCCATTTTCATCTTTCGCGTTTTTCAATTCTTTCGGCGGGTTGAGCTCGTAGTTCCATGTTAATGAACCATGCTCATGCTCTGGTAGTTTACGGTAAACAATTTTAAGAGGTTCATTGTCCGAGCCGTGAATTTGCCCGATGACGACTGAAAATGCGCCTGTTTTATTGTAGTTACCACTGGTACTCACCTGATCGACAGAAAGCGTCGCCGTCATTTGGCCGCCAATAGAGCCAAACTCTTCTGCATTCTTATGGCTCGAAATAGCAAAGTTGTTACTCGGAGCTGAGTAACTATCCGCCAGCATTGCTCTTAGCTCACTACGAGTGTTCTTACTGTTTGGTGTCGTTGGTGCCGTATTCGGAGCCACAAATACCATCGCCCCAGATTCTGCATCAGTGTAGAACCATTTCGGGTGAACGTAAGGTGTGTCTACATTCGACAGTTCTTTCTTACCGATCTCTAGCGTTTTGCCTTTTCTAGATCCTTCGGTCGTTAACTCAGGTAAGTTAATTTTCCATTTAGATAAATCAAAGTTTTGTGCTGGTGCTTTTGCAGGGTCAAGATCAAATTGTTGACCAACATTGATATTTGAAGCGAGAGCTGGAACAGCTAAAAGAGTGGCCGTCAGTAAGCTAAGGTAAGACAACTTCATTATTGGGTTTCCTTTATGTCGTCAGAATGTAGGTTGTCAAAACAATAAAATAATATTGTATTATTATATGTGATCGAGATTAAATATTGAAAATTGATGGCCTATTACGGTGCCAGAAAAAATAAAAAATGAGACTTACACCAGATACTCCCTATCGATTGACTAACCAATTCAACAGATCCGACGCACTTTATGACAGACACATCGAGTAGGGTGAGGCGTTACCGCCTCATCCCTCTCACAGAACCGTACGTACGGACCTCGTATACGGCTCATGCACACTTCCATTCAGCATATTGGCTGAACACATACCCTGTCCTTATTGTCCCAAGATTTACCAATCCTTGGTCATTAAACCATTGATTTGGCATCGCATAGCTTGATAGTGGACTCGCTGCACTGACCCAACTTGTCATTGAGATATGCTGGAACGGCGGCTTATACCCTAACTGTTTTAACTTTCGATGTAAGCGTTGAGGCTTCTTCCAAAGTTTCAACTGGATACTACGCAGTCTTCTTCGTAGCCATCCTGCTAGTCTTGAGAACTCCCTGCTGCTATTGGTGATCCTGAAGTATTGGCTGAACCCTCTTAACACTGGGTTTAGATCTTTTATGACTTGCTCAAGTGGCTTACCGCACCCTCGCTTCGTCATTCGCTTTAACTTGCTTTTGAACACTTTCAGTTTTTTAGTTTGAATGCGGGTAAATTGACTCCCGATTTCTACACCTAAAAACTTCACGCCATCACTGCTGTGCGCTATATGTGATTTCGTCTGGTTCACTGTGAGTTTAAGCTCTCCTTCTAAGATCTTCGTCGCTTGTGCAAGGGCATTCTCTGCCCCTGCCTTGCTACGACAGAAGATGAGTATGTCATCCGCATAACGAACGATCCTATGGCCGCGCTTTCGCATTTCCTGATCGAACGCATCAAGGTAGATATTGGCTATCAAAGGACTGATAACACCACCTTGTGGACTTCCTAGCTCTGTCTCCTGCCAACTACCGTCTATCATCACCCCACTTTTTAGAAACTGTTTTATCAGCTCTAATACACTGCTATCTGTGACTCGTTTTCTGATGCTTTTGATAATCAACTCGTGGTCGAGTTTGTCAAAGCACTTCGACAAGTCCATATCTACAACGTGTTGTAACCCGTAACGCCGGATGAACATCGTGGATTTGTTGATTGCATCGTGACAGCTTCGATTCGGCCTATACCCAAAACTTGATGGGTGAAATTGCTCTTCGAAGATGGGGGTGAGGATATCGTTGAGCGCTTGTTGGACAACTCTATCCCTAACTGTTGGGATCCCGAGCAATCGCACCCCTCCGTCTTCTTTGGGTATCTCTACCCGTTTGACTGGCTGAGGTTTGTATTGCTTGGTTTTAAGTTCAGAGAGGAGTTGATCGAGGTTATCACTCAGATTTTCGGCGTAGTTGCTCAGGCTCTGCTCATCTATTCCAGCCGCGCCTTTCGCTTTCTTTACCTTTTTAAACCCTTTATACAGCCTCTCTTTGTTGAGTAGATGACCATATAAGCTGTAATAAACTCGCACTTTCTCTCCTTGGATTGTGTGCTGTGTGGGGACAGGTGTTTCATCTTCAGCGTGGGTGTTATTTCTCTCTGCTGTTCAGCCTTCTAGCTCAGTGGCAATTTACTGAAGTGAGTCAGAGTTACTCCCCTATACGGTTTCTTAGCGCAGTATCTTGCTTCCACAATCAACCAAACTAGGAATACCCCGATAGCGATTCGGTTTGGGTATCACTGAAAAAAAAAAAACATCTGTTCATCACAGACTTAAAGTGTACTTCCTCCCTTCGCAACACTGAGTGCTTTTGGCATTTCAGTGCTCCATCAGACTTGATGCTGCTGGTCAGCTAAGTTTTCTCCTCCACACCATTACTGGGCTTCTCTGGCTTAGCCTTACTCACTACTACGGATTCATCTGCCACCTCGCACCAACACACCTCTTAGCTTTCGCTTCGAGTTTGTGCTTCCAGACTGTCTGGATGTGGTGTCAGGCTTCCCCAGTTACTGCACTGGCTCCCTGTTAACAATGCCACCCTCAAGCACAGCATAGGTCTGACTGAGTATAGGGCTTCGCGCTATTTCGGACGCTTACCCACCTATACTGCCGAAGCAGGTTTACTTGCGTTGTGTACTGCTAACTTCCTATCGCTTCCTTCAGACCCTGCCGTTAGCCAACAACGCCCTTGCGATTCGGATTATCTTCCCCTCAGTCGGGGTGATTCAGGTTTCTTTCAACCTGACGGGTTTGCCAGCTTCGCTGGGCAAACAAAAAAGCCCCGCTCTCATTGAGCGAGGCTTCCAATTATCAAATCTTAATTAGGTATTAAGCTTCTGCTTTCTGTAGTTCAGTTTCTTCGTTCTTTTCAACGCCGATTGCGCCTTCAGACTTAGCAACGATAGTGTTAACCGCTGTATCACCTACTACGTTAGAAGAAGTACAGAACATATCGTTGATACGGTCTACTGCAGCAATGATAGCTAGACCTTCTGGTGGTAAACCTAGTTGGTGCAAAAGAACACCGACCATTACAACACCGCCACCCGGAACACCACCAGCACCGATAGACAGTAGCAAGATAGTTAGACCAAGAGTAAAGATGTCAGCAGTGTTGATTGGTTGACCGAATGCGTTTGCTACGAACATTGTCGCTAGTGCGATGTAGATAGATACACCAGACATGTTCATTGTCGCGCCTAGTGGAACACCGAAACCAGCCACTGATTTAGATACACCAAGCTTTTCAGTTAGGGTGCGCATTGTTACAGGAATTGTCGCATTCGAACTTGCTGTTGATAGTGAGAAAAGGATTTGCTCACGGATTGCACGTAGGAATTGCTTAGGTGTAATACCTGTCGCGATGCCAACCATCATTGGGTAGAAGAAGAAAATCCAGAACACTAGCATTGCAACAACCAGTGCTACATAACCAGCTACCGACATTAGCGTGTCTGCATCAAGTGTTGCACCTAGTTGAATCATCAGTGCGAATACACCAAACGGAGCCAGGCTCATTACTAGGCCGATAAGCTTCATCATGATTTCATTAGCCATCTTGAACGTTTTGATCGCTGGACCACCACGTGAGTCAAGCGCTTGAATAGCAAGGCCTGTCAAAATTGCCATGAAGATAATTTGTAGCATGTCGCCACTTGCAAACGCCTGAACAGGGTTGCTAGGAACGATATTTACAACTAGAGAGAAGATATCTGGAGTTTCAGTTGTTGTTAGTTGAACTGTCTCTGAAATCGTACCCGCTAAGTCTGCGCCTGCACCTGGTTGGAAAATAAGGCCAACAGTGAGAGCTGCAGAAATCGCGATGATGGTGTTGATAATGTAAAGAGCAAAAGTCTTACCACCTAGGCGACCGAAAGAACGGATGTCTTTCAATTCAACGATTCCACATACAATAGAAACGTATACCAGCGGAACAACCAATAGTTTGATCAAAGAGACAAACATCCCACCGACACCTTCTGCTAAACCAAGCAGGTAAGTATCGAATACCGCAATACCGCTGAATAGGTACTGAATAGCAGTACCAATAAGTAGGCCAGCAAACAAGCCTACAAAAATCTTACTTGAGAGCGATTTATCCATCGTTCTTCTCCAGTTTGTTGTGTTTGAAATTTGTACTTTTATAGTTATATATGCGACCAAAATCGCTATATTGCAGTGGATTTTACATACAACAATAACAATTAAAAGTATTTATTTACAAAAACATTACAAATGTGACATCAAAACATTTCACAGATATCAACTAGTTTCATAATATAAAACTCTAAATTAATAATCTGGGTAAAATTAAAGGAACGACATTCTTAATGCACCAATGATGACTATTTACGTGGATTCTCAAGTGATAGGCATAAAAAAAGAGAGGCATAAGCCTCTCTTCTCATTTCACATTAATTAGTGAATTATTTCGCGACCGCTAAAAGTCACTTAACGATAAATTACTTAGCAACCATTACCATCGCAGGGCGAACTACACGACCGTTTAGCTCGTAGCCTTTTTGCATCACGAACATAACCGTGTTTGAATCGTGGTCAGGGCTCTCTTGAATAGACATCGCTTGGTGGAATTCAGGATTGAACACTTCACCTTCAGGATTAATCTCTTTAAGGCCAAATTTAGCAACAGTATCTACGAATGTTTTATGCGTTAGCTCAACACCTTCAAACAATGGTTTAACCACTTCGTTTTCTGCATCTGCAGCTTGCATTGCACGCTCTAGGTTGTCGATCACAGGAAGTAGACCTTCAGCAAATTTGTTCAAAGCGAATTTACGCGCTTTATCAATTTCTTGCTCGCTACGACGACGCATGTTCTCAACTTCAGCTTTTGCGCGAAGAACAGAATCTTGCTGCTCTTTCACTTTAGATTCGCTAGAAAGCAGTGCCGCTTCTAGTTGAGCAATTTTTGATTCCTGCTCATCAGCCTCGTCTTCATTCAGTTCAGCTTCTTCAACTTTCTCAGCTTCAGCAATGATCTGATCTAGTTCTTCTTCGGTTACTTTGTTTTCTTCGTTGCTCATGATATCTCCAGAATTCGTTTTCAATGCCAGTGACAGGCGTGTTTGCGCCTCAAATTGATATAAAACACTCGCATAGACGTTCAACTTGCCTTTATTATGGGGATGAAGAATTTTGATTCAAGCCTAATTCGTTTGGAAACGTTATGAAAAAGCCATTTGAAGTCATCGCTATTATTGGTAAACCTCGAGATCAGCAAGCAATTCAGACTCATAGAGAGCTCTATCAGTGGTTAAGTACTGAGGGTTATCAAGTATTTGTTGATGATAGGCTCTCCAGTATTTTGGACGATATCCCACAAGAACATTTTTCTAGCCTGATTGAGTTAGGTAAACGAGCCGATCTCGCAATTGTTGTGGGTGGTGACGGAAATATGCTCGGTGCGGCTAGAATATTGTCGCGTTTCGATATTTCAGTCATCGGTGTGAACCGAGGAAACCTTGGCTTCCTAACCGATCTCAACCCTGAAAACTTCCAAAGCGCACTTATCGATGTACTCAAAGGTGAGTTCATGGAAGAAGAACGCTTCCTACTAGAGACTGAAATTCATCGTCATGGCCAAATAAAAAGTCATAACGCAGCGCTCAACGAAGCCGTACTTCACCCAGGTCAAGTCGCACACATGATCGAGTTCGAAGTGTATATCGATGACAGCTTTGCGTTCTCACAGCGTTCTGATGGTTTGATCGTATCGACTCCAACGGGTTCAACGGCTTACTCGCTTTCTGGTGGTGGCCCTATCTTGTCATCAAGCCTCAATGCAATCTCGCTAGTGCCAATGTTCCCACACACGCTTTCAAGTCGTCCATTAGTGGTTGATGGCAAACGTCGTATTAAACTTATCGTATCGCCTGATAACCGCGGCACTCAGGAAGTAAGCTGCGATGGTCAAATTTCACTGCCTGTTTCTCCTGGCGATGAGATCCACATTTACCAAAGCCCGAATGTACTCAAGCTGATTCACCCTAAAGACTACAACTACTACCATGTCCTACGTAACAAACTAGGCTGGTCGAGTAAGCTGTTCTAATTGAATTAGCGACTCTGGCATTAGACGAAAATTTGAAAGGTTGACGATGTTCGTCAGCCTTTTTTTTGCCCGTCGAAACCTTATAAGTCCTCATAGCCCTAATGTACCTCCCCCCTTCACGCCCAGACTAAGTTGGGAATCTATAGCGGTTTCAGTAGCCTACAGGCAACCTCAATTCTGAGATCTGTCACAAAAAAATTTCACCTGTCGACTTTACTGTATAAAGAAACAGTATATACTGAGCTTATATACAGTGTTGTTCAGTTATACAGGTAAATAAAAATGCTGGCTCATTTAAGTGTTAATAATTTCGCTATTGTTAAGTCTTTACAGCTAGAACTCTCTAAAGGCATGACAACAATCACCGGTGAAACGGGTGCGGGTAAATCTATCGCTATCGATGCTTTAGGCTTATGTCTTGGGGGAAGATCTGATGCAGGAATGGTAAGACAAGGAGAAGATAAAACCGAAGTCAGTGCCGCTTTTTTACTTGAGAACAATCTGCACGCTACACGCTGGTTAGAAGACAATGAACTGCTTGATGGCAGTGAATGCATCCTACGCAGAACCATCTCCAAAGAAGGTCGCTCTCGTGCATTCATCAACGGTAGTCCTGTCCCTCTTTCACAATTGAAATCACTAGGGCAGTTGTTGATCAACATTCATGGCCAACACGCGCACCACCAGCTGATGAAAAGCGACCACCAAATGGCCATGCTTGATCAATACGCAGGCCACTTAAACCTATTGAAATCGACACGTAATGCTTACCAAGCATGGAGACAAGCCGATAACTACTTAAAAGAGTTACGTGAAAATAGCCAGCAAAACCAAGCTCAAAAACAGCTTCTAGAATATCAAATCAAAGAGTTAAATGAGCTATCTATTGGGGAGGAAGAATATGAAGACCTCGAACAAGAGCATAAGCGCCTCTCCAATAGCGGAGAATTGGCCTCAACCTGCCAGCAGGCTATCGAGCTTATTTACGAAGGCGAAGAAGTTAATGCGCTTAGTATTCTGCAATCGGCCAATCACTCCCTAATTCAATTAGCTGAGCTTGATGAAAGGTTAGTTGATCTGCCCAACTTACTCTCTGAAGCCATCATTCAGATTGAAGAGACCAACAGTGAACTAAGAACCTACCTAGACAGCATTGATGTCGATCCAGGTCGTATGGTTTACGTTGAAGAACGCTTCTCAAAAGTGATGTCGATGTCTCGCAAGCATCACGTGTTGCCAGAAGAGCTTTACAAGCATCACCAAGATTTATTACAACAAGTTGAAGCGCTTGATTGTTCCGATGAAAAATTGGATGAATTGGCAAACGAGGTAGAAAACCAATACCAATCGTTCGTTGCTAAATCAGAGAAGCTTCATAAATCTCGAACTCGTTACGCAAAAGAGCTCAACAAGCTGATCACGCAAAGCATGCACGAACTGAGCATGGAAAAAGCACAGTTTGCCATTGAAGTGAACAACACCAACACACACCCTTCTCCATTGGGTATGGATAATGTGACCTTCATTGTTTCGACCAACCCAGGCCAACCAATGCAGCCCATTGCTAAAGTAGCCTCTGGTGGTGAACTTTCACGTATTTCATTAGCGATCCAAGTGATCACAGCGCAAAAAGTGGACACACCAAGCCTGATTTTCGATGAAGTCGATGTGGGTATCAGTGGGCCAACAGCAGCAGTTGTCGGAAAAATGCTACGTAAGCTGGGCGAATCGACACAAGTAATGTGTGTGACGCACTTACCTCAAGTTGCCGGTTGCGGTCACCAACAACTGTTTGTAGCGAAGAACACGAAATCAGGTAAAACCGAGACCCAAATGCACACGCTTGATGAGCAACAACGCGTCTCAGAGCTTGCTCGACTGCTTGGTGGCAGCCAGATTACCGAATCGACACTGGCCAACGCAAAAGAGTTATTAATCGCTGCTTAGGTTACATATTCAGCAACTTTCTGATAATTTACCGAAAAATCTTGGCAATTTTGCAACTTAATTCAAAATTGCCAGTCATAACAAGCTCAAAGCGCAAGGAGCTTTTTACTTCTTGCTGGAGCTTGTTTATTATCAGGCAGTATTTTAGCGAAGAAAGATCTCAGACTATGCGAATTAAAAAGTGGTTAGTTGCAGTTCCACTTGCACTAACAATGTTGACCGGTTGCTCTCTACTAGAGAAGTTGGTTTATCGAATTGACATCAATCAGGGTAACTATGTTGAACAAGAAGCTGTCGATCAGCTGAAGTTTGGCATGACAAAAACACAAGTTCGTTACGTTATGGGCTCACCTATGCTTATCGAAAATGGCTACCCAGATACGTGGTACTACATTTACCACCACACAAAAGGCCATGAAGACTCGATTCAAAAAAATCTTGTTGTTAACTTTGATGCAACGGGCACCTTAGTGACGATCAATGGTGATTTTGAAGCCAGTGATGAATTCTTCGAAAGCCTTCGCTAGCTTTCAACCAACAAAGCTTTCCAGTCAAAAGCTATCAGTCGACAAAGCTCTCAGCCGACAAAGTAAGAATCGCAAAAGCCTGCTCACATGAGCAGGCTTTTTAATATCCTGTAACAAATTAATCTTCATTTTCAGGCTAACGGACACAAAAAAGCTCGCCAATATAGCGAGCTCTCTTCTTACTCAAATTTGTTTAGCATTACGATTTAGCTGCAGCCGCTTTTGCTTGTTCAGCACGCTTACGGCGAATCTCTTTGGGATCAGCTAACAATGCTCGATAGATTTCGATACGGTCTTTATCGCGAACCGTCGCATCTAACTTAACGTTGCGGCTATATACGCCAACTTTATTTTTCGCCAAGTCGATTTCTGGATACAACTCTAAAACACCAGACTGCGCAATAATCTCTTCAACGGTCGCGTTCTTATTTACCACTAAGGTAAATACACGCTGCTCATGTGGAAGCGCAAACACAACTTCTACGTGGATCATATCTGATTCAATAGTCATGGCTTAGTAAACCTGTTTCGCTCGTTGAGTAAAAGCACTGACCATATTGCTTGTCAGTTCATTGAAAATCTTGCCAAATGCCATTTCAATCATTCGACTAGAAAATTCAAACTCTAGTTTAAGTTCAACCTTACATGCTTGGTCGTCTAGAGGAGTGAAATACCAGCCCCCCTCCAGCTTCTTAAACGGGCCATCTACCAGCTCCATTAAAATTTCAGCACCATCCGCCATTCGATTCGACGTAGTGAATGTTTTACTGATACCAGCTTTAGAGACATCAACCGAAGCCACCATCGCGGAATCTGAAGATTCGATCACACGAGAACCAGAACATCCTGGCAAAAACTCAGGATAACGAGCAACATCATTGACCAAGCTGAACATCTGGTCGGCACTAAAAGACACTAATGCTGAACGAGTAACCTTTGGCATATAGACTCCTGTTAAAGACAGCGTTACATTAACACAAACTGCAATTTTAATTGTATTGGGCCAGAGCGCAAATAAAAAGGATTCCCCATCTAGGGCGCATTCAGTATAATGAGGCCATTATGGCAAAGAATAAATCAAAATCAAAAGCCGGTAGTAATACCATTGCGCTTAATAAGAAAGCTCGCCACGAATATTTCATCGATGATGAGATAGAAGCGGGGCTTGAGCTACAAGGCTGGGAAGTAAAATCCCTACGTGAAGGCAAAACCAATATCGCAGAAAGCTACGTATACATCCGAGATGGCGAAGCATTCATCAGTGGTATGACGATTACTCCGCTAACTCAAGCGAGTACTCATATCGTGGCGAACCCAACACGTATCCGTAAACTATTAATGTCGAGAAAAGAGCTCGACAACCTTATCGGTCGTATTAACCGTGAAGGCATGACACTTGTCGCAACCGCACTTTACTGGTCTCGCTCTTGGGCGAAGATTAAAGTTGGCGTAGCGAAAGGTAAAAAGCTGCACGATAAACGTACTGATATGAAAGAAAAAGATTGGGCGAGAGATAAAGCACGAATTATGAAGAGTAATTTGCGTTAATTTTAAGCACTTAAACGCACAGTGCTAGACAGGCAAAGCTTTTCTGGTACTATGCAAATAACACTTGGGGCTGATTTAGGATTCGACAGGAATTTTGAAGTCTGAGGTGCATGCCGTGGGGCGGTTGGCCACGTTAAAAGCCGCAAAAAAATAGTCGCAAACGACGAAAACTACGCACTAGCAGCTTAATAACCTGCTCAGAGCTCTCTTACCCTAGCTTCCGCTCGTAAGACGGGGACCAATAAGAGATCAAACCCAAACTAGCTAGCGCGGATTCTCCCACCTGAGAGGAAAAGCGCGAATTATAATTCAGGTTAGCCTTTAACTAGCGTGTCGGTTCGCAGGTTGCTGGTGAAATTAAAGATCGACTAAGCATGTAGTACCAATGATGAATGATTTTTGGACGCGGGTTCAACTCCCGCCAGCTCCACCAAACGTTTGGAAAGGGCCAACTCGAAAGAGTTGGCCCTTTTTTTATCTTTATTTTACTAGCCATAACAAGGAAAGTTTCTTTTTAACAGTGACTTACCTTTAGCACGTCAACAATAAAAAACCACACATCCCGTTGCTGAAATGTGTGGCCGTCTAGAACTGTTATCTTACGAACTTAGATAAGTTCAGGCGTTAATCCATCTCGCCCAGCAAGTAATCTTCATTACTGCTCACTACTGCGCCGTGCTTTAAGAAGTTCTTACCTAGGATCATGCTGTATTCAAAGCGAGAGCGATCTTGAAGGTTTACCCTTACCTCTTTCTCTAAGTCACCTAACTTAACCTTCATTTCGACGACAGGGCGAATGTTCACCTTCTCGCCTTTCTTGGCTTTAATACGCATCACATCAATCACTGGCTTAGTGAAATCTTGCTTATCGCCTTGGTTGTTTTGATAGGTAAAGCTCACCATGTCTTGGCCGTCTTTCTTAAATCGTTTGATGTTGACTGCGTTCATTGAGCTTACATCTGCGCCAGTATCCAACTTGGCCGGGAACTTCATGCCGTTGACTTCAACAACTTCTATATGCCCCACTTTAAACAAAGGCTCCGATTTCAAAAGATAATCAGATCGAGTATTCACATATACCCCATCTTTCGCCATCTTTTTGCCTAACACGAAGTAGGACTCTTTCTCGTTGCTATTAAGTACGTCGATAGCAAATTCTTGTTGGCGAACTTTACCAGCACCTAAAAATTCACCACTTACAACTGGGCGAACGTCATCCCCAACTCGAAGCTTTTTGATTATTTTCTTAATGACTTTCTGTTGCTCACCATTCGCATCAATAAGGAAGAATTCAACGGACGCGTCTTTGCCCTTCCCTGTCATTTCAAAACTATCGACTTTGAGTAAAGGGGTATTTACGGTGAATGAAGCAACTGCCTTCATAGGAAACCCATCTAAAGTGATATCTTCTTCCGGTGAGATGATCAGTGGCTCACTTTTTTTCGCGACATCGCTGAAACTCTCGGAGCCTTCAGAGAGAATATTTTCAGCGTTGGTATCAATCATGAAAAGTTCGCTAGCGGTGCTGGTTCCAAACCTCAACTGTGACTCACTACTTGAACGGTCACGTAAGTACACTAGAACATCTTTAGTGATGTTTTCATCGAGTTGAACAGGTACATACACCAAAGGTCTCTTCTTACCACTCACGCTCAACATACGAACTAATGGCAGTGTCATTCCTTTTTGCTTACCGTCGTTATCGACCATATCAAACGTGACTTCATTGTTTTTCTTGTCTACATCGATATTTTTTGAATGCAAAATACTGTATCGATTCTTTAAAGAGAAGGTCGCATTCATCGCCATTCCTGAAATAGACACCACCTCTTTTCGACCTACCACTGTCGCTTTTTCCTGCTCTTGCAAGTAGTCATAGCCTGCGAACACTAGCGCGTTATCCGCAAGGAAGGTTTTACCAATCAGCACTGGCGCAGAGAAATGGCTTCTGTCGGTCAGGTTAACATCGGTTTTTAGCTCTTGGTCTGCAATGGTGAGCGACATTTTTACGGTAGGACGAAGTAAAGGCGTGCTGCTGGTGCGGCTGCGTATCATGCTGACACGCTCTAAAGGCGCTTCGATTGATACCATGTCTCCCGTGCGTGGATTTTGAACCTTAAAAGACACCACAGCTTCATATTTCGTAAAGGTGCTGCCATCCCAATCGTCGTAATCAACATCGGAATTGTTCAGCAGGTCTTCGGTTAACGCCGCCATCAACTCTTTGTCTTTAAGGTTCTTGTAATCGGCACTCGTGCTCTTCACATGAATGTCTTCCGCATGCATAGAGGTAGTTTCTGCACCAGTATCGATTTTACCAATGAAAGGAACGTCTTTTAGCCCTTGAACGCTAGAGAGGTATACATTCTCAGTACGGCCTAATACCGCCTTGCCATCCAATTCATAAGTTGGGTTTTGAGTCGTGTGCGAAGTGTCTGTAGCCAAAGCATATTGTGAAAAAAGTAGCGTACTTAGAAGAGTTAGAGCCAAAGGTATCTTTTTCATTAGTTGGTCCGTTGTGATCAGTTCACTAATAATACTGGCGTTTCGGCGAAGAGTTCCCCTACCAGCACAGGTTCTCACATAACGTTAACGCTATGAGTTTTTCAATGACAAACCGATGACTTTGCAGAGCAATACCTTATCGATTATTGACTAATGGATACCCAATAACCTTTTTAATGCCTGGTGTTATATTGAAGAAATGAATATAAAAAAGGCCAACGACATACGTTGACCTTAGCGATTCAAAGCACACCTTAAGCAGGCTTAACTTGCTAAAACACAAACGGTTCTAGATAAACATAGCACTAAAAAGTCCCGACTGTTTTCTTTGCACAGATAGCGCGAGCTTTTTCTGCGTTCTCACCTTTATTTTTTGAATCACTGTGGTTCTTATTTAAACATTGTCGGTAAGATTCGACGTAACGCTCAAATAACACCTTTGCTTCAGGTAGAGGTTTATCGAGCAGTTGGGTAACGAACTTTCTTGATCCAACCTCAAAATGTTGAGTATCGATTGGGCTATTCCAATCCCCTCCCCAGATCATAAAGCCATGATGGGCGAACAGCTCAACCACATCTTCTGCCATGCCTCGACGTTCAATTTCATCACGTGCGCGAAAGCGAGTACGGTTCACATAGCGAGTCGCAGATTGTGATGGTTTTACCGTGATTCTTCCGTTGCTATCGAACGCTAAGAAAGGGTTTTGAACTGGGTTGATGTCGATTGCCACACCATAGGCATGTTTCGACCAACCACCTCCACCAGTGATAGGCCGAGCGTTAAAGGCACTGCTGTTGTTCGCGTCCATTGAGGCGTTGTCGTCACCGTTAAACTCACGCATAAGGCGAGCAGAATGAAGCGGGAAATTACGCTGTTTTAACTCTGACAAGATTCGCTCAACTGAAGGTGCAATAACATCGAGCACAATCATATTGCCCTGTTGCGTTTCCCCTTTGAAATTAATGAAATCGAAATCCACTTTGGATAATCGCTCACAACCGACAGGCGCACCACTGCTCAAGACGTTGTTCTTTTTCATCATGTCGCATTGCCATTGAGATATAGGGGCAACTTGGGCATAACTCGCAGCACTGAGCACAGTGGCCAGCAAGCCGACAATAAAACGTTTCATATCAAAGACTCAAAAATAGTAAAAGTGAAAAGTAGCAGAAGTTGGAAAGTAACATATTAAGCCAAGTTGAGCGCACGCTTTGTTAGCGCGTTTTGTTCCAATAAACAATCTCTCGAACTCGTCCGTTCTGGTCGACATCCGCCTCTCCACCAACATCTGAAGGCTCAGGTAAGGTCGATAGTTGCGGAGCGTAATAGGCAACCAACATAAGTACGAACGCATCGTAAATATCGTCTATCGCGACGTCTTTACGCTTGGTATTTGAAATGGCCAACGACAAGCCGTCACACCATTGAGGGGCGAGTTGCTGAATAATAGAAAGCCGTTCCTCTTTGCCTTCTAGTGTTCGTTTGGAAAAGGTCAACGGTTCGCCTTTCAAAGCTGCAAACACGACCTCAGGATGTGATTCTCTTATAGAAAGATCTGGATGAGCTTCAATGAGTTCATCAAGCTCACGGATCTTGGGCACAATTCCCCAAGTCTGTTTAGAAAACTTCTTATCAAGCTGCTCCACATTTGCACTGCACGCCGCAATGTAATCGGTTTGATAAACCGCCTCACGACACGGTACCGGAAACACCGAAGATCCACGTTTGCTGGTAAGAAAACGCCTTGCTGCTTTGTCGCATAATCTATCCGGAGTCTGTGAATCGCTAAAACCAATCGGCATATCGATTAACGTTGTTGCTCCCGTAAGATCGTCAAGCAACTCATCTAGGGTCTTTACCACCTTGAACTCAGGTGGCTCATTGCCAGAGACAATCCAAGCGATCCACCCCGCCTTGCAGCCATCAATTCCGATGTATTTCATTGTTTTCTCAAATTGCAAACTTACACTAGCTTGTACTTTCGCTAACTATCGACTTTGAATCAACTTAACTCCGGTATATATGCCAATAATGATACTCAACACAGAAAATCCACCTGCTAGAGAAAGCACTGGCATCGCCACTAACAGCTGAGTATCATTCCCGCCACCAGCCATTACGGCTCCAAAGCCCATAAGCATCCCTGCAACTAAGTGTTTGCCAAATCGACGTATAGAGCTCAGCCTCAAAGAAAACGATCCAGTAAATAACGCGGCGCTAACCATTCCAACTAACAGCGAGATCATCAATATAAAGCGTTCACTGCTTGGCCAAGCTTCAGCTCTTCCATGCCAGAGTGAAGTCCCCATAGATTTCAACAACCCACTTGGCGTCCAATGTGGTTCATAAAGGAATACAAAGCCTGCCGTTAACCCAATCCCCAGCATTGATAACCATAACTTACGATTTACCGCATTCATGAAATAACAACTCACCACAATTGTGAACGAGATACTTCCAAGGAATACGTATCTAGAAAATTCGGACAGTACCAACCTAGCTCCTTTCAACTCCGAAGGCAAAACTGGAGCAAACACCAACCAAGCAACAAACCAACCGAATATAGTCGCCAACATAACCACTTCGCCGCGAGCTAACCGACTCACTGTAGAAACCCCACAACCACTGTTGATTGCCGCGCCAATACCAAACAGAAAGCCACCAAGCAATGAGAACAAACTCGGCCAAAATGCAGTGGATAAAAGCCGCCCTTCTACGACAGAACCTAGAGCCATAGAAACCCAAGCCAGCGAACCACTAAACACAATCGCGATGATGAACATCGGTGATCCGTTTATTGCCTCCTTTACTCCTCTCACCATACAAAGGCCCGTAGTTTGGGCAAGATACCCCAACAAAAAGATGCAGAGTAAAGCAAGAATAAACAACATACATAGCCCCCGAATTGCATTGATTTTGCTGTCGTCGTCCGTTAAATATAGTAGGAAGCAAGAACCCTAAGGACAGAATATGCACCACAAGCTTATTGATTGGCATAAGTCTCGGCACCCTAATTACTTAGGAGACAACAAGGTTAATAAACTTTCTGCCACTGAGCTTCAGTGTTTAGTGGTTCAAATTTTACAGCCTATCGAACGCTCACTAGGAGAAGTAACGGTGACCTATGGTTATACAAGCCATACCCTTTTAAGGTGGATATTGAAAAATAGCCCTGGAGATATGGCGCCCAATATTGACCAACATGCCTCTATGGAACTCAACTCCCGGGATAGCCGTATCTGTAAGCGCAATGGGGCTGCGTGTGATATTTATGTTGAAGGGTATGAGCAACGTATGGATGAGGTCGCTCGATTTATCTGCACGCATTTGGAGTTCGACCGCCTCTATTTTTATGGCAAAGATAAACCTCTGCATATTAGCGTTGGGTCTGATAATTCGAAATACGCCCTTATCCGACAACGCCGAAGTGATGGGCTTCGCGTAAACACAAAAAGTGTAAAAGGCAGCGCCACACAGGCATTGTTTGATGATTTATAATCTTCAAAAACACCTAAGGAATAGGAATGAACGAAGAGCTATTTACTGAACTTACCTCTCAAATAAAAGTTGGAAAACACCTTCCCGATGCTATTTATCTTCATAAAGACGCATTCAGCGCATTGCCTAAAGTATTAACACAGTTCATTCCAGCCGTAGCAAAAGCCGTTAACTTAAATGAAGAAGACTGGAACCTCGTTAAGCTGTTTAAAAAAGAGTTCCGTTTATCTCTTCTTCATTACCCTGATTTTTATACTGATTCCTATCCCGCATTAAAACAAAGTCTCAATGTCGACCTCTCTAAGCTAAGCCACAAAATTACAGGCTATCGCGAATCTGAAAACCCGCCGATCTTACATCGAAAAGAAACCATGGTTTTGCCAACGAGTGAATATTACGAGCACTTCATTTCACTCACACAAGAAGGCGAGAATGCAGGCTTATACGAAAACAGCCGTTTGATTGGTTTTAAACGTTCTTGGGAAAACCTAATAGCACGCCATGGTTACGAGCTTGTCGATGGTCGACTATTCCGATTCTCCTCTGTGACAACGCAAGAAGAGGCTGGGATTGATAGGCACAGAACGGCCATCGTGCGCCATGAACTCTCTGCACCAATGAAGACTCTCGTTAAACATGGTTACTTAAAAGGCGAACACTCAATTTTCGATTATGGCTGTGGCCGCGGAGACGATTTAAGAGAGCTCGAAGCACATGGCCTTGACGCTCTGGGTTGGGATCCGAACTTTCAACCCGACAACGACAAATCCAATTCTGATATCGTAAACATAGGGTTTGTTCTTAACGTAATAGAAGATCAAGATGAAAGACTCGATGCCCTACTAGGCGCATGGGAGCTAGCAGATAAATTTCTGGTGGTTTCTGTCATGCTGGCTAACGAAAACTACATTGCTCAGTTCAAACCTTATAAAGATGGGGTCATTACCTCTCGTAACACCTTCCAAAAGTACTACGCGCAATCTGAGATCAAAGCATACATAGAAAGAAGCCTTCAAGAAGACGCAATTACCGTCGCGCCCGGTATTTTCTATATATTCAAAGACAAACTCGAAGAACAGCAATACCTACAGAGTAAATACAAACGACACCACAAGTGGCAACAACTGACTTCGCCAGAACCTATAGAAGCTAAAGATAAAGCCAAGCTACTTATCACTCAGCATCAAGATTTGTTCAACAGCTTTTGGAATACCTGCTTAGAGCTAGGGCGTATTCCAGCCAACGACGAATTTGAACACTCTGACAAAATCCGAGAGCTGATCGGCTCACACAAAAAAGTGTTCAACTTGCTGCAAGAGATGTTTGATACCCAAGAGTTTGAACAAGCAGAAAAGAGCCGAAAAGAAGATCTTCTCCTCTACTTTGCTATTGGACTGTTTGAGAAAAGAAAACCCTATACACAGCAACCAGACCCCCTTAAGCGCGACATCAAAGCCTTGTTTGATGATTACAAAACCGCGATCAACCTAGCTGCAGAATTACTGTTCGCGATTGCAGATATCGACTTAATCCAGCAGCAGTGCCAGAAAGCACATAACCAGTTACCAGCAAGCCTACTCAACGAAGGACATTCACTGATCCTACATCGAGACTATATTGATGATTTGCCATTACTGCTACGAGTCTACGTAGGCGCAGGGCTGCAAATGTATGGCGAACTGGATGAAGAAATAGACCTAATTAAAATTCATATCACATCCGGGAAACTCACCCTCACCGCCTATGATGACTTTGAAAAATCCGTGCCGTTCTTAGTAGAACGCATAAAAATAAAGATGGCAGAGCAAGACATCGATTTCTTCGACTACGTTAATGAAGATCGCAGGCCGCCACTGCTTAATAAGCACCTTTATATGCCAACCGAGCACGAGAACTACAAGAAACAACAGAGCTTCGACAAAAGGTTGGCGAAGCTCATGGATATAAATTGGAACAAGGAAGCTATCTTATATCGAAGTGAATACGATGTATTGTTGCAGAAAAACCAAAAGCAAGTCGCTAACTTTACTTTAAAGGCTGCTGGTTAACTAGACTTTGTAAGGGGGTAAGCTAATACGATATGTACGACGAGCTTCTTCCTCTGACAAGCCTATAGCACTTAGAACATGAGATGGAGTGTTAGACATAGCATTACACGCAGAGCCTTGAGAAATTAGCCAGTCTCGCTCTTTAGTAAATAGTTTCACTTCATCACCACTTTCAAACGTAATGTTCCAAGTAGTAGGTAGAACGTTATCACCACCATTGCGGCTAAAACAGTATTTACTTATTATATCTTCAAACTCAATCTGTTGATCAGATGCCTCGGAAGGAAAATGTTCAACTGCCACCCCTAAACCAACAATTAAAGGGGTTGGGGATGTTCCACCTCGTAAGCCAAGCTCTTGGCCTCCACCATGGATCAATGGTACTAGCTCAGATTCGCGAGCATCTCTAACGTAAAGTACACCAATCCCTTTAGGGCCATAGATTTTATGCCCTGACAATGAAAGCATATCGATATTCATATCATCTACATCAATATCTAACTTACAAAAGCTCTGAGCTGCATCTGTATGGAAGGGGATATCGTGATCAAACGCTACTTCACCTATCTCCTCAATTGGTTGAATGGTGCCCAACTCGTTGTTCACATGATGTATTGAGATAAGTAGAGTGTTAGGCCTTATAGCATTTTCTACTTGTTCCGCTGAAACAACCCCATCCACGTTAGGCTGTAAATAGGTAACTTCAAACCCAAGCTCCTCTAAGTAAGCACAAGTATTCAAAATACACTTATGTTCAATCGAAGAAGTTATCAAATGTCCTTTTTCATTTAAGTGCTTAAACGCAAGACCTTTAATGGCCAAATTGTTTGATTCACTTGCTCCACTAGTGAAAATGATCTCACTAGGCATAGCTGCTATTTTATCAGCAATTAATTCGCGAGCCTGTTGTATGGCACTCGAGGCCTTTTCAGCTTCAACATGAGCTGCAGAAGGGTTGGCAAAGTTGTAATTTTGCCAAGAGGCCATAGCTTCTAAAGCTTCCGTAGATACCGGTGTTGATGCCGCATAATCAAAATATTTAGTCATTGTTTGCTGCAAGGTGTTCTAAAACTCTATTGAACAATGTATTCGAACCTATGTCTTCACTCAGGTTTTCTAGAATCCAGTTACTTACTATCTCTAGACCACCATTACAGTATGCTTCGAAATGCTTAATAGCATTAGGAAGATTTTCATTTTTAAGAACATCTAAACTCGGCTCTTTACTTAACGCTATTAGATAAATATATGCATCGTGTTTAGTTCTACTGTACGTATCTAGCGTTATTGGTATCTTTTTGCCACCAGAAATAGGCTTATAATTTTCGTTTTCGAGCCCGATTAAAGCCGCAAAAACCATTAGCTCTTTTACTGTTTTAAAGATGATACTTTGCTGACTACCTTGCTCTGTTGCTTTGGTACGAGTACTACAAAACCTAGTGACGAGATTGTCATACTTCGAATCTCGATACACGTTTAAATCTCTCCATGCTGTTTCAGCCGACATATCAATGCACCTCCTCGATAGTCACTTTGTCAAACTCACTAGCGAACCTGACAACATCATGCTGATTCTCACCAACTGTCAACTTGGTTGGATACGCCCCCTTAAACTCATCTTCAGTGAGTACTGTGTGTTGAACTAGGTTGTACTCCTTTCCAACTCGATCTCTTAAACCGATGTCTGTATGGGATTCGGTCCACTGGGCTTGAGAAAACATAAACACACATTGCTCGACCGAGTTGGCAATAAACTTAACAAGCTCACGACCATTATCTGGGCCTATAAAAGCTAGTATCGAATCTGCTACAAAAGGAGCTATCGTACCAGGTGTTAACAGATAACGACTGCTTGTCGCTCTATCTTTCGCAAACTCGATCAATGCTACAATAAAAGAAATGGCTAACATTGCCTGGTAGCCATTACCAGCGGCAACTGGCTGATTATTCGCATCCACTATTCTCCAAGCACCCTTTCCGTCTTTTGCTGCTGTGTAACCATTGAATGCCACTTTCGCAAACAAATCCTGCATTTTCTTTAAAAGAATATCATCTACGCCCTCTGAGGCTTTAGCCAACTCAGAGTTATATAACTCGAGAATCTTAGTGGTAGCAGAAATCAGATTTTCTGCTTTCACTAGCTGCGGCTGCGACATTGAAAATCGGTGCAATTTCTCATCGATATCAAGAATATCTAACTTGTCTTGCAGAACAGAGTTTTTCTTTCTTGCTAACTGTTGCGTCACGAAATTCAATTTAGCTTTTAAACTATCTCGTTGTTCTTCTTTTTGAGAGAGATCTCCAATATTGATATTTTTCAGCTGCGCAGACAGTTCATTGACTATATTTTTCTGTTCTTCCTCATCTCTCTCACACTGACTAATGCTATTTAGGTAGTCTCTCATATGAGTGAAAGACATAGAGCTCTGCCCCTTTAGTTGATTATGCAACTCTAGCGTTCTTTTCCACCTAACTTTCAACTCAGGGTCAACCGAATATTTTGAGAAACTACTTAAAATCGCATGAGCATCAGAGCCTTCATGAACTTCACTACCACAGATACATGAAGCATTACTAAATATTTCTTCAAGCAGCCTTCTATCTACGGAGAACTTCAACTTTTCTTTAAGTTCTTCTGTATTAATTTCATCTAATGAAAGCTGTTCTAGCTTCGCTGTATACGCATTAGTAAACCAGGAAGCTAATTTCATGTCTTTGCCATTCAACAGCTTGGTTTTCTCTTGCTGAATGCGATTAAAGCTATTTTCAGCAATATCTCTTTCTTTGGCTTTCTTCTTAACAGACTCTACGTCCGAAGATAGTATCACCCTAGTAAGCTCATCTATATCTTTGTTGAGTTTAACTTCCTCATGCTCTAGTTCATCAACTTTCTTGATGTCATCGGTTAAACGCTTATCAATTTGTTCTTTATCCCTCAGGAGCCTAGCTGACTCTCCTGAAGTATCGAGCTCTTTAAGAGTTTTTTGATACTTAGTATTTACGGCTTTCAAATGTTTAATCGTTTTGGTAGCTACTGTAAAGCCTAGAACTTCTTCAATTGACTTTGTAACGTACTTAAAATCATTCGCACTATTTAAAGTGCCCTCTCCTTCACCTTGGTAGAAAAAGAATCCAGACATTTCTTTTGGCAGAATAGTATTAATAAAATACTGTGGTTGAGCTTGTTCTGTGTACTGCCCGTTTTCTATGAGATATACGCGAAAATCGACCCTACCAGTATTTTTCATAAAGCGCCGAACTTCGTATATTTTAGTATCATGAACAAGTTGTATAAACACGTGAAAACTTAGTTCACCTTTTGCCTTTGCATGCTTATTTATTAAGTCTTTTTTGTCCAAAAGGTTTTTTGTCAGTTCTTCATACAAGCACCAACGCATAGCATTCAACAAAGCCGTCTTACCACCATTGTTTTCGCCGTGAATAAGGGTTACATTTTTGAGTGCATCAGTAGAAAAGTCTAAAGTTTGTTTACCATAGAACTGACGAAAGTTCTTAAGCTCAATACTAATCAACTTCATGGTTATTTATCTCTTCTGCATATTTATCAATAATATCTCTAACCTTACCTTGAATCCTAGACTCTTGAGAGTCACCGTAATAATTTCTACGCTCAAGTTCGATGATTTCACAAGCAGCTTTATGAACAGGCGACTTATTTGAATATATACCTTTCAGGTCTTCTGTTTCTTTTTCAATCTCATCAAACAGAGATTTAAGGCTATCTAAATCAAAACTCATGGTTAAATATACTCTATTCGTTTTTGAATTTCGGTAATATTAGAGGCTGTATTCATAAAGTCTCTAACTCGAGTCATTTCAGCACTTTTCAATTGCTTAGCGTAAGATGAAACTACATCGGGATTAGGAAGTACAACAAAGTCGATTATCTCAGCTTGCGTTTTGCCCTTTGCTTTCCTTAGTACGCGTCCACGCCTTTGAACATATTGTCGCGGGTTTCTTGTACTAGCTAATATAAACGCATGCTGACACACCGGTACATCAATGCCCTCATCAAGAACCTTCATAGCGACTAAGCCATCAATCATACACTCTTTAAAATCATCCATTATTCGCTTACGCTGCTCGCTACTTTCTGACGAGGTAAATTTAGATACTTTTATCCCCAGAGAAAACAACGCTCTAGTAGCTGAATCTAAATAAGGTTCATCTGTACCCGGAGCCTTACCCTCACCCACGTAAAATAATGCATGTTTCAGGTTATCTTGCCTCATATCTTTCAAGTAGTTAATCAAGGCTGGAATTTTATGCGCGCATGTAGCCAATATTCGACTTCTCAACCCACACATTGTTGTTAGAGACATCTGTTCATCACTTGAAAGGGGAGCATTTTTTCTTTTGAGTACCAACCTTGTTATCGATTGAGATAGCTCGTCATACTCTTCCTGCTCCAACTCAGTAAGATACACAGGAACGATATCGTATCTATAACTAGAAAGCACCCCGTCATTTATCGCATCCTGCAACGTATAGACCGCGACTATTGAGTTGAAATACTCTAACAAGTTTTTTCTAGCGATATCCGGGAATGGACTGTCTAGCTCGTCTTCATCGCTACGGAATGGCGTCGCCGATAATCCTAGTCGATATCTTGAGTCAGGGAGAGCTTTCATCATACTTTCAGATCCAAAATGATGACATTCGTCTCCGATAACGAGAAGATCCGAAGAGTTTATTCGGCCAAGCAAACTTTGAAACAACTCACTTCTAAACGTGGCATTGACTGCAACAACACAGCAAAATTTAAGATCGCCTAGATTAAATAGCTGAATTTCTCGCTCAAGTTTTTTAGTCCATTGAGAGCTTGTCTCAAAACATTTTATTGCGTGAATGTTGAAGTTCTTGAGTTCCTTTACCCATTGGTTTGCCAACTCAATATAGGGTACAGATATAGTCACGAATGTGCTTTTACTTTGTTTGATACGACTCTCATACAACTCTACCATTGCACACATTGACGTTATCGTCTTTCCCGAACCAGTTGCTAACTTAAACAAGCCAACACAATCACTATTAAACCAACTATTAATGGCTTTCCTTTGATGAGGGAACAACTTAAAAGACTTGCTCCCTATAAATTCTGGAGTTCTCGGTTCAATACTTTTAATCAATTTTGAAGGAGAGTACTTCTGAGGTGGCTCATGAACCCCCTTGTCAAAAGTGTAACTAAATACTAATTCAGGGTAGTCATCTGAAAGATCATTTTCAGCATTAATTTCACCACAATCTATTATACTCTCAGACTCAGCTATTTCTTTATAAAGATATTCTAGATCAACCTTATCTTGAACTTGCTTATAAAAAGAATTAGTGACGGAAATAACTTTTGTATTGGGTTTTGAGTTATTCCATAAATTTTCAAAATTTTCTTGATATTTTTTCCCGTGGGATTCATAAGCACTTGTCCAACTAGGGTAAAGGCTAACTTGCTCAGAGTTTATATCATCACTGTACGCACTGGGAGTCTCATTTGCAGAACCCTCGAAAACAATAACATTAGATGCTATATCTTTCGCTATGCCAATCTTTTGATGAAACATACCACGCCTACGAAAAGCAAACTTAATTTCAAGCTTTCCAGTCGCAACTAAATAACATAAAGTTTTTAAACTGTTATTTTTTCGTTCTAAAAGTAAACTAGCAAGTTGTTCTTGAAGCTGGTTTAGCTTGATTTTCTCTCCATCCAATACAGCAATATATTCCTCTTCAGAAAGAGGTTCGCCAATAATAAGCCTCATTTTACCATTAGATGTTATAAAGCTATCTAATCCAACACCAATATAGTTCAGTATTCCAGCTGAAAAGTAGCCTACAGCTCGATCATAAGTAATAGACCTAGAAATCAATGGAATATAAAAATCAGCTAAAATATTGTCATCTTCAGTTGAGTAAGTGTAATTCCATTGAATATCTTTAAACATAAATCTACCCGTTAATCCAACCAAGTACGCAGGTTAATCCAAGCATTGTTTAACAACGCAATGGTTCTTTGTTTGACCGCCTGCTCATTCCACTGTTGTGAATAAACAATTTCTGAGTATTTTCGAATTAGTTTTAGAGAAGCGGCCTGAAGCTCACCTTCCGTACTATGCTTAGCTTCTACGAACTCATCGATGTTCACAATTAAATCATCGTTAAGAGCATCTTGCATTCTTCCTGCTAAGTGCTCCCAACCAGAGAGGGCTTTTGGCTTTAGCGTTCCTCGAGGATCAATCAAAACGTTACCAAGTTTCTGGTTCACTTCAATATCTCTAAGTTCAGCACTCCATTCACTCAAGTTTTCTTTGCTCTTGGAGAAAACTGTATCCACCATGTCTTTCTCTGAAATTTTGTTCCACATAGGAAGATTTAGGAAGTTATTTCTTTCTTCGTTGGAACGAACAAAACTTCCCTCACTAAATTCCATACCATGAAATGCAGATAAAATAAGCATTTTTTGATTACCTGGTTTTGCTAGATGCAGTTGAGAGCTACAAACGTCAAGCCATTGCTCAACTATGCTTACTTGTACGGATTCTTTCTTTTCAATTTTTTCTTCTAGTTTGTGTACAAAGAACTTCTTTAAAACATCTAGTTTAATGTTGATAAAGCCGTCTTGAAGTTTAAATGGTTGATATTCTGACTCATTAAATTCTAAAGTTCTTTCATGTAGTTGTTTGTAGACTGTATCAATACCATCAGCACCACCGCTCATTGCACGCCAAAGAACACTAAATGCTGTGATAGCTTTTAAAGCTTCATGAAACTCTGAAGACTCTATACCATTTCGTTCATTTCTTTGATCTTTAAGAGCAAACTGAACTAAGAGGCTAATTACAATATCATGCTTTATATCTGTCAAATAACGGAAACAAACAGTTGCGAGATCCAGTTCAGGCTCTTTAACTAAGCCATTTACCTGAGGGGAGTGCTGTATTGGCTGCCAACATTCAAAAATAAAATCAGATGTGAAGCACAACTGATCTACATAGTCACTTCTCAGCGCAACTGGACATTTTGCGAAAGATTGAAGGAAAGCGTCTCTTTGGTCTCTTAGGTGCGTCACTTTGGCACTGCCTACATAAGCGCGAACGTAACCTAAAATGAGGGCCTTAGTCAGCTTATTTTTCTCTGCTGGTTTGGTAATACCTTCAAAACGACTATTAATAGAATTCAAACTATTAAGAGTATTCTCACGCTCTTCTTCATCTTCTGTGTTTTGAATATGTTCGATAATTTTCGGAACAAATGTTTCAAGTGCAGTAAGGGGCTCTCCCGTAGTGTTCAAAGCTTCGAACATATCAAAGGCGTAAGACTCACTATTTACTTCAACGTAAGTTAAACACACTCGATTTAACAAAAACTTGGTAAAAGAAGTCAGGTAAAGCAACTCACTAACGTATTTTGACTCGGAAGCATAATCATAAAGAAGATCATCAACAACAAAATCTAAACTCTCTCTAAAGTTCTCTACTTTCAGTGACTTTAGTTCAATATAAGAGTCATTCGACGTCGAATTTTTATCTAATTTAGGACAATAAAAACCATCCATTACTCGATTTAACTGCTTTCGTATTTCTTTGATATTACCTACAACATTTTGTTCAGTCTTGTCTTCGGACTTAAGTGTCTTCTCATCAAATTCTTTAAATCTAGTTGTTTTAGATTGTTCGATGATATGAGCTTGATACTTGATCAAAAAGTTCGCTAGTGGACTTTGGTACTGTGCAGATTTCTCATCTTTGCCCCAACAATCTACTTGTGATCGGATTATTTTGGGTTGGTATTTGTACACATCATGGCGAGCAGATGTGGTAATAACGAACTTGCTTGTGTCAGAGATCGCTTCCAAAACAAGCTCTTCAAGTCGCTCAAGTGCGGAATACATGTCAGCTGAATGCTGTTTATTCTCTATATCATTTTTTAGATAAGAAAATTTGCACTGCAACTGTTCGTTTAGTATTGAGGTAATGATAGTTAATGTAGTCAGTCGCTGTTGCCCGTCGATCACAAGCTTGATGCTCGAAGGGTACTGTCTCTCTACTTTAGGGTATATTGCAGAACCGTCATCATTTACAGCTAACAAAGAGCCTAAGAATATGATTGCGTCATCGAATTCAATAAGTCGACGATAAACATTATCAAGGTCATTGAACAGGTCTTTTATATTTCTGTCTGTCCATGAATAAGGACGCTGATATGCAGGCATGTAAAAGCCTGTTTTTTCATCCTGACAAAGCATATCAAACACTGATTTAGGTTTTGCAGTAAAGATACTCGCTAACTCTTTCATAAAAATTTTCTCAAACACCTGACTATGATAGCTGAACAACAAGTAGTCGTAATTTATGTAACTCTAACAATTAGTCCACTAAGATAATGATTTTTAGTGAAAAATAGTAGACATTATGCATCCACACAGTGACCAAGGTCATAAGATTATCATCTAGGGTTATTGATTTCTTACCAATTTCCGCCAAATGAATTTAAATGCATGCCGAACATGGTACCATAAAAAATTATGCAGAATGCTTTTCTTACCTGTAGAAGTTTTGATTCAAACGGGTAGAATCTAAAACTGGATAAAATCTCCAAACAGCAAAGGTACACAAATTGTCAATCGAATCTAGCAGTCTAAAGTTCTCAGGACATCAAACCTTCCCGATCCGATATGGTTGGATTTATAAAATAATTCAAGAAGTTATCAAAGGCAACTCTCTTTCTAGCAAAGAAAACATCGAAGAACAGATGACTTCAATGGGTATGGGTAAGAACATGGTGTTATCTGTAAGACACTGGATTCGCGCACTTAACCTTGTTGAATGCACAGATAAAAAAAAGCAGACCTATAAGCTGACTGATCTAGCAGAGAGGCTTTTTGTTGGTGAAAACGCGCTCGATGAATATTTAGATAATACGGGAACTGTGTGGTTACTTCACTGGCTGATGCAATCAATAGATAGTCAAAATGCTGAGCTGAACACTGCACGCTGGTTCTTTAACTATTTCAACGGCGTAAGAATCGATAAGCTTCAACTGGCAAAAGATATTCAATTGTCACTGGAGAATCATGAGAAAGATCTAACTGAAGCAACATTAAAAAAAGATATCGACTGCTTGTTTCAGATGTACGCCGTTAAAACTACGGCTTCCGGCAAAGTAAATGAAGATAGCTTTACCTCACCTTTCACTGAACTAGGACTCATTTCACAAGAGTCGGCTAAAGATTATCGTGCTGAACTATCACTACATAAATCGCTACCTACGGCAGTTTTTGGATATGCTCTGATCGATTACATTATGCGTAAGCAACTCGATAGTGATGGTAAAAAAATAAATAATAACAACACTTTATCATTCGACTCTTTGCTAAACGACGTAGGCTCTCCTGGACGTGTTTTCCGTTTAACAACAAGCGGGTTGAGTGAAAAATTAGACGAATTGGAGATTCTAAGCAAAGGTAATATTGCTTGGACCGACACTCAAGGACTAAGACAAGTGCAACATAACTTTGACGATTTACAGAGTGTAGATCCTGCGATGTTCCTAGAAAACTACTATCACGGGGAATAATACGTGACGCTTATCAAACAATACTCAATCGCAACCAGACAACAACGTTCTACACGTATTGATAGCGATCTTAGCCCGGAGTTCTTTCAAGGACTAGTGTATCACGGTACAGCACAGTCGGCTCTAGAAACACTCTTTAGACAGTACTCACAGACTGGTCAGAGTGCATACACCCTGACTGGTCCTTATGGTTCAGGTAAATCTACTATCGCCTTGCTCCTTACAGGCCTATTGCATGAAGATGCAGAGGTGAGAGATGCCGCCATTGAGGTTATCAATTCGGAATCAAAAGATTTACTAGATCAAAGCGTTGTTTATTCAAAAGGTTGGCTACAGATTCGTTCCGTTGGCGGTGTAAATAACCCTGTAAATACATTTTGGGATGCCACTCTTGAGGCTCTTTTGGAGCATTCTGCAACAAAGCAGCTCCATAGCAAGTACAGTAAAGTGGAAATAAAAAGCGAGTCTCATCTGATTGAGACTTGGGAGTCACTTTTCAATGAAGCTAATAGCTTGGTTGATGGTGTGTTGTTGCTTGCAGATGAAATGGGGAAAAGCCTTGAATTCATCAACAAAAATCGTGGTGAACTTCACCTTTTTCAAGATTTAGCCGAGGTACTAGGCCGAATTGATACACCTGTAATTTTTGTTGGTCTTCTTCACCAAGCATTTAGTGAGTACGCGAAAGATCGTGGCACAAAACTCCAAGAAGAGTGGGGGAAGATCCAAGGTCGTTATAATGACATTCTTTACAATGTTTCAACGGATGAAACCGTTGCTTTAATAGGTAAGTCTATCACTCATTCTGAGTCTATCGACAACTCAGATGATAGTGTCGTCCAGCAAGTACTGGAAGCATTGGATAAAAATAAATCTGATCGTAAGAAACAGTTGAAACAGCGCCTCGAGCAATGTGTACCTCTGCACCCTTTAACGGCTCTAATTCTTGGACCAATTTCAAAGCGCCGATTCAGTCAGAACGAGCGTAGTACGTTTAGCTTCTTAAACTCCCATGAGCAAAATAGCTTCCAGATGTTTCTGAAAGAGAATGTAAATCGTGATGCTCGGTATACTCTAGAACACCTTTGGGATTACCTAGAGGTAAACTTAGAGCACGCAATCCTTGGTTCTCCGGATGGTCATGGTTGGGCTGCAGCTACAGAATCAATTCGCCAAGCAACTAAAAAGCAAGTACCAGAGAAGGCAATTGAGATACTGAAGTCTATTGCACTCATTACTCTATTTGGAAAACCGGCAAACCTATCCGCAACAGAAGAAATGCTGCTCGCAGCTTCAAGCGTACATGATCAGGAAGAATTGGATGAATATTTGCACAGTCTAAAAAATGCATCCTGTATCATCTACCGTAAGCACTTGTCTTCATGGGTCGTATTTGAAGGCTCTGACTTAGATATTCCAAGTTTAATCGAAGAGAAAATTGAGCAGCAAGGTACGAGTAACGAAGCCATTAATCATATTGTTTTCTCAAAGCAGATTATTGCAAAAGGTTACTACCACAAAGTCGGCACTTTGCGTTGGGCTGAGCAATCTATCTCTGATAATTTTGATGATGAATTTGCACAACACCTAATTGCCGAGCGTAAAGGTGAGTTTGCAAACTTGGTTTTGCTACTAAACCAAACTAATGAAAAAAAACTACAAGACGTTTCGAAACAATATCCGACCCTCATCCTAGCTAGCGCTAAGAGCTCTGATGAAATTACCGCCCTTGCAAAAGAACTATATGCACTTGAGCTGATAAAATCAGACAAGGAGATTGGCGCAACTTTACAGCACGATAATGTCGCTCAAAAAGAGTACAATGGTCGCTTGATCAATGCCGAAATTGCTTTAGATAATGCCATCAATGAGGCGTTTAGTAATGCTGATTGGTATTGCTTTGGGCAAAAAAGTGACACAAAGACATTGAGTACTATCGTAAGTGACACTGCAGAAAAAGTATTCAATGCAACTCCAGTAATAATGAACGAGCTTGTGAACCGTAATAAGCTATCAGGTACTGCTGTTTCCGCTCTAAAGAAATTGCTTGAAGCAATGTTAGATCAAGAAGGTGAAGAGAGTCTGGGGATTACTGGTCATCCACCAGAGATGTCTATGTATATTAGCTGTCTAAAAAATACAGCTATTCATACGTTTGAAGCTGAAAATGAAAAACATTGGCACCATGATGCTAATATTGACCCGAAGCTAAAAGCCCTATTCGATGCAGCAAGTGATTACTTGATAGAAAACTCAGGTCGCAACGTTCGCTTATCAGAAATAGTTTCTCTATGGAGCAAAACACCTTATGGGATTACGCAAGGTGTTACACCGATTTTCTTACTCGCATTCTTAAAATCACTGGGTGATAAAGTTGCTTTTTATGAAAAAGATCTTGGTGGTGAATATGCATTTATCGCAGAGCCTGATGTTGATTATGTACATAAGTTAATTAAGTCTCCACAAGATCTAGCCGTTAAATTCATTGTTTTAGATAAATCAGAGCAAGAGTGGCTGCAATTTTTAGCTTCATTTGCTGCAGCTGAAACTAACAGAGATGTAACAAATAATATTTTATCTGTTGCTAGCCCGTTAGTTACAACTATGCACAACTTACCTAATTGGGTTAAGAACGCGCACGACTTCGACGCTGATTATACTGAAAATAAGAAGTTAATCTCAGTTCGAGATCTGTTCTTGCAAGCTAACGATCCTCATGCTTTGTTGATTGTAGATTTACCTAAATACCTCGATCCTAAAAGTGAGCTTACGTTTACTCAAAAAGTAGATGTATTGGAGCATCACTTCAAACTATTGCGTAGCAAGCACGAGTTGATGCTCAAAGATATCAAGCAAAAGGTAAAAACATTATTCCCAGAGAGCGGAAAAGAACTTAAATCTATGTGCCAGCTAGTTGAACAAAAAGCGGGAGATATTCGCCTGAAAGCTTTTGCTCGAGAGCTAGGAAAAAGCGAAGAAGGTCTACTTGAGTGGCTAGAAAGCATGATTCAGATCGTAATTGGCCGTGGTAAGCAAAGTTGGAATGAAGGCCTGCTGCTTACTGCATCAACAAAGATTAGTGAATTTGCTCAAGACTTCTTAAGCGTCGTTAAATCGTCCGATACAGCGCCAGGTAATCAGGTAAAAGAGATAAAAACTAAATTAGTATCTCTCGTCCTGGAAGGTAATGACGGTCAACTACAGTCATATAAAAAAGAAGTTCGCATTGTAGAGCAAGCCAATGCCGATAAAAGAATTAAGCATGTAGAGCACACCTTAAAAGAATTAGAAATGGATGAATTCGAGCGCATACATGTTTTACAAACATTATTGAAACAAGCACTGGAAGCTCAAGGTTAAATGAATAGGTATTAATCATGAGTCAACAACGTAAAGTTAAACATGTTCTCGGGCTTTCTGGTGGCAAAGACAGTGCTGCCCTAGCGGTTTACATGGCAAGAAATTACCCTGAGATCGACATCGATTATTTCTTTACTGATACCGGAAAAGAACTACCAGAAGTTTACGATTATCTAGAGCAACTAGAAATTGTTCTTGGCAAACCAATATCTCATATAAATGACAAAAAAGGGTTTGATTACTGGCTAGAACAGCACAACAATTTCTTACCTGCAGGACAGCAACGCTGGTGCACTATTCGTATGAAGCTTGAACCATTTGAAAAGTGGATTAAGCCTTATTTAGACGAAGGGTATGAAGTAGTGTCTTATGTAGGCATTCGTGCTGATGAACCTTGGCGAGACGGCTACCGTCCTAATGAAAGTCAAAAGTACTTGAAGATAAAAATGCCTTTTGCTGATGACGGTATTAAGAAGCAAGGCGTACTTGATATTCTTGATAGTGCAGGACTCGGTTTGCCAAAATATTATGAGTGGCGCTCTCGTTCAGGATGCACATTTTGTTTCTTCCAACGTAAAATTGAGTGGGTTCGTCTTATGGAACGACACCCAGAAGCTTTTGCTGAAGCAAAATCTTATGAGAAGCGAGCAGAAACAAGTGCGAATGGTGAAACATTCTTTTGGATGGGTCCAAACGAACCTCTAGAGTCTTTAGAAGACCCTACTCGTATTGCTCAAATTAAAGCAAACCACGAAAAAGTGCAGAAACGCTTTGAGAAGAAAAAAGCTCGCGAGCGTAAGCGTCGTTTAGGTATGCATGCTATGGTAGATGAAAGTATGCTAATTGACACATTAGATATGGATGCAATGTACGACCTTGATGAAGGTGGTGGTGCTTGTGTGACGTGTTATAAATAGACCTTCAAAAATGAGTGGCAGCAGCCACTCATTTTTATATATTGATTAAGTTCTAAGCTTTAATAGCCTTGAACCAACCGATTTAACCAAATTGTCAAACCTTTCTTCTAAAGCAGTCGAAATAGCAGATTCACTAGAAGACGTCGAGATCGTTCCAAAAGTAGAACCAATCAATAAAGACTGTAAAACGATACTGTTTGACGGTATATCAGCGAAGTATCGGGATGGATCCATAGAACTAATTGCATTATTAGCATCGCTAGATATCAACACTCGATTTAATGGAGTGTTGAGTTTATGGTTAGGATCTTTTCTAATTTCTTCAGTCTTCTCTCCTAATCCAGTAATCATTCCCAAAGGTATAATATGATGATCATTCAATCCACCAGAAGAACCTGTAGGCCATAGCGTTACATCTCCATTAGTATTCAATTGGTAACTATTTAGAGGCTCATTTCTATCAGCGAGTAAGTCATAACTAGAAGATTCACTTAAAACATACTGCAAAATTAAAGAGTGAATGCCTTCTTTAGGGTATTCATTTAATTTCTGTGTTAGAAGATCCTTAGAGCAATATTTATCATCATCGAAAATCTTAGATTCTCTACCCAATATAATAGAACCTTCATCATTTTTAACCCAATCGTAGAGCTGGTTGATATCTTCTATAACTACTGCACTTTGGTCATATAAGTAACGCCCAGAAAAGGCACTAGACCAATACCAATATTCCACTCGTTTTAAAGAAGACTGACTATTCCAAATACCATCATCAGCTAACACATAGGCTATAGGTTGAATCATCAACTTGTAATGTAATTTCTTCCCGTTATATACACCACATCTACATATTAAGAATGAAATAGCACGTTGTACTGCTTCTGTTGCTATTTCCATATACTCTCGAATAGTCTCAGTGTCCAAGCTCAATAAGGTTTTTGAACTAGTATCCTTTTTCTTAACTATGAAATCACCTGAGTTAGACTTTTCTCTAATTGCTAACGCTGTACAAATTGCAAGAATCGCTTTCGATACATAGCCCTTAGGTAGCCCGTCCTCTAACAGGTCAAAGTTAGAAAAATCCAATAAACCTGAGCGTGAACTGGTGTCATATTTCAATGTGTCACAAAGGATAAATGGATGACTAAACATATTACGAACGATTGTGCTCATTGAATAAGTTACAGTATCAGTTGGAAGCTTCTTCGCTGCTTTTGCTGAAACCAAATCAAAATCATCAAGGGGCATTCCACCGTCGTTCAGATGACAAAATATTGGGATTGCACGTCGAATATCATCAGTAACAATGCTGCTTAAAGAGTATGTTTCATAAATATCTTTAATGAGATAGTTTTTTACATCGTTTTGCCAATCATTTTTGCAATTCACAAAGATGTTATCCAACTCATCTGAATAAACTAACCCATCACTTTCGAATTCCTCTATCGAAGAGTAGCCATCGAAAACTTGAGCGCTATCATAATTCGATTTAATATGCTCAAAGTCTAATTCGAACTCATCTCGAATAGCTTGTGCATTCTTTTCCGCAATACCTTTTAATATTCGACTGACCAAGGCGGGTTTAGAGCCAACTAAATACAAAGGAATCATACCTCTGTTAACACAATCTTCTACAAACTGAGTGGCAATTTGAGGTTCTGTTTTACCTTCAAGAAGCAGTTTTAATTGATAGTAGGGAGAAAACCACTTACTAACACCTTTGTTGTTTTTTTCATTAAAAGTTTCACCATTAAAAACATCAATAATGTCATCAGGTTCAAATAGGTCTGCAGTCTCCTTGTCAAATTTAACCTTACTTGCCCCGAACAAATCAGTAACAGATTCATTAACAGTTCCTAAAACAGGAACTCGAATAAACCAACGCACCTTCATTGGATTAGCTTTTAACGAAACGAATTCAGTCAGTTCTTCTAGTGTCGAAAACTTTGAGAAGTTGTATACATCATTAAAAGCATTATATAACGTAGTGGTACGTTGCTGCCCATCTAAAAGGTACTCACAAGGATCCGAAGAACCAGTGCTAAATTGCCCCGTTTCACCAATTTTTCTTAAAGCAAAATCATCAGAATGACCTTTAAGAATGAGTGAGCTCCCCACAGGAAAGTTGAGCAAAATTGAAGCCATGAGACTTTGTTGTTTTGGAATATTCCATTTATAGTCTCTCTGAAAATCTGGAAGTAATAATTCATGGGCCTTGATAAGGCTAAATGTATCAACTAACGAACGATCCATACTACGTGTCACCTCAAACTGACAGGGGGCTTTTATACGAAATTTTATGAACTTTCTACCATATACATTTGTTTTTTTCCATGAGTAGAATCCTATATTGAAAAAGCTATACAAAAATAGCGGGAATCAATGCTAATTTCGCTATATAAACTAAGTGGACTTAAATGACTCTATTTCTCCAAATCGATATTCCCTTCAATTCAGTCCACATCTACTGATTTTGATCAGCATTTTTATCGCAAAAAGGAATCGATGAGGACATATGCGCTATTGGAGTAAGAAAATTAACACCATAGTAATGGCGGCCATACAGGATTACTAGCGGCACATGTAACTTCAGCTACATCCATAAACATTCATCGTTAGTCACTGTTTTATATCAATATATATCTATAGGACGATTCCTGTAATCTACGACTTAAAATTAAACTCCACGGAAAATGAAACAAACCAGGTGCAAGGTGACACGTGAACAAGGATAATTATTTTGATGCTACCCCAACCTCACCCCCTGCAGAATTAGACTAATGAACACATACTCACATATAGATACCCCGTTCAACCTACGCCACACCTGTTGGTTTTGTGGTGAACCTTCCAATGATGTTGTTGAATTTCCTAAGACAGCGCAAGCTGTTGCCAAGATTGGTCACTCACCGATAGCACTGCCGACTTGTAATGAGTGTGCGAGAATTAACTACTCAAAGAATCTGACCTCAATTTGGGCTGTGCGCGATCAGATAAAACACGCACTCATCGATAAATACGCAAAGCACTTAGGGATTGGTGAGAACTGGACGGAGCAAGAGCTTATTGATTCAGATTTCTCTGGCTCGACGCTTGGCGGGTTTGGGCGCAGTGCTTGGAAGATGTATCAAATCGCCAAGCAGCGAATTGACTATAAAGGTTGGCCTTTGTCGGTTGATGACATTGTAATCGAGGCCTACGACGAAACCAGTGGCTTTGAATTCGACGGTACTCGTTATGCTTCAATCAATTCGTGTATCGACTACTTCACCAAGGCGGCAGGGGTGGATAAAGAACTGCTATCGCAACTTGTCGACATCGTTTCATCAGACCGATTTAGCTACGCACTGCGAATCGCCAAGCTGAACAAGAATGTCTCCAATACCAAGCGCTCGGAGATCATCGAAGAGGTTTTACAGCAAGAGTCTGAGCAAGAAGAGATATTGCTTGAACAAGCTAACTCACTGTTTAACCCAAATGTTGAAGAAGTCACGATTTCAGGTTCGACGGCTCCGGTGTTCGCTATTCAATGGGCAATGATGAATAACGTTAAAGATTTAGCTCACCTTTGTTCACTCGAAGATGATTATTTTGACTATTTCGAACACTTAGGAGGTCCTGCGGCTTTCATGTCTTATAACGGCCTACAGCTCTACTTAGAATCGCGTCAAGATCCGGAATGGGTGGAAAAGTCAGATCCAAATAAACAATATTGGTGATCATTAACCATTACTGGTGAACACGTGTAAGCTCGATAACTGTGTCAAACACCCATTGTTAGTCCTTGTTTTATATACAGATCTAAAAACACGCTTCTATTACAGTAAATTGTTGCAATTTGGTTAAATAGGGTAAAAACTTCAACGACCTAAAACGATTTAACCATTACAATTTTGTAGTGAGTAAGGAGTGAGTTGTGCTTGCTGTTCTTCGTATAATTTTGGCTACGGTGTTTATTATTATCACCACCCTATTTGCTTTTGTTTACTGCTTGTTTAGCCCCAAGAACCCCAAGCATGTGTACGTTTTCTGTCGTTGGTTCAACCAGCTACAAAAGATCGTCGGTGTAAAACTGGTGCAGCGCGGCCTAGACAATGCGCCAACGTCAGAAAAAAGCGTCTACATCTCTAACCACCAAAGCATATTGGACTTTGTGACCGACCCAGGAATGCTAAGGCCTCGCACTGTTTCATTGGGCAAGCGTGATTTGTTGTATGTGCCTTTCTTTGGTCTGCTGTATTGGATCACCGGTAACATCATGATTAACCGCGAAGATAAGTCCAAAGCACGTGATACCATCAAGCAAGTGGCAGAAGCGATCCATCACAGAGATCTGTCTGTTTGGGTTTACCCAGAAGGAACACGCAGTAAAGGGCGTGGATTATTGCCATTCAAAACAGGGGCTTTCCGGATGGCGATTGAAGCCGGCGTACCTATTACCCCAATGTGTACCAGCACTACGCACAATAAGATTGACCTCAACCGAGTTAATAATGGCATTGTGATCACCGAGATGCTGGAACCTATCGATGTGTCTGGATACAAGCTCAGCGACGCAAGAGAGTTAGCCAATCGCTGTCACGCACTCATGGCAGAGAAAATCGCAGAACTTGATGCCGAAGTGGCTCGTTTAGAGGAACAACAACACCCAGAGCTGGATTCAGACCGTTCTTCTACGAGCTAACTCACAACGAACACACTGAGCCATCGCTCAATGACTTAAAAAGACACTCAACGATCGCAACTCTCATTGTTCTTGTTTTACATGCCGGCGCTTATCCGCAAAATAAAAACAGGCGTTAATGGCTTTATAGAGCAATGGGAGTAAACGATGGAAGTGATTCACCATGGCGGCAAACATACCGTCACAGGATCTTGTCACGAATTAAGAGATTCAGGCCAAGCGGTACTCATCGATTGTGGCCTTTTTCAAGGTTTAGAGCTTCAAGGTAAAAAGCTTCAAGGGGAAGACGCACGCCCTCTTGATATTGAATTTGAAACGTCCCACCTTAACGCTCTGCTGCTGACTCATACTCACATTGATCATATTGGTCGATTACCTTGGTTACTCGCCAGTGGCTTTAACCAACCGATTTATTGCACTCAGGCGACGGCTGAACTCGCTCCTTTAATGATTGAAGATGGTATAAAGCTGCAAGGACTCAGCAATAAACAGTCGAAGCTGATACTCAAAAAGATTCATTCGTTGATTGCTCCCAAGCCTTATGGAGAGTGGTTTCCAATTGTCTCTAAACAGCAAAACGACGGAAAGGATCATCATAGGCCAAATACTCTGTATGCCCGTTTTCAACCTGCCGGGCATATCTTAGGCTCCGCCTATATTGAGATTAAGTTACCCAACCAAGAGGTGGTGGTCTTTTCTGGCGACTTGGGTCCAAGTAACACGCCACTGCTGCCGGATCCGAAACCACCACAACAAGCCGATTACCTATTTATTGAATCCACTTATGGCACCAGCACGCACGACGATATTGCAACACGCTCTGAGCGTCTCAAAGCAATTATTGACCGTTCACTACTCGATGGTGGTGTCATCCTGATCCCGGCATTTAGTATCGGAAGAACACAAGAACTGCTGTTTGATATCGAAAATCTGATCTTTGAACATCAACTCAGCGCCGATATTCCTATTATCCTCGATTCGCCTATGGCAGAGAAAGTAACGCGATCCTACCGACGCTTTAAAGAGCTGTGGGGACAAGAAGCAAAGCAACGTCTTGAACTAAAACGTCACCCACTCGCTTTTGAGCAATGCATTACTGTTGATGGGCATAGAATGCACAAGAAAATCGTCAATCGCCTGCGTTCGACAGGTGAACCCGCAATTGTGGTCGCAGCTTCTGGGATGTGTCAGGGCGGCAGGATAATGAACTACTTATCAGCTTTACTTCCCGATAAACGCACCGATGTAATTTTAGCAGGCTATCAAGCTCACGGAACGCTCGGGCGAGAGCTACAACAAGGAGAGAAACAGGTTTCCATCGATAACCAACACGTTGAGGTCAATGCTCAAATTCATGGCATGTCTGGCTACTCTGCCCATGCTGATAAAGATGATCTCAATCGATTTATAGAAGAAATAACCGTGCCACCCAAAGAGGTACATTTGATTCACGGAGATCCAAACACTCAGTCTGAGTTCGCTCAAGCTTTGGTTGGGAAAGGATTTAAAGTCGTTTAAAACAGGCGATTGATTCACGATTTCTGATTGCGGTAATCCTTACGGAAAGTTCTAAAATTACTACTGACATTTTAAATAATACCTCCCCTTAAACCTGCGTAATTTCACTATATCGGTGATATATTCTTGCGTCTTTACCGTCGTAATGTGTTAACAGTCATTAGTACTGAACAACGTTTCCTCTCATTTTTCTTCTACTTTCCCTTCTGACACATATTGTGAGTTTCGAAAATTTGTATTAATCACTATTTATTCACTTTACAAACCGACACTAAAAACAACTAATTGCATATCAATTTTAATGAAACGATTATCAAATTAGCACTAAGCGTTAACAAACACTCCCTGTAACATGCTTTATGTCACAGTAATCCTAATAAGCAGTTAAATAATTTAACACTCGGGTTACAAGTGAAGTATTGTGTTGTTCGAAAAACAATCATAAGCAAAACTAACAGGGAAAATACTCATGCAGTCATTCGTTGATTTTTTGAATGGAATAATCTGGAGTCCAGTACTTATCTACCTATGTTTAGGTGCAGGTTTGTTCTACTCCATCATGACTCGATTTGTTCAAATCCGTCACTTCTTTGAAATGTGGCGCTTGCTACTATCGGGTAAAAGCTCGTCAAAAGGCATCTCGTCTTTCCAAGCTCTGGCCGTTTCTCTATCTGGCCGTGTCGGTACAGGTAACATTGCTGGTGTTGCTGCCGCTATCGGTTTCGGCGGCCCAGGTGCAGTATTCTGGATGTGGGTAGTGGCTTTCTTTGGCGCTGCAACAGCTTACGCAGAATCAACGCTAGCGCAAATCTACAAAGAAGAAGATGAAGGCCAGTTTCGTGGTGGTCCGGCTTACTACATCGAAAAAGCGATGGGTCAAAAATGGTACGCTTGGATCTTTGCTATCGCGACTATTTTTGCATGTGGTATTTTGCTTCCAGGTGTTCAGTCAAACAGTATTGGTAATGCTGTAGAAGCTGCATTTGGCTCAGGTGACATGATTGAAACAGCTATCGGTACATTCAGTTTCGCTAAAATTTTCACTGGTACTGTAGTTGCTATTATCCTAGCGTTCATCATCTTTGGTGGTGTTAAACGTATTGCGAACTTCACACAAATCGTTGTTCCATTCATGGCACTGGCTTACATCATCATCGCGTTCGTTATCATTCTGCTAAACATCGGCCAAGTGCCAACGGTTTTCGCAATGATCATTGGCGATGCATTCACACCTATGGCAGGCTTCGGTGCTGCAATTGGTTGGGGTGTTAAGCGTGGTGTTTACTCAAACGAAGCGGGTCAAGGTACAGGTCCTCACGCGGCTGCGGCTGCAAGTGTTGATCACCCAGCTCAGCAAGGTTTGGTACAAGCGTTCTCTATCTACATCGATACACTTCTAGTATGTTCAGCTACAGCGTTCATGATCATCATCACTGGTGCTTACAACGTTCACGGCGGCGCTGAAGGTGTGTTCCTTGTTCAGAACCTAGCAGCAAACATTGGTGCCAACGGTCCTGTATTTACACAGCTTGCTATTGAAAGTGCACTACCAGGCATTGGTAAGCCGTTCATCGCATTTGCTCTGTTCTTCTTCGCATTTACAACAATTCTTGCTTACTACTACATCGCAGAAACGAATATTGCTTACCTACGTCGTACTATCAAAATTCCTGGCATGATGTTCGTACTTAAGCTTGTTCTTATTACTGCCGTTTTCTATGGCACAGTTAAAACAGCTAACCTTGCATGGGCAATGGGTGATGTTGGTGTTGGTTTGATGGCGTGGTTAAACATTGTCGGTATTCTGATCATCTTCTTCATGTCTAAGCCTGCGCTTAAAGCTCTTGCAGACTACGAAGAACAGCAGAAACAAGGCGTCACTGAGTACACGTTCAACCCTGTAAAACTAGGCATTAAAGGTGCTACCTACTGGGAAGAGAAGTACAAGCGTAAAACAGGAAAATCTCCTGAAGCTGAAACTGCAGACACTAAACCTGTAGAGCAACCTTCAGCTTAAACTCGCCTTAACAAATAGATTGCTTTAACAAATAGACCTCTTTAACTGGCTCTATTAATAACGCATAAAAAAGGGGTTAGCCATTTCGGCTAACCCCTTTTGTTTTGTTCATAACCAATAAACAGCTTATAACAAACTAACTGTTCCCGAGTTAGAGCATTAAGCAGCAATTTCTTGTGTTGCCATTTGAGGTGCTTTCTTCTCACCGATAGGCAGTACTGTGCGGCCGTATTCGTTGTTGATTACTTGTGCCATTGCAAAGTAGATAGCTGAAGCGCCACAGAAAATACCTTCAAAACCAGCGATAGTGCCGATTAGTTCGCTGCCAGTGAAATCACGAGCGGCTAGCAGGAAGAACAAGATAGTTAGTGAACCGAATACTACTTGCTTCGCAACTGGGTAACATAGAGAACCGATGAACATGAAGCCTGTGAAAATACCCCATAGTAATAGGTACCAACCCATGAATGCAGCAGGGCTTGCTGGAAGGCCCATGTAAGGCATTACAATCAAACCAACCAAAGACAACCAGAATAGGCCGTAAGAAGTAAACGCTGTTGTACCGAACGTGTCACCACGTTTGAAACACATAGTGCCCACGATAACTTGGCTCAAACCACCGTAAAAAATACCCATTGCAAGAATCATAGAATCGATTGGGAAGAAACCTGCGTTGTGGATATTAAGAAGAATGGTGGTCATACCGAAACCCATTAAGCCTAGTGGCGCAGGGTTAGCTAGTTTGGTCGACATTACGAATTTACCTTATTAAAGTGGTTGATTAAAAAAAAACGATAAAAATTATCAGAAAATTTTAATCTATAAACCGTACAACTAGGTAATCCAGTTATCGAAAACTAAGATTGTACAAATGATCTTATGGAAAATAGGTTTCATAATGAACCTATTCAATTCACCGAAACTATCAATAAACAGATTCCCTATCACGTTCGTTCCTCACTGTAAGGAATGACGAGTGAGGTAAGTGTTGAGGCAATGAGACAAAGCCTGGTGCTACGTCACTCTAGAATCGAGGGACGGGATATCTGGAATCTACTCTTCGATATGAGCACTTGCGGCACACAAAAGCCCTCTGTCACGTTCGTTACTTACTGTGGGGAATGACGAGGTTTTTTTAGGTACGATAAACGAGATGGGGATGCGAAAAGAGTCTTTAGATTTGAGTAAGCGCACCCTTAATAGCAAACGTAGGCAACAGATGGCGAGCTTTTCGTTACTCGTTTACTCGCATCCCGTATCTACTCATTGGATCGTCATTCCAGAATCGAGGGACGAGATATCTGGAATCTCGCCCTCTTCTGTAATCTTAAATTACGCTTGTTGTGTTTTAGATTCAGACACTTGAGGTTGAACTTCTGAAGAAGTGTTTTTACTCGCATCGTACTTGGCTAACAGAGTCACAAGGATAAGCTGAGCAATCAGAGCTCCTAGCACAACCCATGTACTTCCCGTAAAGCCTGCCACAACAAAGCTCACCAATGCGATAGAGCCATTCATCAACGCATAAGGAAGTTGAGTCTTAAAGTGTTCAAATTGATCACACCCTGCGCCAGTTGAAGAAAGAATGGTTGTTTCAGAGATCGGTGAACAGTGATCCCCAAACAAACCTCCCGACAACACAGCACCGATTGCCACTAGTAAAGGCGCATCAATCGCAAAAGCGGTTGGAATAACCAATGGCATCATAATCGCGAAGGTTCCCCACGACGATCCCGTTGCGAATGAAATAATCGCCGACAACAAAAAAGCGACGGCAGGCACTAACCAGTAAGGAAAGCCACTTTGTGCTTGTTCTGCAATATAAGCCGCGGCGCCTAACTCTTTACCGACGGTGCTTAACGCCCATGCCAATACAAGAATGATCGCTACAGGCATCATATTTCCCATGCCCTTTAAATACACCGAAACACCATCAGACAATTTTCTTACACCGTAATAAGCCATTAGCGAGATCAAGGTAATCGCAGCAAAAAAATAAGCCGATGATAAAGCCGCTCTGAATGACGAACCTGCAACCTTTTGGAACGGGAAGCCTTGCGGAACCAACATGGTGAACAATACAACGACCATCACGAGTAGCGGTGCCCAAACAAAAGATGCTTTTGCATTTTTATGCGAGAAAGGATTCAACGACTCATTATTCGCACCAGAACAAAGACCCGCTTGGCAATCACGCTCTGCCTTTGCCATTGGTCCGAAGTCTAAACCTTTAAAAGAAACTAAAGGAACAATAAAGATCGCTAAGAAAGCGTAGAACTGAAAAGGAATCGCGCCGATGAAAGCATCCCAATCCGACATGTTGACATTCAAAGCGGTAAACTCTTTTTGAATCAACCCCATGATATAAACACCCCAGCCAATAAAAGGGATAAGAATCGCGACGGGAGAGGAGGTTGAGTCAATAATGAATGCTAGCTTCTGTCTTGAAAGTTTCAGTTTATCGAAAAGGGGACGAAAAACAGGGCCGACAATTAAAGGAGTGCCTAAGTCTGAGAAAAATATAACAATTCCACCTAACCAAGCAGACACTTGAGCTTGGCATTTATTGCTTACCCACTGAGTCACCCGCTTTGCGAATGCGACACCACCACCGGACTTTTCCATCAAAGCAACAAAACCGCCGATGAAAATCAAAAGCATAATCACACCTGCATTATAGCTATCGGTCAGTTGAGGTACCAGATAGCCTTTCACCATAGTGCCAAACGTATCAAGAGGATTAAGTTCACTAAACATACCGGTGAGCATTGCTACACCACTCAATACGCCAGCAAAAAGGCCGATCACTACATTCCTTGTCGCCAATGACAACACCAAAGTAATCACAATGGGGATGAGTGACGTGATATCTGTCTGTTCCATAGGTACACCTTAACCCTAAAATAGAAGAATAAATATAATTAAAAAATGAATATAAATTCACAAGAGTCATTTGTACAGAACTTTATTTCATAACTAGTTAAATAATCCTCTTATTAACGAGAGTGCAGAGCAACCTACCTGAAACGATTTCCTTAATGAAAGAAAGTAGGAGTCATTATTCAACTCAGTGTTTGATAGTGTGGATAGTGTGGCTTCTCAACTCTCATGGTGAGAAGGCGCAATAAAAAAGCCGAAAGTCATAACTTTCGGCTTTTGAACAACACGGGTCAGCTTAGTAAGCCAATCTAAAGCAGAGGTTGATTAATAATGACAGATCACTGACAACTAATTTCATCCCAGAACCAATTCGACTGTACGGGGCTTTCCCAAACACCCGGACCGTTTTTAGCTACGAAACACTTGCCGTTATGTGTCACCTTTTCACCATTACTCACCTGGCTGACACCTGCTTGCCATGTAATAAATACCGATGGGTCAACGACGACAGGCGGCTCAACCGGTGTTGGTTCTACCGGAACTGGATCGACTGGCGACGGGTCTGTGACAACGGGTGGTGTCGGATCTCCAGTAAGCAACTTCCAAGGGCCACCATTGGCAGGGTCATCCCCTTGTGTCCACCATTTCGCTTCGTAGGTTGCACCGTTGTGAGTCACTTGGTCACCCGCGTTATAAACCTTCGTCGCACTCCAACCGTTACCACCGGGATCAGTACCAGGATCTACCGGATCAAGCTTGTCGACCACTTTCACTTCAGGCCAGCTCGCATGAGAACCATAAAAGTTGGTCACACACTTCTCGTAATCGCCAGCCACCAGCGCTGAATATGCCGTTTGGAATCCAACCAACTCACATTCAAATGAGTAGCCTTCTGGGCGGTCTGCGTAATATTTCCAGTTGCCATCCCAGTTGGTATACAGCACATCCGTCGCACCGTTAAGGTTCAAGCTTCCGTAAGGCGTTTGCTGCCAACATGTATTGGCTTCATCCGCTTCTACAGGGATCTCGTAGTGCGCTGCTAACCCTTCCCAATAACGAATACGGTTAACCGGTTGGCCTTTATCTTTGTTCTGCTCCCCACATTCAATACCACCATTAATCACATTGATCGTGGTACCAAACCCATAACCAATGCCCGCATCTAATTCGCGCTGAGATGGCGTCCAAGTGCGGTCGATAACGTGCAGCATTGCTGGTTTAGGTGCTTGAGGAGTAAGGAAGAACCAGATAGCAGAAGCCAAGTTCAGCCAAGAATCAGCGACTAAGCCCGGATTATTCAGTAACACCGTTGCATCACCATCGAACATCACTTCAGAGAACGCACCGTAATTAAAATGGTAAGAAAGCTGCTTGGCACCTCGCCCAAAGTAACCCTGCCCCGCGGCACATGGCCAGCGAGCATTTTGCCAATCGTTCTGACCACAACCCGTAGTGTAGCCCTCTTGGCCTTCAGACCAGCCCATTTCACGAACATGTACCAACGCTTGCTGCCACTCTTCTAGCGCTAATGGGTTATCAGAGGTGTTGTCTATCGCGATGTGGCCACCCGTCTCTTGTGAGAAATGAGCAAAGGCCGTGATAATGGATTTTTTACAGATAGCGTCGGAGTCACGACCATCGGTGTACTCTCCACAGAAAGCGGGGAATTTACCAATCGCACGTAAGAAACGAGTGTAGGTGTATTCTGGTGCAGCCATCTGAGTGAGGAAGTTCCATTCAGATTGAGGGAATACACGTTCGACTCGTTTTACGTTTTCAGGATTAGAGGGGGAACCGGGTTCAATCGCTTCAACGATTGTGTTCGGGCGAGTTTGAAGGGCCTGCGACCAGATCGCATACATAGGATCGGATGTTTTCGCTTGTTCAGCAGCTTGTAATGCCGACTTTTCAACAAGGTAACCATTCGGGTTTTGCGGATCAGGTTGGATATTCAAAGACGCATGACTTTGCGCAGCCAATGTGCAGCCGAGCACTGTCGCCAGATATTTGATTTTTAACATGATGGATTCTCTTATCTGTCCTTAATAAGTCCATCAAAGAGTATGCTTCACACGCGAAATACCATAGCCGTTGCTGTATGAATTTATAAAAATTGCGAGTGATATTTTTGATATATAGCTCATACAACAAAGCGTCTCATGGTTTCTTGAGCTGATATCTAATTTCCAACCCATTTGGTTTCTAGAGGTTAGATATGGCTCTTTAATACCCTGAATCAAAAAGAAAAAAGCCCCGAACTGAGTTCGAGGCTTAAGATCTTAATCAAAGCTGGTTAAATCTCTAAAAGATTATTCCCACTCGATAGTTGCTGGTGGCTTACCAGAAATATCGTAAACAACACGTGAAATGCCGTTAACTTCGTTGATAATACGGTTAGAAACCTTACCTAGGAAGTCGTATGGTAGGTGTGCCCAGTGAGCAGTCATGAAGTCGATAGTTTCTACTGCGCGTAGAGATACAACCCAATCGTACTTACGGCCATCACCCATTACGCCAACTGAACGTACTGGTAGGAATACCGTGAATGCTTGAGATACTTTGTGGTAAAGGTCAGCAGCGTGAAGCTCTTCAATGAAGATAGCATCAGCACGACGCAGTAAATCACAGTACTCTTTCTTCACTTCGCCAAGTACACGAACACCTAGACCTGGACCCGGGAATGGGTGGCGGTAAAGCATGTTGTATGGAAGACCAAGCTCTAAGCCGATCTTACGTACTTCATCTTTAAACAGCTCACGTAGAGGCTCAACAAGGCCCATTTCCATATCATCAGGAAGGCCGCCAACGTTGTGGTGAGATTTGATTACGTGTGCTTTACCTGTCTTAGATGCAGCAGACTCGATTACGTCTGGGTAGATAGTACCCTGAGCAAGCCACTTAGCATTCTTCAGTTTCTTAGATTCTTCATCGAAGATATCTACGAATACGTGGCCGATGATCTTACGTTTCGCTTCTGGTTCAGCTTCGCCTTCAAGAGCGTTAAGGAAACGCTCTTCAGCATCTACTTTGATGATGTTTAGGCCAAACTTATTGCCGAACATCTCCATAACCTGCTCACCTTCGTTTAAACGAAGAAGGCCGTTATCTACAAATACACATGTTAGTTTGTCGCCGATCGCTCGGTGAGCAAGCATTGCTACTACTGATGAATCAACACCACCAGAAAGACCAAGGATAACTTCGTCGTCACCTACTTGTTCTTTAATACGTGCAACTGCATCTTCAATGATTGAAGCTGGAGTCCACAGACCTTCACAACCACATGCATTAAGAACAAAGTTCTCAAGCATTTTTAGGCCGTTCTTAGTGTGTGTTACTTCTGGGTGGAATTGTACGCCGTAGTACTTCTTATCTTCATTTGCCATTGCAGCGTATGGGCAAGTGTCTGTTTCAGCGATCTTTGTGAAATCAGCAGGGATCTCAACCACTTTGTCACCGTGGCTCATCCAAACATCTTGAGTCGTCTCAAGGTCAGCGAAAAGTGCTGATTCGCCAGTCACTTGTACAGCTGCGTAGCCGAACTCGCGTTCAGTAGACGTCGCTACTTTACCGCCAAGTTGCTCAGCCATAGTTTGCATGCCGTAGCAAATACCGAAGACAGGAACACCTGAATCAAATACGTACTGAGGTGCACGTGGAGAATTCTCTTCCGTTACACTTTCAGGGCCGCCAGATAGGATAATGCCGTCTGGATTGAATTCACGAATATCCGCTTCTTCTACGTCCCAGCTCCAAAGTTCACAGTAAACACCGATCTCACGAATACGACGAGCAACTAGCTGTGTGTATTGAGAACCGAAGTCCAGAATTAGAATACGTTGGTCATGAATATTTTTAGTCATTGTAAGTAGTCTTATTGGCTATGTGATAAAACGGAGGCGAGTTTACTCACCTCTGATTAACTCTTCAAGAAATAAAGCAAACGTTTTCGTAGGTTATCTGTAAGGCGATGTTTTGTGAGAATCACTCTCTAAACAAAACAAGCGGTAGATATAATACCAATCACAGTAAGTAAGTGTTCAGGAATAGCGCAGGAAAAAAGCTTGAGAACAAGGCTGCTCTATTCGACAAAGAGTTCTGATAAGTAGTTATTCTACAATCAAAAATTCTAACGAAGTTATCGAGCTTTTTAACAAGCTAGGATGACCCGTTATTTACTACGATTGGTATATTAATGTGCCGACTAAATCAGCACATTATTCAAACGTTTGGACGTATTATTAACCTAAACGGTAGTTAGGTGCTTCTTTCGTGATTTGAACATCGTGTACGTGAGATTCTTTCATGCCCGCACCAGAGATACGAACAAACTCAGCTTTAGTACGCATATCTTCAACAGTTGCAGAACCCGTTAGGCCCATGCTTGAGCGTAAACCGCCCATCTGTTGGTGAACGATCTCTTTTAGACGACCTTTGTATGCGATACGACCTTCAATCCCTTCTGGAACAAGCTTGTCTGCAGCGTTGTCAGATTGGAAGTAACGGTCAGAAGAACCTTGAGACATAGCGCCAAGAGAACCCATACCACGGTAAGACTTGTAAGAACGACCGTTGTAAAGGATAACTTCACCCGGTGCTTCTTCAGTACCCGCGAACATTGAACCAACCATCACACAAGATGCGCCAGCAACGATCGCTTTACAGATATCACCAGAGAAGCGGATACCGCCATCTGCGATTACTGGAATACCGTATTCGTTTGCTACTTCAGCTGCGTCTGCGATTGCTGTTACTTGAGGAACACCAACACCAGTAACGATACGAGTCGTACAGATTGAACCCGGGCCGATACCCACTTTAACTGCACTTACACCAGCTTCGATAAGAGCACGAGCGCCAGCGCCAGTTGCTACGTTACCACCGATGATTTGTAGATCAGGGTAGGCAGCACGAGTTTCGCGGATACGGTTAAGTACGCCTTCAGAGTGACCGTGTGAAGAGTCGATAAGTAGAACGTCTACGCCAGCTTCAACAAGAGCAGCAACGCGCTCTTCGTTACCAGCACCAGCACCAACAGCTGCACCTACACGTAGGCTGCCGCGCTCATCTTTACAAGCGTTTGGTTTACGTTCTGCTTTGTGGGAATCTTTTGCAGTGATCATTCCAGTAAGTTGGAAGTCATCATTTACAACAAGAACTTTCTCAACACGCGCTTCGTGCATTTTCTCTTGAACTTCTTCACGAGTTGCACCTTCTTTAACAGAAGCAAGGCGAGCTTTAGGTGTCATTACTACGTCAACTTTCTTAGAAAGGTCAGTCACAAAGCGAACGTCACGGCCAGTAATAATACCAACAAGTTCGTTTGTTTCAGTAACAACAGGGAAACCAGCGAAGCCGTGTTTTTGAGTAAGAGCTACAACATCAGCGATTGTCGCGTCAGGGTTTACAGTAACAGGGTGAGAAACCACACCTGCTTCGTAAATTTTAACCTGGCGAACCATTTCAGCTTGCTGTTCAATAGACATGTTCTTATGAATGAAGCCGATTCCGCCTTCTTGTGCCAGTGCAATCGCTAGGCGAGCTTCTGTCACAGTATCCATCGATGCAGAGATCATAGGGATGTTTAGGGAAATATTCTTCGTCAGCTGAGTGCGAAGATCAGCTGTATTAGGGAGAACGGTGGAGTGTGCTGGCACTAGCAGTACGTCGTCGAATGTCAGCGCTTCTTTGGCAATTCTTAGCATTTGCAATATCTCACAATAATAGGAGTAAAAAGAAACAATCCAATCTCATCGTTTCGCCTAATGAGGGCAGCCAATTAAGGAAAATTAAACTGCATTTGGATTAGATATTGCGGACGGATTATACGGCCAACGAAATCGCTTGGCTACACATTTTTGTATTTTTAATTTGCATTTACCCCCTTGCTATGTATTATATTGCCGCTATCTTCCATACTCACGCCCTGTGAGATTCCAAGAAAGACCTTCCTTCAAGGAAAGATAGTGCTTCTATGACTAATCCAAACATCTTTACTGTTTCTCGCCTCAACTCAGAGGTTCGTCTCCTATTAGAAAACGAAATGGGGATAGTCTGGCTCGTTGGTGAAATCTCAAACTTCTCAGCACCTGTCTCTGGTCACTGGTACCTCACCCTTAAAGACTCTCGCGCTCAAGTTAAGTGCGCTATGTTTCGTGGCAATAACCGTCGTGTGACTTTTAAGCCTCAGAACGGTAATCAAGTTTTAGTCAAAGCACGTCTGTCTCTTTATGAGCCGCGTGGTGACTATCAGCTAATCATCGAAAGCATGCAGCCAGAAGGTGATGGTAAGCTTCAACAAGAGTTTGAAAAGCTTAAGATGAACCTCGCCGCAGAAGGATTATTTGCTCAATCAAGCAAGCAACCGCTTCCTGAACACCCAAAGCGCGTTGGCGTGATCACCTCAAAAACCGGTGCTGCACTGTTTGACATCCTTGATGTACTGAAAAGACGCGATCCTTCATTACCGGTTGTGGTTTACCCAACCATGGTTCAAGGCGAAGAGGCTGCAATTCAGATAGCTCAAGCGATTGGACGAGCTAACGAACGCAATGAATGTGATGTGTTGATCGTGGGTCGTGGCGGCGGTTCATTAGAAGACTTATGGTGCTTTAATAACGAGATCGTTGCTCGCACAATTGCAGCAAGCCAGATCCCGATTATCAGCGCAGTTGGCCACGAAATTGACGTCACTATAGCTGATTTCGTCGCAGATATGCGTGCACCAACACCGTCAGCAGCAGCCGAACTGGTTAGCCGTGATAACAGTCATAAAGAACAAGCTTTTGTCTCTAAACGCGCTCGCTTAGTCAGTGCAATTCGTCATGTACTAATCAAACAAGCGCAATCAACTCAAACGTTGAAATACCGCTTAGAGAAACAACACCCTAGCTACCAACTGCAAAAACAGAGTCAGCAGCTTGATGACTTAGACATGCGCTTACGTCGTGGTATGGCTCAATACCTAAAGCAGCATGCACAGCGTGTTGAACGTAAACAACATCAGCTTCAGTTGAACTCGCCAGTGAAGCGCCTTGGCGAACAGAAGTTGCATCTACAACGCTCAGAACAGAAGCTATTGGATGCGATGGATAAAACACTGCTAACCACTCGCCACCAGCTAGCCATGGCTGCAGAGAAGTTAGAGACAGTGAGCCCACTGGCAACCTTGAAGCGAGGCTACAGCATTACCCATTCAACATCGGGCAATACCGTGTCATCAATTAACGATGTCGAACCAGGTGAAGTGATCACCACTCAAGTTGAAGATGGCGTGATTGAATCACAAGTGACAACAAGAGTCGCTAAGAGCGAGCTTTAGATTCGACTCGAACGTTAAAAGCCCTTTAAAATCAGAAAGCCCTATCGATAATCGACAGGGCTTTTTTGTGTCTAATAAATTAGAAAGCGAACGGATTTAAACTCTACTCCCTATTCATGATTCACGACTCAGTCGTAGAAGGCTCCTTCATAGTCAGCATACCTTCCGTCACAATAAAGTTGATGATGAAGTCCAAACCTTGGCTCTCTTTTAGGTTGGTGAACACGTATGGTTTGGTTGGACGCATGCGCTGCGTATCTTGCTCCATCACTTCAAGTGACGCGCCAACATACGGTGCTAAATCGATTTTATTGATAACCAACAGATCAGATCGTGTAATACCTGGGCCACCTTTACGTGGGATCTTCTCCCCTTCAGCAACATCAATCACGTAGATAGTAAGGTCGGCTAACTCAGGGCTGAACGTCGCACTCAGGTTATCGCCACCACTTTCAACAAACACCACATCAAGGTTCTTATGTAGCTTAGCAAGCTCCTCTACGGCAGCTAAGTTCATCGAAGCATCTTCACGGATAGCCGTGTGCGGACAACCACCGGTTTCTACGCCAATGATGCGGTCAGGTTCGAGAGCTTCAGCACGTGTGAGTATCTTTGCATCTTCTTGGGTGTAAATGTCGTTGGTTACCACAGCAATGTTTAGCTTGTCGCGAATCGCCTTACACAACACCTCTAACAATGCTGTTTTACCAGAGCCTACCGGGCCGCCAATACCAATTCGAAGGGGTTGCTTATAACTTTCCATTGTCTACTTCCTTATATTCTTTTTACTACATCGTTCGTGCTAACCGCTACGAACGAAATAGTCTCGTGTATTGTGTTTCGTGCAGTGAACTTGCTAATGCCATTGATGGCGAAAAGCTGCCTATCATCCAATCTTCTATCGTGCGTGCTTTCTCAATGATCTCGGGAAACGTGTTGGTGATATTAATCAGTGCCAACTGACCATCGGTTTGACCTAAAGGAACTAACTTGACCCCTGCGGTAACGATGTTTTCAAGCCAACTCCATAAATAACCTTGCTTGAGACTTTCTAAATCAATGCCCCAATGTTGAGCAGCCATACACATGCCCAACAGTTGGTTAGGATGACTATCAACAGAGTCCACCAACGAAATATCGATGTCTAAACGCTTCAACAGAGTATTCAAGGCTTGTCCACGCTGTTTCTCTTCCGCTCGCAATTCACTGGTTTCACGACTTGAGTACAAATAGTTACACCAGTGCTCAATCTCATCGAGCTCGCCTTTTTCTAGCGCGTGATAAAGGCGCTCTAAGATGGGCAATTCCAAAGTCGCGACACTGGAACTGACGATGGTATTGAGCCACTGTTCCATGCTGTTGCGATCGGTCACCCACCCCGCTTCTACAGCAAGCTCTAGCCCTTGCGAATAAGTGAAACCACCAATCGGCAACGATGGGCTGATCAATTGAAAGAGACGATAAATAGCGATATTTTCTGTTTTGGTCATACTCTTGCTCTCTGCCTTCTAGAATCAAAAAGTTCGAGAGCTTACGCGCCTAAAATCAATAGTGCGCTTGCTGAAGCCACGCCAACCGACAGCCATTTAGAGTAAACCGCACGGCCAACCAAAGTGCCGATAACCATTAATGCCAAAGCACTGATGCCCATGCCTGCTGCAAACTGAGTCAGATTACTTGCCGCCTCAACACCGTGTGCGTAACCATGGAAAAACAACATACCAATCGAAGCCGCTAATACACTGTTTACACGCTTAGTTGATGGTGAGAATACATGCCATAAACATAAACTAACTACAAACAGAGAAGCGATGATCGCTGGTTCAACAATCACAGAGAAACCCAAGGCTTGGCCTGCGATAAGACCAAGCATTAACGATACTAATCCACCCCCAATCAAAGCTGCTTTGATCTTGGTTGAAAATGACAGTGCGCCAATTAATAGACCAAAAGCGATCAGCATGATCAGGTGATCCATGCCTGTCACAGGGTGAGTTAAGCCAGACATAAATGAGTGAGACTCATGAACCGAGTGAGATCCATGACCTGGATGAGCCAATGCCAATGTCGATGTTGTTAGAGAAGCTATTGTGAAAGTACATAAGCCTGCAGCTGTTTTAAAGTTCATCGCGAGTTCCTTGCGTTTATAGTTATTAATATCGTGGTTGTATCTATAAATGGGTGAGTCTCAAATGACTCGATTAATGATGGTGGTGATGACCACCCGAGCGACCGCCATAAGCGCCGCCTTCAGGTTCAAACGGTTGTGTCTCGGTGGTCACTTTAGCGCCTAAGCCTTCAACCATTTCATCCAAAACATGGTCGTGTTGATAACGAACCCAGCCAGCTTCCACTTGCAACGGAACATGTCGATTGCCAAGGTGGTAAGCCACTCGCGTTAGTAGGAGCAGATCTTCACAGTAAACAGTCGAAACGGTTTCAGGTGCCGCTTTCACTTCCACGACCAAGCCACATTCACTTGAGAGTTGTTCACCGCCACGCAAGATATGACCTCGTGGTAGAAACAGCCCTGCATTGCGCCCGTCATCGAGTGTGACTTTAAGACGACTCTTAATACGACTATCGATCGGTAGACTTAGAAAGCCATCAGGAGTCGTGTTTAACTCCTCTTGAATATGAGTTAGTTCAATCATGCTATTACCTCAATCTCCTTGTGAGATTTATAACGTTCAAAATAAGAGCCCTCAGCCAAGAGCTAAAACACGAGCTTCAGCTAAAGGTCTAAGATAAGAGCCTTCAGCCGAGCTATTAAAATAGAAAATATCTTTGAGCCATTGGCAGTTCTTCAGCAGGTTCACACGTAAGCAGCTCGCCATCAGCGCGCACTTGATAAGTCTGAGAGTCGACCTCAATCTTCGGCATCCAATCGTTAAGCTTCATGTCAGCTTTACTGATGTTTCGGCAGTTGCTCACTACGCCAATCAAACTCTGCAGCCCCAACTGCTTATCGATGTTCTGCGCCTTGGCTTCCTTGGAAACAAACAACATCGATGTGTTCTGACACGCCTTGCCATAGCTACCAAACATAGAGCGATAGTGAACTGGCTGAGGGGTTGGGATAGAAGCATTGGGATCACCCATTGGTGCCATGGCGATCATGCCGCCTTTCAAAATCACGCTTGGTTTCACACCAAAGAAAGCGGGCTTCCACAACACTAAGTCTGCTAATTTTCCGGCTTCGATAGAACCGATTTCATGAGACATACCATGAGTAATCGCAGGGTTGATGGTGTACTTAGCGACATAACGTCTTAGACGGAAGTTATCGCTGTAGTCTGAATCTTCTTTTAGGCTACCGCGCTGAACTTTCATCTTGTGCGCGGTTTGCCAAGTTCGAGTTATTACTTCACCCACTCGCCCCATCGCTTGAGAATCCGAAGCGATCATAGAAAACGCACCTAAATCATGAAGAATGTCTTCAGCGGCAATGGTTTCACGACGAATACGCGACTCGGCGAACGCCACATCTTCAGCAATAGACGGGGAAAGGTGGTGACATACCATCAACATGTCCAAATGCTCATCGACGGTGTTTATGGTGTAAGGTCGTGTAGGGTTAGTCGAAGAAGGCAGAACATTCGGTTCACCTGCAGCACGAATAATATCAGGAGCGTGACCACCACCCGCACCTTCGGTGTGATATGTATGAATCACGCGGTCACCGATTGCGCCAAGTGTCGATTCAACAAAACCAGATTCATTCAGAGTGTCGGTATGAATCGCAACTTGTACGTCCATCTCGTCAGCAACACTTAAGCAGGTATCGATTGAAGCGGGGGTTGTTCCCCAGTCTTCGTGCAACTTCAAACCGACTGCACCTGCTGCGACTTGTTCGCGTAGAGCTTCTGGCTGACTTGCATTGCCTTTACCTAACAAACCAAAGTTCATTGGGAATTGATCGAGTGATTCCAACATGCGGTGCATGTTCCAAGGCCCTGGCGTACATGTGGTTGCGTTAGTACCCGTATTTGGCCCAGTGCCACCGCCAATCATGGTGGTAACACCTGAAGCTAGCGCTTCTTCAATTTGTTGCGGGCAGATAAAGTGGATGTGTGAATCAATGCCACCAGCTGTCAGAATAGAGCCTTCACCGGCTAAAATTTCGGTGCCTGGGCCAATCACAATATCAACACCCGGTTGAACATCTGGGTTGCCCGCTTTACCTAATGCCTGAACTCGGCCATCTTTAATTGCGACATCGGCTTTCACGATGCCCCAGTAGTCTAATACGATGGCGTTGGTAATCACCAAATCCGGTGTCTCAGCACTTGGACGTTGGCTTTGCCCTTGTCCATCACGGATGACTTTGCCACCGCCGAATTTCACTTCGTCGCCGTAAACGGTGTAATCTTTTTCAACTTCTAACCATAAATCGGTGTCAGCAAGACGCACTCGGTCTCCAACTGTTGGCCCGAACATTTCGGCGTAAGCCTGTCTGGATATCGTCGCCATGATCAATCCTTTGTTGTTTTAATTATTTCCGTGAGGAGCTCTTAAAGCTTGCCCATCACCTTTCCTTGGAAGCCGTAAATTTCTAACTTACCGGCATAACGTACTAACTCGACGCTACGCGACTGACCCGGCTCGAATCGAGTTGCAGTGCCCGCAGGGATATTGAGTCGAAAGCCTTTAGTGGTTTCTCTATCAAAGATCAGCGAAGGATTTGCTTCATAGAAGTGGTAATGAGAGCCAATTTGAATAGGACGATCGCCAATGTTTTGAACTTTAACTGACGTTGTCTCGCGACCTTCATTTAAGGTGATGTCACCGGGAGCGGTTTCTACTTTGCCGGGAACGAAACCTGAGTATTTTTTTGTGGAACCAGCCATCTTACTTCTCCCTACACGATAGGTTCATGAACGGTCACCAACTTGGTGCCATCAGGAAAAGTGGCTTCGACTTGTACATCAGGGATCATGGAAGGGATCCCCTCCATAACGTCATCGACAGTAAGAAGTGTGCGTCCAAAATCCATCAACTCTGAAACGGTTTTACCCTCGCGGGCACCTTCGAGAATGGCACTGCTGATCAGTGCAATAGATTCTGGATAGTTGAGTTTTAAGCCTTTTTGTTTGCGCTGCTGTGCCAGCATTCCTGCACAGAAGATAAGTAGCTTATCTTTTTCTCTTGGTGTTAATTCCATTTAGCCGCCCGCTGTTAGTGTTGTTTTCTTAGTGCTCAAAAACGCATGAGCAGTAAGTGGGATTCAAACACAGCAAGCTTTAAAAAATGTACCGAGGGCCGGAAGTCGCCCTCGGTACAAAAAGGGCTAATCGCTAAGTCGCCCAAATCCTTGGTAAATCAGGAGTCGTACCACACAAATGAGAGCGAGTTGCTTGCCATATCTGACCAAAGGCTTGGAGAATGTCTTCACTCCAATTACCCAAGGCTCGCACCACAATCAATCCCTCTATTTGCGTCGCACCCATTATTAATGTGGGCTCATTCGGCACTTTCGATGTGACTGATTGCTGTGAAGCTTGCTGTGTAATAGATAAGAGCAAGCTCTGTACCAACTCTAAATCTTGCTTCTCATTTGACGTAAGATAAAAGGTTCCCATCATTGAGAAATCAAGTAACCCCATATTTATCATTAACTTATCGCCACCATGAAAATTAAAACCTTCAGTGAGAAGCCTTTGATTATCAAGATAGATTTCTGTTTTCCCTACAAGGTGACCATGCTCAAATCCCTCATTCTGTGCAGGTCGCCCAAAACAGTGCATCTCCCAACCCCAAAACTGTGCGCCCTTTTCTAGCCGAATTTCAGTGTCTAAACGTACGTGTGCATTAGGGAAAAAAATGTTCTCTTGCGGCATCCATTCCAAGCGCGCATCTTTCTTCACTCGCAAGGTCTGCTTCTGCTTGGCGTACTTATTATTAGAACGATAAAACTTAGTGGCACCGGGGGTGGTAATTAGCGCATGAGCGCCACTTTCTATGGTCGCTTCAATGTTGAGAGTGTCACCACCTACTACTCCGCCGGGGGGATGGAGTAAGTAGGTGTGACACGTTTCCCCATCAGGATACAAGGGGCGTTGCACCGCAAGCGGACCAGACTGCTGACGATTCTTTAAAACGGTTTTATCACCACGGTCGACAAAGTTGAGGTTTAAGCTCGCCTGCCAGCCGTCTCGAATATCTTGTTCAATGGTTTCATTCAGAGACAAAGCCTCGGTTAGAGAAGCGTCCCTTTCTTCGCTCAAAGAAAATAAAGCACTCATACGGTCAGGTACTCCTTGATCAAGGATTCATTGAGCCCTTTCATTTCTCCTTCCGCGACCTGACGTCCACGGTCAAGAATGCAGAAGCGATCACCAACCTTTCTCGCAAATGGTAGCTTTTGCTCTACAAGCAGAACCGTGAGTCCCATCTTCTCGTTAAGCATACGAATGATGTCGCCAATCTCTTGCACGATATTGGGCTGAATACCTTCTGTCGGTTCATCCAAGATCAATAGCTTAGGGTTAACCACCAACGCACGACCAATCGCGAGCTGTTGTTGCTGACCACCAGATAAGTCGCCACCACGTCGATGCAGCATCTCTTTTAATACAGGGAAGATATCGAAGATAAACTCTGGGATCTTACGGTCACCCTTGTCGCGAATCGGTAAACCGACTTCTAGATTTTCTTGCACAGTAAGCATCGGAAAGATCTGACGTCCCTGCGGCACATAACCGATTCCTTGGCGAGCACGATCTTCGGCATCGGTTTTCAAAAGCGATTCACCCGATAACGAAATGTCACCACTTTTGACTTTAACTAGCCCCATGATGCATTGCAGAAGAGTCGTTTTACCAACGCCATTGCGTCCCATCAATACCGTGCATTTGCCTTCTGGGATCTGCATGTCTAAATCCCACAATGTGTGGCTCTCACCGTAATATTGATTAACTGATTTAACCTCTAGCATCCTATTCTCCGAGATAAACTTGTTTAACTTCAGGGTGAGCTTGCACTTGATCCATGGTGCCTTCGGCCAACACGTGACCTTGATGAAGTACGGTGACATGGCTAGCGATTGAACGAACGAAATCCATATCGTGTTCAACCACGACTACAGAGTGTTTGCCTGCCAGTGAGTTAAGTAACTCCGATGTACGATCCATCTCTTGGTGAGTCATACCTGCAACGGGCTCATCCACCAGTAACAGCTTGGGGTTCTGCATCAATAACATGCCGATCTCTAACCACTGCTTTTGTCCGTGAGAGAGATTGCCAGCCAAGTTGGCGGCTTCGTCTTTTAGGTGAATAAGTTCAAGTACCGAGGTGAGCTTGTCCTTCTGCTCACCAGACATCACCGCAGTGAAAGTAGACCAAACAGAGCGGTCGCCCGCCATGGCTAATTCAAGGTTTTGCCAAACGGTTAGACATTCAATCACGGTCGGTTTTTGAAACTTACGCCCAACTCCAGCATTGGCAATTTCTGCTTCATTCATCTTCAATAAGTTAATGTTCGAGCCTAACCACACATCACCAGTATCTGGCTTTGTTTTACCCGTAATGATATCCATCATAGTGGTTTTACCCGCGCCATTAGGACCGATGATGCAGCGCAGTTCGCCTTCTTTGATATAAAGATTGAGGTCGTTGATCGCTTGGAAACCATCGAAGTTTTTGTTAACGCCTTCCACGTACAACAACACGTTATGACGGGTATCGATGGCAGGATGAACATCAGGCTTGAGATAATCAAAGACTTCGTCTCGGCGAGTGAAGGCTTGAACCGATTCCTTAACGTTACTAAATGTGGTCATACGATCACCTCCTTGTTTTCTGACTGATCATCCTTATCTGATTTTCCTTGTCCCTTGCCTCGTGAACCCGACGCCTTACGCAGTTGTTGCCATTTCTCGCTAACAAAGCCAATCACACCTTGTGGGAAGTACATGGTTGAAAGTACAAATAGACCACCTAGGGCGAATAACCACACCTCTGGGAATTCAACCGTAAACCAACTCTTGGCGTAGTTGATGATCAGGGCACCAACGATGGCACCAAACAGAGTGGCACGACCACCCAAGGCAACCCAAACCACTATCTCAATCGAGTTAAGCGGAGCAAACTCTCCCGGGTTGATGATACCGACTTGAGGCACATATAAAGCACCAGCAATACCCGCGATAACCGCAGATAGAACGAAGACCCACAGCTTGATACCATCGACGTCGTAACCCATGAATCGAGTGCGAGATTCAGTATCACGAATCGCTAAAGCCACTCGCCCTAATCGACTGGTCACCACCATGCGACACGCGATGTAGCTGAGGATTAGCGCAATACCAGTCGCAACAAACAGACCTATCTTGACTGCATCACTTTGCAAGCTCAGACCGATGATGTCTTTAAAGTCCGTCAATCCATTGTTACCACCAAAGCCCATTTCGTTGCGGAAAAACGCCAGCATCAATGCGTAAGTTAACGCTTGAGTCATGATAGAAAGATACACCCCTGACACTCGAGAACGGAAAGCTAAATAACCGAACAAATAAGCCAATGCGCCCGGTACCAACACCACCATTAGGCAGGCGAACCAGAACTGATCAAAGCCCTGCCAGAACCATGGCAACGCCGACCAATCAAGAAACACCATGAAGTCAGGTAGGATTGGGTCGCCATATACCCCACGGTCACCAATCTGGCGCATTAAGTACATGCCCATCGCATAGCCACCAAGCGCAAAGAAAGCGCCATGGCCTAGACTCAAGATTCCGAGGTAGCCCCACACAAGATCGAGCGCCAACGCCAACATTGCGTAACTCAGGTATTTGCCCATTAATGAGATTGTAAAAGTCTCAACATGAAGCGGGTGTCCACTTGGCAACATGGTGTTAGCCAGCGGAATAAGAATGACGGCCGCAAGAATGGCAAGGATGGTCAGTTGACCACCTTTGTCACCACGCATCGCCGAAAGTACAAATGATTTAGACTGCATGATGTTGTCCTTAACCTTCAGCCGCACGGCCACGTTGCGGGAATAGTCCGCGTGGACGTTTTTGAATAAACAGAATGATGAAAACCAGTACTAGGATCTTGGCGAGAACCGCACCAGCCCATGGTTCTAAAATCTTATTAAATAAGCCAAGGCTGAGCCCTGCGACTAGTGTGCCCCATAAGTTGCCAACCCCGCCAAACACCACCACCATGAAAGAATCAATGATGTACGCCTGCCCCATATTTGGGCCAACGTTAGTCAGTTGAGAAAGCGCTACACCCGCAACACCTGCGACGCCAGAGCCTAAACCGAAGGTCATCGCATCAACACGTTCCGATCGAATCCCCATCGCACGAGCCATACCACGGTTTTGAGAAACGGCACGAACCTGAAGGCCTAACGGTGTCTTTTTCAGAACCATCAATAACCCCATAAACACCAAGCCACAGAACAAGATGATGTAAAGACGGTTATAAGTCAGCGATAGCATAGGATTCAATTGAAGCGCACCAGACATCCATTCAGGTGTACTCACTGATCGGTTCAGCGGAGAGAAAATAGAGCGAACGGCTTGCTGCAAGATTAAGCTGATACCAAAGGTGGCGAGCAAGGTCTCTAATGGACGCCCATAAAGGTGACGAATCACGCTTCGCTCAATCGCAATACCCACTAAGCCCGAAACGATGAATGCTGCAGGAATAGAAAGTATTAGCGCTAAACCAATATGATTCGGCATCAGAAGTTGCAATACATAGGTGGTGTAAGCGCCAATCATGATCAGCTCACCATGAGCCATGTTGATAACGCCCATCACACCAAAGGTGATCGCTAAGCCAATGCCCGCTAGTACCAATACCGAACCTAAACTCAAGCCAAAGAATACGGTTTCAACACCTGAGTACAGAGCTTGGCTTTGTTGATAATCGTCCATCGCACGCTCTGTTGCAGCCAAAATGCTTGGTTCTTGCTCACCGTTAAGTAGTTGGTTCAGTGTTTTTAGAACGACTGAATGCTTAAAGTCGCCCACTCGTTCAATCGATGTTACTCGAGCTTCAGTTGTTGCACTGTTATCAAGCGAGGTAAAAATAGCTAATGACAAATCCATTAGTTCAGCGACTTTACCATCGGTCTCATTTTCTCTAAGTTCGGATAAACGATCGATGATAGTGGCATCCTTAGTTCCCAGTAGATCGAGAACCGCTTGATAACGCACATCTGGGTTACTGCTATTTAATCCAATAGAGGCAATTTCACCCCGTAAGATCCCGCGAAGTTTGTTGTTTACGCGCACCTTTTTAAACAGCTTAGCATTGTCGATATTGAGAGTTGATTCATCCCATACAGACTGAACTGAAGTGGCTGTTTTGGTGTTTTGAATGAGATAGAGCTGTTTATAATGTTCGTTTTTTTTATCATTGAAGTAATAGAGATTGCCGTTTAACCATCCATCTAAAATAGCCTTCGACACGTCTTCCGTTTGTGTCTCAATGATCCAATCGATGGCTAGCTCTTTATCCGATGTTTTTTTACCAACTAGCGCCTTGGTAAAGCTAGCTTCATCCGTTATTCCAGCAAAAGCCAACTGAGCACTGATAGCCATGAGCAACAGCGCCTTAAATACGTTTAATACGTTCTTCATCCCTGCTTCCTTAACCAACAAGTTAGATATTGTTATTTTTTACTTGGTGGATGTTTGGATAGTTGTTGTGACTTGAAACTAATTTGAGCCTTCTCTTTCGTTGCGCCTCCATGCAGAAGCACTCTTCCCTAAAGAGAAGGCTCAATATTCATAGCTAGTAGTTACCGGTAATAGCTAACACCCAGTAACGAAAGCTGATAACCAGTAACTAGTTATCAGCCAAGAGCGAATAACTCTAGTTACCACCAGAACACTTTTTAGTTTCAACGTTGAACGCACCACATGAGAATGGCTTAGACCAACTAGAGAATAGTTTTGCTGATTCAGGTAAGTAGTTAGACCAAGCATCACCTGCAACAAGGCCTGTGGTTTCCCAAACGATGTCAAACTGGCCATCATCTTGAATCTCACCAATCAATACAGGTTTAGTTATGTGGTGGTTTGGTAGCATGGTTGAGTAGCCACCAGATAGGTTTGGAACAGACACACCAATCAATGCATCTTGCACCGCTTCGGCATCGGTTGTGCCCGCATTAGTCACAGCTTGAGCCCACATATTGAAACCAATATAGTGTGCTTCCATCGGGTCATTCGTTACACGTTTGTCACTCTTAATGAATGACTGCCATGTTTCAACGAACTCTTCATTGACTTCGGTATCGACGCTCATGAAATAGTTCCATGCCGCTAAGTGACCCACTAGAGGTTCAGTATCCATGCCCGATAGCTCTTCTTCGCCAACCGAGAATGCAATCACCGGAATGTCTTCAGATGAAACACCTTGAGCACCAAGCTCTTTATAGAAAGGTACGTTTGCATCACCATTCACAGTAGATACAACGGCGGTTTTCTTACCAGCTTCACCAAACTTCTTGATATCTGAAACAATAGATTGCCAATCAGAATGACCAAACGGTGTGTAGTTGATCATGATGTCTTCTTCTGCGACACCTTTACTTTTTAGGTAGGCCTCTAAGATCTTATTGGTGGTACGTGGATAAACGTAATCGGTACCTGCAAGCACCCAACGTTCCACTTCAAGTTCATCCATTAAGTAATCAACGGCAGGAATCGCTTGTTGGTTTGGCGCAGCACCGGTGTAGAAAACGTTTTTAGAGGACTCTTCGCCTTCATACTGTACTGGGTAGAAAAGGATGCTGTTTAGCTCTTCAAAAACTGGCAGCATGGATTTACGTGATACCGATGTCCAACCACCAAATACCACATCCACTTTTTCTTTCTCGATAAGCTCACGTGCTTTCTCAGCAAACAACGGCCAGTTTGACGCAGGGTCAACAACTACAGGCTCAAGCTTCTTACCAAGTAAGCCACCTTTTTTGTTTTGCTCGTCGATGAGCATAAGAACGGTATCTTTTAGCGTTGTTTCACTGATCGCCATAGTGCCTGACAATGAATGTAGAACGCCGACTTTAATGGTATCGTCAGCCGCAAGCACTGTTGCAGAAGAAAATGAAAGTGTTGTACACAGTGCAGCTAGCGATAAATTGAACACCTTGTTCATGATTGTTACTCCATAATTGTATTTTTGTTATTCAATTACAGAGTTACAAGAAGAGTGCCAAACTTAAAACATAACCAACAAAGTTTTAAGCCTTTGTATTTAATAGTACTTTAACTAAGTTAACACCAATGCAGTGCATAGCGACAAGGTTACTATGTTTCATGCTGGTGCAGTGACGATAAGATTGAACCAAGATGACACACGCATATTCGCTAAATACAAAAAAGGCCCAATATTTTCATACTAGACCTACAAAAAACACCTCAGATTATCGTCTTGCCATTGAGAGGTAAGACTATTCGGCTTGTTGAAACTCGAATTTCACTCTCGACTTAGATTTAAGCTCGTTACAATCACCATTGCAGAAATAGCTCGCAGCCCCACAAGCTTGAAGCTTCTCTAATTGGCTGCTGCACTCAGGACAAAAGCCCACTTTTGTAAAGTGATCTTGGCAGCTTTCACAGTGGTATTTACCATCCCAGCTAAGTTCTGACTGGCATTTAGGGCAGATATTTTCACTCATAGGAAATCCTAACTTTTTACTTTCAGTACTAATAAGCAATCTACTCTTTCTTCGCCTTGGCTTGCTTGATTTGATACATGCTTTTGTCAGCTGACGCAATCAACTGATCGAGCCCTTTAGGCGACTTTTCACAAGCAATCCCAACACTGACTGAAAACTGAACGCCATTAATATAGAGAGCTTTATCCAACGCTTTTTCTAAGCTGTGATAAAAGTCTGACACTTTTTGTTCGGTATCAAAGCAAGAAAACACTACAAACTCGTCACCGCCGTAACGACCTACCTTGGCACATGCCGTAGTCGCTTCATCGAGAACTTTTGCAACGGCTAACAGAACATCATCGCCAAAGCTATGGCCATACGTATCGTTGATTAACTTGAATTTATCAACATCAACAAACAGGCAGGCCATCACTTTGTCCGCAAAACATCGTTTAACTAAAACCTTCTTAGCTTCACTTAACAATGCTCGGCGGTTCAAGCAATGCGTCAGCGAATCATGACTGGCAAAAAAGTTGAGTTGATTCTCTAGCTCGTATTTCTCTAGCGCTACTGAATACAAAGAAGCAAGCAGCTCCAAGATCTCGAGTTCAAATTCATGAGGTTCTGAAATGCATCGGCTGTAAATCGCAAATGTACCTAGCACGTGGCCATGCGAAGAGATGATGGGCACCGACCAACAAGCGTGTAAGTTGGCTTGATTGGTCAAGGTTAAGAAAGGCGCCCAATTTGAGTGAGTATTAATATCAGAGACCATAACAGCTTTCTTAAGCGCAGCAGCCTCTCCACAAGAACCAATACCAACGCCAATTCCAATACCTTCTATCTGCTGATTATAAAAATCGGGCAAGTTAGGCGCGCATTCGATGTGTAAAGTGTTCGACTTTGAGTTAAGCAGTAATATTGAGGCCATACGTTGCCCAAAAAGCTGCTCTGTAAGCTGAATGATCTTATGGTTTAAATCCTTACGATCCATTCCAAGTGCAAGCTTTCGAAGCAAACGATTCACTGCTCGGTGGCCTTCTAATAAAAATTGTTGTTCCATTCACTAAAGCTTTCAATTGTGTAGTCGGGTGCAGCCTGTTCTTATGCAAGCTTGCTGTTGGTTAATAATAACACACTAAATAACCACAACACACAATCGAAGATCATAGGTTGATCTTTTGCTTTATCTATTTTGATCAGCGATCTACCCCAAAAAGAATATTTATATCACCACACACCGAAAGCATAAGTTACATGTGCTGCATTTCAATTTTAAATGGTTATTTATTTTGATAATTACATATAAAAACAGGTTAAACAGAATAAGTAATTTCGATCTGTAACCGAAATCATCGAATTACATGCGTTAGCATTTCAATATGTTGCTCATCTAGCTGAGTTAACTTAACCGATAACGCCCCAAGCTCTGAAGTATTATCTATGTGAGTACCACCACACGGAATCGACACTAAAGTATCGCTATCCAATTGCCATTCCCAATAACGAGAGTCTGTTAATGCCTCGCCTTCCAATCTCATTGCCACTGGCGTCGAATCTGCGAGCCAACCTTTAATCATCTGATTGATGTCAGCTTCGATACCATCAATATTGGTTAGCATATCTGCTACGTTCAAACCACGCTTCTTCAGGGTTTTGCCCAAACGATACTTATCAGTACACAACTCAGGAGTCACAAAGCTAGTCACTTGTGCGTAGCTATTAAAGTCGTAACTGCCGAGCGGATCTTTTCTGTCGGCATCTTTCCGCCAGTAGCTCTCAGCCAATACTTTATTCAACGCTAAGAAAGCAATGTGGCCAGCACTGTGACCTCGGCTCAAACTGGCTTGGTACTCTTTATCAACCGACAACAGCACTTCGTCGTTAACATTAATCATAGAAACTAATACAGGTAGCTGGTGGACAACCACAAACGCCCAGCCTTCCGTATCACGTTTAACAGGAATATCGGCTGCGATGTGAAGTTTTCCAGTAGATTGTTCTATTGCACCAACAAGGCAGTCTCCCACAGGATATTGCTCGTTACCAACATTGACGAAGCCTTGGTCTGCTGGGTGATCGGGCCAAATATGACTCACAGGATGAAAAGGCGTCACATCAGTGATCAGGTAAGTTTTACTGCTGTCGCTTTCTACATACAGCGCTTTCGCCGTAAGTTGCCACGCTTGATGACAAAATTGAGTAATGGTTGGTGGGATTGCTTCAGCTTGTGTAATCAAATCGCTAGTGGTCATATTGTTCTTCTTTTGAAATCGAGTCTGATTCGTTAAGCCACAGCGAAACAAAAATGTGTCTTTGTGGCTTAACGTGAATTTTGCTTAAAAAAATACCCGAGACAGGCTCGGGTATCAAATCTATTGGAAAGGTTTACTTACGACCTTTAACCATGCTCATCATGCGCTTACGTTTACGTTCTTGAGAGATTGTCAGCTTGTTTGTTTTCGCTTCAAATGGGTTCTCGCTGTTCTGGAATTGAATGCGAATAGGTGTACCCATAATCTCTAGTGAACGACGATAGTAGTTCATCAAGAATCGCTTGTATGAATCTGGCAAGTTGCGAACTTGGTTACCGTGGATAACGATAATAGGTGGGTTGTAGCCACCAGCGTGCGCGTATTTCAGTTTCACACGACGGCCACGAACCATAGGCGGTTGGTGATCATCGGTTGCCATTTTCATGATACGAGTTAGCACAGAAGTACCAACACGAGTCGTTGCTGACTTGTAAGCCTCTTGAACAGACTCAAACAAGTGACCAACGCCTGTACCATGAAGTGCAGAAATAAAGTGAATACGTGCAAAATCAACGAAACCTAAACGACGGTCTAATTCTTTCTTAACGCGATCTTTAACGTCGTTATCTAGGCCATCCCATTTGTTTACTGCAATAACAATTGAACGACCCGCGTTCAATGCAAAGCCTAACAAGCTTAGATCTTGATCGGAGATGTTTTCGCGAGCATCGATAAGCAGCAATACAACGTTTGCATCTTCAATCGCTTTCAGTGTTTTAACCACTGAGAACTTCTCAACCGTTTCGTTGATATTTTTACGACGACGAACACCCGCAGTATCAATTAGAACGTATTCACGCTCATCACGCTGCATTGGAATGTAGATAGAGTCGCGGGTTGTGCCCGGCATATCGTAAACAACAACACGTTCTTCACCAAGAATACGGTTAGTTAATGTTGATTTACCTACGTTAGGACGGCCAATGATCGCTAGCTTGATCGGTTGATCTTGAAGGCGCTTGAATTCTTCTTCCGCTTCTTCTTCAGTAAAATCAACTTGCTCTTCTTCTTCGTCTTCAAACTCAGTCAAATCGCTTACTTCGCCATTCTCAGCTTTAAGCGCTTCCGCAAATGGGTTAAGAGCAAGATCAATCAACGCTGTTACACCACGACCGTGCGCAGCAGCGATCTGATACATGTCTTCTACACCTAGTTGCCAGAAGTCAGCACTTGCCGCATCAGGGTCAATACCATCAACCTTGTTTACTACTAGCATTGAAGGCTTTTCTAGTTGGCGAAGGTGCTTAGCAATCGCTACGTCTGAAGGTGTTAGACCAGCACGGCCATCTACCATAAATAGAACGACATCAGCTTCATCAATCGCCGCTAGCGACTGTTCAGCCATTTTAGTTTCAACACCTTCTTCGGTACCGTCGATACCACCAGTGTCAATAACAATAAAGTCATGCTCGCTAAAATGAGCATGACCGTATTTACGGTCACGCGTTAAGCCAGGAAAATCCGCAACCAATGCATCACGAGTTCGAGTCAATCGGTTAAATAACGTAGATTTACCTACGTTCGGACGCCCTACTAGAGCAACAACAGGTACCATAACAACCTCTACAATTTCTTCTCTAAATGTAGTTATAGGTAAGCACTTGTTCGCAAGTTTAAACTCTTACCTATAACCACACGGTTTATTAATTTTTAACAACAAAACGGCTCCTGGCTGTTACCAACCAGGAGCCGACTGTGAATTGTATCACGCTTTTATTGGCTAATCGTTAGTTTCTTTACATCGCCATTGCGAGTCGTCACTAAGTAGCCTTCAGGCAATTCAATTGGTGCTACCGCAAAGCCGCTATCATCGACTAACTGTTGAGCAACAAACTCACCAGATGAACGATCTAACCAGTGCAGATAACCTTCGGTGTCACCCACGACAACATAACCATTAATAATAGCAGGTGCTGTCAGTAAGCGGTTTTCTAACAATGGAGTGCTCCAAAGTTCAGTACCACTACGAGCATCAACTGCAACCACATGGTCTTTATCGGTAACCACAAACAAACGACTGCCATCACTCGCGAGATCAATCGCTGACGAATAGTTACGTTTCCAAATTGGCTTGCCAGCTCGAAGATCGATAGCAATCAATTGACCATTGATACCAACGGTATACAAAGTACCACCAAGAACAACTGGAGATGCATCAACATCCACTAAGCGATCAATTTCCGTTGCACCTTTTGGCGTACCTACTGGCTGTTGCCAAATAAGCTGGCCACGGTCAACAATAGCGGCAGCTAGACGACCATTTGCCGTACCCCAGAAAACACCACCAGAAACAGCAATAGGCGTACTGTCACCACGGAGTGTTAGGCTTGGAACTTCAGTGCTGATTGTCCACTTTTGCTCACCGGTCTCTTGGTCTAGAGCAATCATCATGCCGCGACTAGTATGAACCAGTACCATATTGTTTTCAGTCGCTGGGGATGCAAGCACCTCGCCATTCACTGAAACACGCCATAGCTCTTCACCCGTCGATTCGTCCAACGCGATCATTTCGCCATTCTCAGAACCAACAAATACTTTGCCGTAAGCCGCCGTTAAGCCACCCGATAAACGAGCCAGTACGTCTTTCTCTAGATCGACTTTCCAGAGCTCTTTACCCGTTTCAGGATCAAGCGCTTTAACCAAACCTTCGCGGCTTGCAACAAATACTTTGTCGTACGCCAGTTCTGGCGATAGTTTTGAAAAGTAGTGACCAACACCATCACCAACTGACGTAGACCATTCCTGTTTAGGAGTGAACTCGCTATTTACTGTTGGTACTGGAGCCATAATGACTGTGTCTTCTTCACCCGCACAGCCTACTAACAGGCCAAGAGCAATCGCACACAACGCCGCTTTGGGAAACATCTTCTTCATTCAAAGCGCCTTATTTAGCTAGGTCGTCAAGTTTGATTTGAAGCGTTTGGCTAGCATCAACAGCTTGCTGTGCTTCTGTGTAAGCACTGTATGCTGCGTCTGTATCGCCTTTACGAAGTGAAATATCACCACGTAGTTCAGCAACACGGCCTTTCCAGGATTCGTCAGTCATCGCTTCAAGATCAGTCAATGCTGCGTCAAATTCACCTTGCTCAGCTTTGATACGTGCAACACGGTAAGTAAGAAGTGGCGCTAGAGCCGCATCCTTAGTTGCCGATTTTGCCCACTCAAGCTGTTCAAGTGCCGCTGCAAGTTCGCCCGCTTGTACTTGTGCTTTTGCTAGTTGCATAGCAGCAAGAACGGAATACTCAGCGTCTTTATTTGCGTCGATGAAAGCTTGAATGTCAGATTGAGCATCAACGCCCTTAGCATCAAGAGCTGAAATGACAGAGGTATAGCTTTCTGAAGCAGCTTCACGCGCTTCAAGGACTGAATCTTGGTAATAGCGCCAACCAAATAGACCACCTAAACCAATAACCGCACCAAAGATTACGGCTTTACCGTTCTCTTTCCACCAATCTTTAATGGCTTCAACCTGTTGCTCTTCGCTATCGTAAAGTTCCACTTCCTGTCCTCTTTAATTCTTTAAACGCCAGCATAGTGCTGACGTTAATATTCATTATGAGCGTTTGCTCAATGGCTAATTAGATTAGCGCAGCAACTTTCTCTGCAACTTCCGCTTGAGACACGGTTTCTTGCTCGCCGCCAACCAAATCTTTTAGTACAACGGTATTATCAGCAACTTCGTTCTCACCAAGCACTAGCGCCACAACGGCACCTACTTTGTCAGCACGTTTGAATTGCTTCTTGAAGTTACCACCACCAAAGTGGTTCATCACACGCACGCCTTCTACAGTGTCGCGTAATTGATTCGCTAGTTGCATGCCTGCGATCATAGTGCCTTCGCCAGCCGCAACCATGTAAACATCAACGCTACGGCGAACTTCTGTTAGTTCTAGCGTTTCCATCATCAGAACCAGACGCTCTAGACCCATTGCGAAGCCAACTGCATTGGTTGCTTTTCCGCCCAGTTGCTCAACAAGACCATCGTAACGGCCGCCGCCACATACTGTACCTTGAGCACCAAGGCTGTCTGTGATCCACTCAAATACGGTACGGTTGTAGTAATCTAGGCCGCGTACTAGACGCTCATTAACTTGGTATTCGATACCAACAGCGTCAAGAAGTTCACACAAACCAGCAAAATGTTGCTTCGATTCTTCACCTAGATATTCAGATAGTCGAGGTGCGTCACCTAAGATAGCTTGAACATCAGGGTTCTTAGTATCAAGTACACGTAGAGGGTTAGTGTGCATACGACGTTTACAATCATCATCTAGCACATCAATGTGTTGCTCAAGGAAAGCCACTAACGCAGTGCGGTAGCTTACGCGATCTTCTTGAGAACCGATTGAGTTTAGCTCTAGGCGAACGTGCTTATCGATACCTAGCTCACGCCATAGGCGAGCTGTCATCATGATAAGTTCTGCGTCAACGTCTGGACCGTCTAAGCCAAACACTTCAACACCACATTGGTGGAATTGACGGTAACGACCTTTTTGAGGACGCTCGTGGCGGAACATCGGGCCCATGTACCATAGGCGCTGTTCATCACGGTTGATAAGGCTATTTTGAATACATGAACGTACACAACCAGCTGTGCCTTCTGGACGCAGCGTTAGGCTATCGCCATTGCGGTCGTCAAAGGTGTACATCTCTTTAGAAACAACGTCTGTCTCTTCACCAACGGCACGGCTAAATAGGTTTGTTTCTTCAACGATAGGCATACGTACTTCGTTGTAACCGTATGCACTCACCACGTTTTTAACTGCGCTTTCTACTTTCTGCCACAGTGGTGATTGAGTTGGAAGGCAGTCGTTCATGCCTCGAATTGCTTGGATATTTTTAGCCACAGTATTTATTCCGTAATTTCTCACGACCAGGTGTTAGTGCGAATAGACAGTCACACCCCATCGCGTTGTATTAATCTTCTAAGTTTTCTACATCAATGCGATTTGCTTTATCAAGCACTGACGCTTTTGCACGAATCTTAGCTTCAAGTTTGTCGACAAGATCATCGTTGTCGAAGCGCTCTTTCTGACGCTTACCGTCTTCGTAGAAGGCACTTTTACGTGCACTACCGGCTAAACCTAAGTGAGACACTTCAGCTTCACCAGGGCCGTTAACCACACAACCGATGATTGATACGTCCATTGGGGTAATAACGTCTTCTAAGCGCTCTTCAAGGGCGTTAACGGTGTTAATAACATCGAACTCTTGACGAGAACAGCTCGGGCACGCAATGAAGTTGATGCCACGCGAGCGAATGCGCAAAGATTTAAGAATATCAAAGCCAACTTTGATCTCTTCAACAGGATCAGCCGCTAGCGAGATACGCAGCGTGTCACCGATACCTTCAGAAAGAAGCATACCTAGACCCACAGCTGACTTCACAGAGCCAGCACGAGCACCGCCCGCTTCGGTGATACCAAGGTGAAGTGGTTGGTCAATCTGCTTAGCCAGCAAACGGTAAGAGCCGACGGCGAGGAAGACATCAGAAGCCTTAACGCTGACTTTAAATTGATCAAAGTTCAAACGGTCTAGGATATCGACGTGACGCATTGCGGATTCAACAAGCGCTTCGGCTGTCGGTTCTGTGTATTTCTCTTGGATCTCTTTTTCAAGAGAGCCGCCGTTAACACCAATACGAATCGGAATATTCATATCGCGAGCACAATCAACAACGGAGCGGATACGACTTTCATTACCGATGTTACCAGGGTTGATACGCAAACAGTCAACGCCATATTCAGCCACTTTAAGGGCGATACGGTAGTCGAAATGAATATCAGCAACCAAAGGAACAGATACTTGCTGCTTGATTAACTTAAACGCTTCAGCGGCATCCATAGTAGGAACAGATACGCGAACGATATCAGCACCCACTTTTTCCAAAGCTCGAATTTGAGCAACGGTCGCGGCTACATCAGTTGTTCTTGTGTTGGTCATGGATTGCACAGCAATTGGTGCACCATCACCGATCGGCACATCACCCACATAAATACGGGTTGATTTGCGACGAATAATAGGAGATTCGTGTTGCATATTAACTCTAAGGTAAGGTTATTCTAGCTACTTTGCCTGAAGTATACCCAGAAAGGTCGACAGGTTCACTTGCAAATGTCATCGATACGCCTTCAGGCGCACCCAGAATCACTTTATATGGTGCAGCTCCAGAAAGATTTAAGGTCTGGCCTGCTTTTTTGATGCCAGTAGACAACGTTTTACCCGAAGCATCTTTCACTTGGATCCAGCAATCGGCAGAAAACTGCATCACTAGCTCGTTAACCACAGATTCTGGAGCTACCGTTTCTAATTCTGCCGTAACAGAAGCGACGTCTGCAGCTTGTTGTGCTTCTTCCATCTGTTCAACTAGTTCAATAGTTTCTGAAGTTTCAGCTGTATTTGTAGAAGTCAGATCATCAGAGTTTTCAGTAACAAAAGATGTCTCTGTGTTTTGTTCAGCTTCAATCACTTCTAATGACGTTAATTCAGGGTCTAGCGACTCATCGACCATTAGCTCTTCTGAGCTTTCGGTATTAACCAGAGATTGAGACAAGGTGTCTTGCTGTTGGTTCTGCCACCACCACAATGAAGACATGCCTACAATCACCGCGAAAATACTCCAAGTTAGGAACATAATACGGCTATTGTGCTTTTCGGTTTTGGTCTTACGAGAAAAGCTCAGCATTTCTTGTTCTTGATGTTGAGCGTCACCAGAATGATGAAGCGCATTTAAAACCACTTTCTCATCAAGATTAACGTACTTCGCATATGAGCGAATGTAGCCACGCATAAACGTTGCCACTTGGTCAGATTCGAACTGGTTTTCTTCGATTTGTTGAATCAAAGTAACGCGAAGCTTCAAGCGATCAGAGATCTGCTTTTGTGTTAAACCAAGAGATTCACGCTTATTTTTAAGCAGTGTTCCTGCTTCTAAAGTCGGTGCAACTATTTCAGGTGTTTTTGTGTCGTGTTCTGTGTTCATAGAGAGTGAACTTCTAAAGTATTATCGCAGGTTGATGAGAGCATGTTTTTATTGTCGTTTAAGCTCAATCTAGCAACCCACTTTATGTGGAATTTTTCCTGTTACTTAAATCATCAACCCTTAAAGACAAACATCGGTCATACCGTTATGAACGACGCTCTCAGGAAGCTAGTTTATCAAGTAGCCAACCTAAATAGACATATTGATGATCAGTAACAAGCGAGCACTTAAAATTAATTTAAGATTAGTTAATCATAAGCTAATGCCATTACAAGGCAAAAACACTTTAAACAAAATTTACCGTCAGCTCATGGTTTTGTCCAAAATTTGACGAAAAATGTAAGAAAGCATGGGAAAAAAGTCTAAAAATTGGAAATTAACTCTCCCAAAAAGCAACAAGCCAGAAGTTAGACTTCTGGCTTGTTTAAATTCCAATCGCGTTTAAACCGCTTTTACTTCAATCACACCACCTGCAATGAGGTTAGCTTCTGAGGCGGCTTTCAGCATTTTGGTACGCTTGGTTCTGTCAATAACATCCCCCACCAATTGGCCACATGCGGCATCAATGTCATCACCACGAGTTTTACGAACCGTTACTGTGTAGTTGTATTCCATCAGCGTTTTTTGGAAGCGATCAATACGAGAATTACTTGGCTTCTTGTAAGGTGACCCTGGGTAAGGGTTAAATGGAATCAAGTTAATCTTACATGGCGTATCTTTCATTAGCTCAGCAAGTTCACGAGCATGGTCCATATCGTCATTCACATGATCCAATAGAACGTACTCAACGGTTACTTTACCGCGGTTAGCATTTGAAGAAGCAATGTAACGACGAACAGACGCTAGGAAGTCTTGGATATCCCAACGGTCGTTGATCGGCATGATTTGGCTACGTAGTGCATCGTTTGGTGCATGTAGAGAAATCGCAAGTGCTACGTCGATGTTATCAGTCATTTGGTCAAGGCCAGATACAACACCAGAAGTTGATACCGTTACACGACGCTTAGACAGTGCGAAGCCAAGATCATCAAGCATGATTTCTAATGATGGAATTAGATTCTTCATGTTCAATAGAGGTTCACCCATACCCATCATTACAACGTTAGTAATTGGGCGACGACCTGTTTCTTTCTCTAGACCAATCTCACGAGATGCACGCCAAATTTGACCAACAATCTCTGAAACTTTTAGGTTACGATTAAAGCCTTGTTGAGCTGTTGAACAGAATTTACACTCAAGTGCACAACCAACTTGTGAAGATACACATAGCGTCGCACGGTCACCATCTGGGATGTATACGGTTTCAACGTCTTGGTCGCCAACGCTCATAGCCCATTTAATTGTGCCATCTGTAGAGTGCTGAGCTTCAGAAACAACAGGTGCAACAATCTCACAACGACGTTGAAGTTTCTCACGTAACTTTTTGTTAATGTTGTTCATTTGTTCGAAGTCATCGACACCGAAGTGATAAATCCACTTCATCACTTGCTCTGCTCTAAACGCTTTCTCATTCAGTTCTTCTGTGAAAAATTTACGAAGACCTTTACGATCAAAATCGAGTAGATTGACTTTAGCTGTGGTCATGATGCCTCTCAGTGACGGAACAATAATTAAGGGCGCGAATTGTACAGGCTTTACGCAACTTCAACAAGTACTGTAAAACCTTGTGTTTACTAAGACATTCAAACTTAAGTGATTAAAATTCACACAACCAAATTTACCTGCTTACGTTTGGCCAATTCAAAGCGAGATTCTCGATTACGCTCCTCCGTCGCTATCGGGAATAACGTAAAAACTTACTCAGTAACTTTCCATTCATAGTCATCAGGTCACGAGTTCCTCAAACCTCGTCATTCCAGAACCGAGGGACGAGGTATCTGGAATCTCTCTTTTAACTGCACCTCTTTTCCCACAATCCATCAGATACAATAAAGACCTCACCGAAGTGAAGCCTTTATTGATACTTGCTGTTGTCTGCTTATTCAGCTGGGCGCGGGCAAATTTCAGATTCTGGGAAGAAGAATTCGATTTCACGAGCTGCTGACTCAGGGCTGTCACTGCCATGTACTGAGTTGTAACGCATGCTGATAGCGTAGTCAGCACGGATAGTGCCGCATGCTGCTTCTTCTGGGTTTGTTTTGCCCATCAATTCGCGGTAACGAGCAATCGCGTTTTCGCCTTCAAGTACTTGAACCATGATAGGACCAGAAGTCATAAACTCTTTAAGAGCCGGGAAGAATTCTTTGCCTTCGTGTTCTGCGTAGAAGCCACTTGCTTGTTCTTCAGTAAGACGAACCATTTTAGCAGCAATAATTTCTAGGCCTGCCTTTTCGATGCGGTGGTAGATTTCACCAACAAGGTTACGCTTAACTGCATCTGGCTTAACAATTGAGAACGTTCTTTCTAGAGCCATAGGGATTCCTTCACTTCATTTTTTTGTTATTAAATACTGAAATTACTGAGATCATTCGATCTTAGTTTCTGAATGAGCGGCATCGAAATACCGCACATTCTTATTATTATTTTGCTTGATCGATAAGAAGGCGAGCGAGCGTACGAACACCCATACCCGTTGCACCAGCCGACCATTTATCACTTGCAGATTTACGGTAAGTACCTGAGCAATCCAGGTGAATCCAACCTTTTTTGTAGTCGTCTACAAAGTAAGAAAGGAATGCAGCAGCGGTACTTGCACCCGGCGTGTAATCTCCTGAACTGATGTTTGAAAGATCAGCAAAGTTTGAAGGCAGCATACCACGGTGTAAATCAGCAAGAGGCAGTGGCCATAGGCCTTCTTTCTCTTGGTTCGCAGCCGTTAGCGCTTGGTGAGACAGTTCATCATCGAAGCTTAATAGTGCATGGTAGTCGTTACCTAGTGCATTTTTCGCTGCGCCAGTTAGCGTTGCGCAATCAATGATCAATTCTGGATTTTGTGCACTTGCGTACATCAAACCATCAGCAAGAACCAAGCGACCTTCAGCGTCAGTATTCATGATCTCAACCGTCTTACCATTTTTGTAGGTAATGATGTCGCCAAGCTTCAATGCACGACCAGAGATCATGTTCTCTGCACAACATAGAATAAGCTTAATACGCTTGTTCAAGCCACGTTCAATTGCAAGACCAAGGCCACCAGTGATGGTTGCAGCGCCGCCCATATCAGCCTTCATTGCTGTCATGAATTGACCTGGCTTGATGCTGTAACCGCCTGAGTCGAAAGTGATACCTTTACCGACTAGACAAGCAAATACAGGTGCATTTTCGTCGCCTGTTGGGTTGAAATCCAATTGAAGCATTGCTGATGTACGCTCAGAGCCACGCCCTACTGCGTAGATGCCTTCCCAACCTTCAGTTAGTAGATCTTTATCTTTAACGATTTTCGCTTTCACTGTGCCTGCTGGCGCCACTGACTTGATGTATTCAGCAGCCATTGTCGCTAATTGACGAGGTGCCACTTCTTCAGCGGTTTTGTTGATAATGTCACGAGTCCAATCAGTAGCACGAATGCGAGCTTCTAGCTCTACTTGATCAGCTTCTGAAAGTGCATCCCATTCCAATGCATTCTTTTTCTTTGGTCCACGGTAGCCTTGGTAGAAAGCCCAAACGCTTTCTAGATCCCAACCTTCACCACGAAGTGAAACGAATGCGATACCTTGTCCGTCAAGCGTACGACCAGCACGTTGAACTGCGCCTAAATCGTGACCTTCACCAATATGAATTGTCGCTCCTGCTTCAGAAAACGATAAAATAGCTCTAGCTCCCCACTGAGGCTGGGCAGCTTCTTGACTTAAAAATACTGACATCTGTGTAGACATGATTTCTCCTTGTCATGAACCACCGTTATTAAGTGGTTCTGATTATTTTTTATTAGCGCACTGATGTTAGCATTATGTAGGAGTAAAATGTCATTTTGATAAAAAAACGGACCATAAGGTCCGCTGTTTTTAGTAAGAATTGTTAACTTGGCTGCGTTTTATATTGGACTGATGCCAACCCACAACCTAATCATTAGACAAGAGGATTAATCCATCTCATCCATCCAGCACAAAATAATAGCCTCTAAGATTTTCTCATTAGAGTTGTTCGGCGCGTCGTCGAACTCTTCAAGGTCTAACACCCACTGATGCAAATCGGTAAAACGAACCGTTTTAGGGTCAGTATCTGGGTACAAATCACATAGTTCAATTGCGATATCTCGCGAATCAATCCACTTCAAGCTCATAACACTTCCTTATTTTTATCAGCGACGCTCTGTCACCTTTATGATCTATATTCTAGGCCTGTTTCTTAACATGGCTGTTCTAGTAATGGCTGTCTAAATAATAATTACACAGTTATAACCATAGAAACCGTTACTAAAAACAAGTTCTTAGTGATCTTCAGAAGCTAGGTTCAGCGTGTACTTTGGAATCTCTACAACAAGATCCGTATCAGCAACTTTAGCTTGGCAACCTAGGCGGGATTCCATCTCTAAGCCCCATGCTTTATCTAGCATGTCGTCTTCTAGGTCATCGCTCTCTTCTAAAGAATCAAAGCCTTCACGAATCACAACGTGACATGTAGTACATGCACACGACTTCTCACATGCGTGTTCAATACCAATACCGGCCTTCAATGCAACATCAAGAACCGTCTCACCAGTTTTTGCTTCTAAAACAGCGCCTTCTGGACATAGATCTTCGTGAGGTAAAACAATAATCTTTGGCATGTTTATCTATTCTCTAACTATTAAATATTATCGACTGACTGACCTGACAGTGCAGCACGAATTGATTTATCCATACGACGAGAAGCAAAGTCTTGGCTCGCTTTGTCGATATTTTTAATTTCTAGTTCAATGGCATCGGCATTGTCGCCATTGCGCACTTCAATCAGTGCTTCAATGGCTTGAACAAGTTGTTGCTTGCCTTGCTCATCCAGCAACTCATCACCATCGGCTTGCATCGCAGCAATTAAGCCTTCAATAACTCGATCCGCTTCTACGCGTTGCTCAGCAAGAGCACGCGCTTGCATGTCTTCTTTTGCAAACGTCATCGAATCTTTCAGCATGCTGGCCACTTCGTTATCGCTTAGACCGTAAGAAGGCTTAACTTGGATTTCAGCTTGAACGCCAGTGCTCTTCTCCATTGCGGTAACCGACAGTAGACCATCAGCATCCACTTGGTAAGTAACGCGAATATGAGCAGCACCTGCTGTCATCGGCGGGATGCCTTTCAAAGCAAATCGAGCCAGTGAACGACAGTCATCAACCATCTCACGCTCGCCTTGCACGGTGTGTACTGTCATTGCAGTTTGACCGTCTTTGAACGTGGTAAACTCTTGTGCACGAGCAACTGGGATCGTGGTATTACGAGGGATGATCTTTTCGACTAAGCCACCCATGGTTTCGATACCCAGTGACAGAGGGATAACATCCAATAGCAGCATCTCAGAGTCAGGCTTGTTGCCAACTAAGATATCCGCTTGAATCGATGCGCCAATCGCAACCACTTCATCAGGGTTAATACTGGTTAATGGAGTACGACCAAAGAAGCCACCGACCATTTCACGAACAAGTAAGGTACGAGTTGAACCACCTACCATCACGACTTCTAGTACTTCATCCGCGTCAACTTCCGCATCTTTCAGTGCTCGGCGGCACGAAAGCAGCGTTTTCTTAACTAGTGGCTTGATGAGCTCTTCGAACTCTTCACGAGTTAATGAGCCAGACCAACCTAGTGCTTCAACATTAACGCTTTCAGCTTCAGATAAGCCAATCTTCGCTTCTGTTGCTGCGTCTAGAAGAATACGGTTCTGTTCTGCTGTCAGCTCTAACAAGCCCATTTGCTCTTGGAAATGATCCGCAATTAAATGGTCAAAGTCATCGCCGCCTAATGCAGAGTCACCACCGGTTGCTAAAACTTCGAAGACACCTTTAGACAGGCGTAGGATAGAGATATCAAACGTACCACCGCCTAAGTCATAAACAGCGATTACCCCTTCTTTACCTGAATCCAAGCCATAAGCAATCGCAGCTGCAGTGGGTTCATTAAGAAGACGTAACACATGAAGACCAGCAAGTTGCGCTGCGTCTTTGGTACCTGCACGTTGTGCATCATCAAAGTACGCAGGGACGGTAATCACGGCACCAGCCAATTCACCACCTAACGTCGACTCAGCACGTTGACCGAGTGCACGAAGAATATCTGCAGATACTTGAATTGGGTTCTTATTTCCTTGCGCTGTGTTAATCACAGGCAGGCCATTATCACTTTCTTCAAACTGATATGGCAGAGATGGGTATCGCTGTTGAATATCTGACAGTGAACGACCGATTAATCGCTTAACTGAGATAATGGTATTTTTAGGATCAGTTTGTGCATTTACACGCGCTTCATCACCAGTGGTGTACGACTCTGACTGATAGTGAACAACGGAAGGGAGAATACTGCGACCTTGTTGATCAACAAGCGTGCTCGCCTCACCACTGCGCACTGACGCAACCAATGAGTTTGTTGTACCTAAATCAATACCCACTGCAAGCTTGTGCTGGTGAGGAGCGGCGCTTTGCCCTGGTTCTGCAATCTGAAGTAGTGCCATGGATGTGTCCTTGTTATACGAACTAGCCGATCAAACGATCTTCAACTAACTCGATTTCATTCTTTAATTTTGCAATAAACTTAAGCTTTCTTACTCGGTCTGCAGCTTCTAACCAAGCTTCGCTGTCGAGTTCTTGTTGGATAGCGCTTAATTGTTGTTTATACATTTTGCTAACCTTTCCTTCAAATGCAAACAAAGCATCTTCAGGATCAGAACTGTCGGCGATATCTTCCAGCTCTTCACGCAATTCCATTTGCTCCATCAGGAACATAGGATCTTGCATAGTCTGCTGCTCACCACGAATATCCTCACCATGTTGAACTAACAGGTATTCAGCACGGCTGACTGGATTTTTCAACACCTGGTACGCATCATTGATTTGCGCAGCTTTTTGCACAGCCAGCAAGCGATCTCGCTCAGAAGCCGTGGCAAATTTATCAGGGTGGAATTGGCGTTGCAGATCTCTAAACTGAGAAGAAAGAAGGCTACCATCCAGTTGAAACTGAAGTGGTAGCCCAAATAATTCGAAATGATTCATGTAACGGTGGTCCTAAGTTTAGGCTCTTTACTTAGAGCCTAATTTTATTCTTCGCTCATTATAAACGCTCAACGATTGAGGCGTTTATACATTGAAGCTCTCACCACAACCACATTCGCCTTTCGCGTTAGGGTTGTTGAATTCAAAACCTTCGTTTAGGCCTTCTTTTACGTAATCAAGCTCAGTACCGTCTAGGTAAACTAGGCTCTTTGGATCAATGATGACCTTAACACCTGAATGCTCGAACACTTCGTCTTCTTCGTTGAGCTCGTCAACGAATTCCAGTACATACGCCATACCCGAACAGCCAGTAGTTTTTACCGCTAAGCGCAACCCGATACCTTTACCTCGGTTATCTAGGAAAGCTTGAACTCGGCTTGCTGCCGTATCTGTCATGGTGATGGCCATACTACAACCTTGTGTTTTATATAAATTGAGAACTCAGGGGGAGCACAAAGGGTGCTCCCAAATATTACTTTTTTGAAGTGATTACGTTGTAGAAACGATTAGTGCTTCTTTTTGTAATCCGCAACCGCTGCTTTGATTGCATCTTCAGCAAGAATTGAACAGTGAACTTTCACTGGTGGCAACTCTAGCTCTTCTGCGATTTCAGAGTTTTTAATAGCAGCTGCTTCATCAATACTTTTACCTTTAACCCACTCAGTTACTAGTGAGCTAGAAGCGATTGCGCTACCGCAACCGTAAGTCTTGAATTTTGCGTCTTCAATAATACCTTCTGCAGATACTTTGATTTGCAGTTTCATTACGTCACCACAAGCTGGTGCGCCAACCATGCCGCTACCTACACTTGGATCTTCTTTATCAAACGAACCTACGTTACGTGGGTTTTCGTAGTGATCAATTACTTTTTCGCTATATGCCATGATAGTTACCTCGAATCCTCTATTTCCGTGAGATTAGTGATGAGCCCACTCAACAGTGTTCAAATCAATCCCTTCTTTATACATATCCCATAGAGGAGACATGTCGCGTAATTTATTTACTGCTACACGGATTTGTGCAATCGCGTAGTCGATTTCTTCTTCCGTAGTGAAACGGCCGAATGAAAAACGTACTGAGCTGTGTGCCAGTTCATCGTTTAAGCCAAGAGCGCGTAAAACGTATGAAGGCTCAAGACTCGCTGATGTACATGCAGAACCTGATGATACCGCTAAGTCTTTTAAAGACATAAGCAGAGATTCACCTTCAACGAAAGCAAAGCTCACGTTTAGGTTATGTGGTACACGTTGATCTAAGTCGCCATTTACCGTTACTGCTTCTAGATCTTGAACCCCTTTCAATAGACGCTCGCGAAGTGCTAGTGCGTGGTCATAATCTTTCTGCATGTCTTGTTTAGCGACAGCAAAAGCTTCACCCATACCCACGATTTGGTGAGTAGCAAGCGTACCAGAACGGAAACCACGTTCGTGACCTCCACCGTGCATCTGTGCTTCAAGACGAATACGTGGCTTACGACGAACGTACAAAGCACCAATGCCTTTAGGGCCGTATGCTTTGTGTGCAGAAAGAGAGATAAGGTCAACTTTCATCTCTTTTACATCTAGTGGGATTTTACCCGCAGACTGAGCCGCATCAACGTGGAAGATGATCTTGCGTGAACGACATAATTCGCCGATTGCAGAGATATCTTGGATTACACCAATCTCGTTGTTTACGTGCATGATAGAAACAAGAACCGTATCTTCACGCATTGCTGCTTGTAGCTTGTCTAAATCAATGATGCCGTTTGCTTCAGGCTCAAGGTAAGTCACCTCAAAACCTTCACGTTCTAGTTGGCGACATGGATCAAGAACCGCTTTATGTTCTGTTTTACACGTGATTACGTGCTTACCTTTCTTCTCGTAAAAGTGCGCTGCACCTTTGATAGCAAGGTTGTCTGACTCTGTAGCACCTGACGTGAAAACAATCTCACGTGGGTCTGCATTTAGTAGATCGGCAATTTGCTCACGAGCATTATCTACTGATTCTTCTGCCTGCCAGCCGTAACGGTGTGAACGAGATGCAGGGTTACCGAAGTTACCGTCCATCGTCATGCACTGAACCATTTTTTCAGCAACACGTGGATCGACTGGGCATGTAGCTGAATAGTCAAAGTAAATAGGCAGTTTCATTTTCTACTCCAATGTAAAAACTGACCGCTAAGAGCGGGCATTAACACCGTGAGGTGCTGCACTAATCGTTGTAGTGCTCGTATTTTTATGTGCAAAACCATTATTAACCGCAAGATCGATATCTTGACGATCAGAAATCTCTAAAACTTCGTTATCTTTCATTAGCTCACCGAGCGTAATGTCATTTAAGAAGCTGCTGATTCGGGAGCTTAAATCACGCCAAAGAGTGTGAGTTAAACAACGACTACCACCTTGGCAATCTGCTCGACCGTGACACTTGGTTGCATCCACTGATTCGTCTACTGCTGCAATAACAGTTCCGACAGCAATGTCGCTCGCTTCAGCACCTAAGCGGTAACCACCACCAGGGCCGCGAACACTAGCAACTAAGCCAGCTTTACGTAACTTAGAAAAGAGTTGCTCTAAGTAAGATAACGAGATGCCTTGTCGCTCTGAAATATCAGCCAGAGGAACTGGGCTTTTTTGCGAATGCAGTGCTACATCTAGCATAGCTGTTACCGCATATCTTCCTTTAGATGTAAGTTTCATATCACACCGTATCCACATTGTTTATGTGGTTGGAATTTTCCCATACCCGACTAAATTGGTCAAGTATTTAGTTGACTATTTTAGTCAAGTATTCATCCTTAGAGGTTGTGTGGGATTTATTTGCCCGATTTACTCTTCTCAATCGAAGTTAAAATACCGCGCAAAGTGTTGATCTCTTGAAGCTCTGGCCGAGCTCGGCTGAATAGACGACGTAACTTGTTCATCACCTGACCCGGCTTATCCTTAGAGATAAATTGGGTATCAATGATCACTTTTTCAAGGTGCTCATAGAACATTTCTAGTTCTTCGTGACGTGGGTAGTCATCTTGTTGTTGTGGCTGATATTGGCTAGCCACCATATCAAGGTGTGCAACACGAACTTCGTAGCTCAGAGTCTGTACCGCCATCGCTAGATTTAATGAGCTGTATTCTGGGTTAGCAGGGATACACACGTGATAGTGACATTTCTGCAACTCGTCATTCGTTAAGCCAGTACGTTCACGACCGAACACTAATGCGACTGGATGTTTTTGACCTTCAACGGCAAACTTTTCGCCACACTCGCGAGGCTCAAGCATTGGCCACTCAAGCGTACGAGAACGAGCACTTGAGCCTACAACCAAACCACAGTCTTTTACTGCTTCTTCTAGAGTAGAAACAATGGTCGCGTTTTCTGCGATGTCACCTGCACCCGCAGCCAGTGCTAAGGTCTGCTCGTCAACTTCACATTGAGGGTCTACAAGAACCAACTGACTCAAACCCATCACTTTCATTGCGCGAGCTGCTGAGCCGATATTTCCCGAATGAGACGTACCAACCAGAACGACTTTTACATTGTCTAACATGCTATATGACACCACTTTAAAAATAATCGCGAGATATTAACACATAGCAAAGTAAAATGGTCAGACCCTTAACGGAATGTGAAACCAAGAGTTCAAAAAATAACCACTTCCCTTTTACGGAAACTTTGGTATACTCGCCGCCGCTTTAAATTGTTCTTTAACATCTTGTGGGAAAAACCATATGCATCCAATGCTAAACATTGCGATACGCGCTGCGCGTAAAGCTGGCAACCATATTGCTAAATCTCTTGAAACAACTGATAAGATCGAAACATCTCTAAAAGGTAACAACGATTACGTTACTAACATTGCTCAAGAAGCTGAGTACATGATTATTGAGACAATCAAATCATCTTACCCAGAGCACAGCATTATTTCTGAAGAGTCAGGCCTGACTGAAGGTAAAGACTCTGACGTACAATGGATCGTTGACCCACTAGATGGCACCAACAACTTTGTAAAAGGTTTCCCTCACTTCTCTGTATCTATTGCTGTTCGTATGAACGGTCGTACAGAAGTTGCTTGTGTTTATGACCCAATGCTAAACGAGCTATTCACTGCTCAACGTGGCGCTGGCGCTCAACTTAACAACGCTCGTATGCGTGTTACTCAACTTAAAGACCTTCAAGGTACTGTTTTAGCGACTGGTTTCCCATTCAAGCAAAAACAACACTCTGAATCTTTCATGAAAATCATCTCAGCTTTATTCGTAGATTGCGCTGACTTCCGTCGTACTGGTTCTCCAGCTCTTGACCTATGTTACCTAGCGGCTGGTCGTGTTGACGGTTACCTAGAACTTGGTCTTAAGCCATGGGATCTAGCTGCTGGCGATCTAATCGCTCGTGAAGCTGGCGCTATCATGACTGACTTTGCTGGCGGCACTGACTACATGACGTCTGGTAATGTTGTTGCTTCAAGCGCTCGTGGTGTTAAGTCTATTCTTAAGCACGTTCGTGAAAACTCTAACGAAGGTATGCTGAAGTAATTCAGACCTTACGTTAATGCTCTTTAGTTAAGAGCAGAAGATTTTCAAAGCCTCGCTATTGCGGGGCTTTTTTGTATCTGTGATACGAGCTACGAGCAAGATGGCGGTTAGTCGCGATGAGCACAACGCACTTCGCTGATGAATTGCATTGAGCTTATCGACAAAATACAGACGTAAAAAAACCGCTGACTAGGCAGCGGTTTTTTTGTTTAGCGAAACTTATTAAGCCAAGGCCTAAGGCATCTCGTCAAACTCTTCACCTTCTTTGTCCACTTGCGGTGGCATTAGGTGTTCACGCGTAATACCCAACTTCATAGCCAGTGCAGATGCAACGTAGATAGAAGAGTATGTACCAACCGTAATACCCAGTAGAAGTGCGGTTGCGAAGCCGTGAATCATAGCGCCGCCCTGAACAAACAGTGCGATAACTACGAATAACGTTGTACCAGAAGTGATCAATGTACGGCTCAATGTTTGTGTGATTGAGCTGTTCAGTACTTCAGGTGCTTCACCCTTACGCATCTTACGGAAGTTCTCACGAATCCGGTCAAATACCACTATGGTATCGTTGAGGGAGTAACCGACCACCGTCAACAAGGCTGCTACGATAGTAAGGTCTACCTCAATTTGCATTAGAGAGAACACACCTAGTGTAATGATAACGTCGTGTGCTAGGGCTAATACAGCACCTGCAGCCAAACGCCATTCAAATCGCACTGACACGTAGATCAAGATACAGATAAGAGAAACTAGAATAGCAAGGCCACCAGCTTCTGTTAGTTCATCACCCACGTTTGGACCAACGAACTCGATACGGCGCATTTCAACTTGCTCACCAGTACCATCTTTAATTGCAGTCAGGATCTGGTTACCAAGCGTTTCGCCTGCAACACCGTCACGTGGACGTAGACGAACCATTACCTCACGCGCAGAACCAAAGTTCTGAACCGTAGCATCACCAAAGCCTTCAGCTTCTAGTGCACTTCGAATGTCAGGTAGGTTTGCTGGTTGCTCGAAACCCACTTCAATCAGCGTACCGCCGGTAAAATCTAAACCCCAGTTCAACGACTTCGTTGTTAAGGTGAAGATAGCAGTACCAATCATCAAGATAGAGAATACAAAGGCAACCTTTGACCAACGCATAAAGTCGATCATTTTTTCTGCTTTTAGAATCTGAAACATATTAATTCCTAGCCTTAGATCGACAGTTTCTTAACGCGTTTGCCGCCATACATCAGGTTCACGATACAACGTGTTCCGACAATAGCTGTAAACATTGAAGTCAAGATACCGATTGATAACGTTACCGCGAAGCCTTTAATCGCACCTGTACCTACAGCAAACAGAATGATTGCTGTCAGTAGTGTGGTGATGTTGGCATCGGCGATTGTACTAAATGCGTTTGCATAGCCTTGGTGAATTGCTTGTTGTGGACTGCGTCCATCTCGAAGTTCTTCACGTATACGCTCAAAGATAAGAACGTTGGCATCGACTGCCATACCAACCGTCAATACGATACCGGCAATACCTGGTAGCGTCATTGTCGCGCCAGGAATCATCGACATGACACCAATAATCAACACAAGGTTAGCCATCAGAGCGACGTTCGCGATCAGACCGAAAGTTCGGTAGTAAAGCAGTGTAAACAGCATTACTGCAGCCATACCCCAAACCATCGCCATGATACCCATATCGATGTTTTGTTGCCCCATAGATGGACCAATCGTACGTTCTTCTACAATCGAGATAGGCGCAATCAATGCACCAGCACGTAGTAGAAGTGCCAAGTTATGAGCTTCAGCCGTTGAGTCGATACCTGTAATACGGAAGTTACGGCCAAGTGCAGATTGAATCGTCGCTTGGTTAATCACTTCTTCGTGCTTACTTAGAATCACTCGGCCTTCAGGCGTTTTACGACCGCTGTCTTTATACTCTGCAAATACCGTTGCCATTAGCTTACCGATATTCTGACGAGAGAACGCAGACATCTTGCTACCACCTTCGCTGTCTAGCGAGATGTTAACTTGTGGACGACCATATTCATCAACACTTGAGCTTGCGTCAGTAATACTTGAACCGCCTAAGATAACGCGCTTCTGAAGTACAACTGGACGACCATCACGATCTTGCTTGATTTCGCTACCCGCAGGGGCACGACCAGAAGCGGCAGCGGCTAAATCAGCACTGCTATCCACTTCACGGAATTCAAGTGTTGCCGTCGCACCAAGAATTTCTTTAGCGCGCGCCGTGTCTTGAACACCAGGCAATTCCACTACGATACGGCTAGCACCTTGACGTTGAACCAAAGGCTCAGCTACACCAAGTTCATTAACACGGTTACGTAGGATAGTGATGTTTTGCTCTACCGCGTAGTTACGGATTTCTTGAAGACGAGCTTCTGTGAAGTTTGCAACCAAAGAAAAACGACCGTTAGATGCAGAATCGACGAACGTCATGTCTTGGTGTTTAGATTGCAGTAGCGATTTCGCTTCAGCAAGCTGCTCTTCGTTACGCAGAATCACTTCAACCGCATCTTTACCTGATGGGCGAATTGCACGGTAACGAATCTTTTCTTCACGAAGTTCACTGCGGAACGCTTCTTCTTGTTGGCCAACCAGCTTTTCCATTGCAGCATCCATATCCACTTCCATTAAGAAGTGAACACCGCCACGTAGGTCAAGACCGAGCTTCATTGGTGCAGCACCAATAGATTCAAGCCAATCAGGAGTTGAAGCCGCTAAGTTTAAAGCAACGATAACATCATCACCTAGTGCTTCTGTGATGATATCACGGGCACTAATTTGCGTATCTGTATCGTTAAAGCGAACAAGAATGGAACCGTTCTCTAGAGCAACGGATTTAGTAGAAAGGCTCTCTGCTTCAAGAGCATCGGTGACAGCATCCAGCGTAGACAGATCTACAGAGGCGCCGCGCGCCCCTGTAACTTGAACTGCCGGATCTTCACCGTATATATTTGGAAGTGCGTATAACGCAGCAATAGCGATGGCAAACATCACCATCAAATACTTCCATAACGGATAACGGTTTAGCACAGCGAGGATCCTCTAGCTGTTTATAGAGATTTCAGAGTACCTTTTGGTAGCACTGCTGTAACGAAGTCTTTCTTGATAACTACTTCGTTGTTTGCGTTCAATTCGATAGCAACGTAGTCGCTGTCTTCAGCAATCTTAGTAATCTTACCGATTAAGCCACCGCTTGTAAGAACTTCATCGCCTTTGCCCATTGAAGACATAAGGTTCTTGTGCTCTTTAACACGCTTAGCTTGTGGACGGTAGATCATGAAGTAGAAGATCACAGCAAACATACCTAGCATGATAAGCATTTCGAAACCGCCGCCTGCTGGTGCACCTTCTGCTGCTGCGTGAGCTTGAGAAATAAACATTTAAAACATCCTCTATTTTATTTTCGTAATTGTTTGTCTAATTGGGTTGCACCCCTTTATTTTCAAGCCCCAACTCTCGGAAGAGAGATGGGGCTCGCAAAAAAAGAAATACTAAGATTCTTTACCTAGTGGTGGCACTTCACGCCCCATTCTTGCGTAGAACTCTGCAACGAACTCTTCAAAGCGATCTTCATCGATAGACTGACGAATGTCTGACATTACTCGCTGGTAGAAACGCAGGTTATGAATCGTGTTCAGTCGAGCACCTAGGATCTCATTACAACGATCCAAATGGTGTAAGTACGACTTGCTATAGTTCTTACAAGTGTAACAGTCACACTCTGAATCTAGTGGTGTTGTATCCATTTTATGCTTCGCATTACGGATCTTGATCACACCTTCAGTTACAAATAGGTGGCCATTACGTGCATTTCGCGTTGGCATTACACAGTCAAACATGTCGATACCGCGACGAACACCTTCAACCAAGTCTTCAGGTTTGCCTACGCCCATTAGGTAACGTGGCTTATCTTCAGGTAATTGAGGACATGTGTGCTCAAGAATACGGTGCATGTCTTCTTTTGGTTCGCCTACAGCTAGGCCGCCAACAGCGTAACCGTCAAAACCAATTTCTGTTAGGCCTTTAACGGACACATCACGAAGGTCTTCGTATACGCCACCTTGTACAATACCGAACAGTGAGTTCGGGTTTTCTTGCTTATCAAAGTGATCGCGTGAACGTTGAGCCCAACGAAGAGACATCTCCATCGAGTCTTTAGCTTCTTTATGCGTCGCAGGGTAAGGCGTACATTCATCAAAGATCATTACGATGTCTGAGCCTAGATCCTTTTGGATTTCCATCGACTTTTCAGCGTCCATGAAGATCTTGTCACCGTTTACAGGGTTACGGAAGTGAACACCCTCTTCAGTGATTTTACGCGTCGCACCTAGGCTGAATACTTGGAAACCGCCTGAATCAGTCAGGATAGGTCCTTTCCAGTTCATGAAATCGTGCAAGTCACCGTGCAGCTTCATGATTTCTTGACCAGGGCGTAACCATAGATGGAACGTATTACCTAGTAGGATTTCAGCACCGGTGTCTTTCACTTCTTCAGGCGTCATACCTTTTACCGTACCGTAAGTACCTACTGGCATGAATGCTGGTGTTTCAACGGTACCACGTTCAAACTGAAGTTGACCACGACGTGCGCCGCTGTTTGTTTTTTTAAGTTCGTATTTTAATTTCACGAAGCCTCCAATATGCCAGAGAAACAATCTGACTGATAATTCAGAACCTTAAGCTAAACATAAGTTCAATCTCGCGAGTTCTATGAGGAGCGGTCGCGTATTCCCTGCGAGAGATTAGACAGACACTCTGTCCAACTCCTAGCTTACTGCTAGCACCCGTAAATTCTTTTTATATCGTTTATAACGAGTTAGATTAGCTCGTTTTCTTATTGATGAACATCGCATCACCGTAGCTAAAGAAGCGATATTCGCTCTTCACTGCGTGATCGTATGCGCCCATCACATTGTCGTAGCCAGCAAATGCACTCACCAACATAATCAGTGTTGATTCTGGTAAGTGGAAATTGGTAATCAAGCAATCCACCAACTGATATTCATAACCAGGGAAGATGAAAATTTCTGTATCGCCAAAGAAAGGAACTAATTCGGTGCCCTTCTTCAGTGCATCTTGCGCTGCACTTTCTAGTGAGCGCACTGATGTTGTACCAACGGCAATAATACGACCGCCACGAGCTTTTGCTGCAGCAACGGCATCAACCACTTCTTGCGGTACCTCAACGTACTCAGCATGCATGTGATGATCATTGATATTATCAACTTTTACTGGTTGGAATGTGCCCGCACCTACGTGAAGTGTCACGTAAGCAAACTCTACACCTTTAGCTTTCATGTCAGCCATTAGCTTGTCATCAAAGTGAAGGCCAGCTGTTGGCGCAGCAACGGCACCGGGCTTCTCATTGTAAACCGTCTGGTAACGCTCTTTATCTGCGTCTTCATCAGGACGATCGATGTAAGGTGGCAGTGGCATGTGACCAACACTGTTAAGAATTTCTAATACGCTTTGGTCGGAAGTGAAATGGATTTCAAACAACGCATCATGACGCGCTACCATTTCAGCTTCATACTCGTCATTCTCACCAAGAAACAATTTAGTGCCTGGTTTAGGAGATTTAGAACAACGAACGTGGGCTAGAATACTCTTCTCGTCGAGCATTCGTTCAACCAACACTTCAAGCTTACCGCCTGATGCCTTGCGACCGAACACGCGAGCAGGAATAACTCGAGTATTATTGAAAACGACAAGATCGCCCGGCTCAACCAAGTCTAAAACGTCTTTAAACGAACCATCCGTCAGGTTGCCATTATTGCCGTCTAATTTAAGCAGGCGGCTTGCTGTACGCTCTTCTTGAGGGTAACGAGCAATAAGTTCATCTGGTAGGTCAAAGTGAAAATCTGAAACTTGCATGTGTCTAGTCTTGTCTTAGTTGATGAGATTCGTGCCGTTGACGAATAATAAATCATGCTTGCTAATCGATCGTTACGATAAGTAATTCATTACCGGGAACTGATGACAAACACGACTAAAAATTTCGCAGCGGGCTAGTATAGGCACACGAGCCGCAATAGCAAGGTTTACAGCACTGGATTATTGTAAAGAGGCGTAAAATAAAGCTAACGATTCACCTCCTCAAACTAAAGAATTAGTTGCATAAAACTCGCCCAAAAATGCGTCAGATCTCAGTTATTTTTTGGATAAAAAACTATAGTAATAGCAACAAATAAAAAAGAAGGAGGTTCGTATGATCAAGGTTGAAGATATGATGACTCGCAACCCTCATACCCTATTGCGCTCACACTCACTGGCCGATGCTAAGCACATGATGGAAGCGCTTGATATCCGCCATATCCCAGTTGTAGATGCCGACAGAAAATTATTAGGCATCGTAACACAACGTGACGTTCTTGCCGCTCAAGAATCTAGTCTACAAAACATCCCACAAGCTCAATCATTTACTCTTGCGACACCACTCAACGATATCATGCACAAAAGCGTTATGTCGGTAGAGCCGCGAGCTGGATTGAAAGAGTCAGCTGTTTATATGCAAAAGCACAAAGTGGGCTGTTTACCTGTTGTCGATGACCACGAATTAATAGGGATTATCACTGATAGCGACTTCGTCACGATAGCGATCAATCTACTCGAACTCCAAGAAGAAGTAGAACCGGAAGAAGTCGAAAGTTAGCCAACGTTGTTCTATCTGCTATCCCCCTAGAGCCTTTCAATCCAAGGCTCTTTACATGTCCAACAATCACATATTCACTGTGAAACTCACTGTATCCCTCATTTCTTCTTAGAGACCAGTTCCAAAGTTCAAGCCTCTCAATAAACCGAACTCACTTATTGTTCTTATATATGAGAATGTAAGGCTCTAATTGGATTTATTGATATATCTATCGTTTGGATAATGTAAAAATTTGTTAACAATAAAAACAAACTGCCTTTCTGGGAATGATACTTATGAGTTTAAAGAAATTGCTGTCCTTGGGTTTTGGCGTAATTCTTGCGCTAATTTTGGTTATTTCAGTCGTTGCTTCATTGCGCTTTTATCAATCGAGTGATGGATTTAACACCTATCGTTCCCTCGCATTAACAAGCGTATCCACAGGGCGAATCCAAGCCAACATATTGGAAGCTCGTTTATCTGCATTAAAATATATAAAGGACCCTGTTGCATCGCATGCTTCAGAACTGGACAAGCGCATCACTACATCAATTCAATTGATCGATGAAGTGTTAGAGGCTCATCTTGACGACCTCCATAAAAATGAGTTCTTAGCGATAGAGAAGCAGCTTAAACAGTATAGCCAAGGGTTTAGCCAAGTTGTTCAACTGGTCAATACTAGAAATAGCTTAGTAAAAGAGAGCTTAGACCCATCAGGTTTAAAAATGCGACAAGCAGTGACTAACTTGATGACTCAAGCATCTGCTGAAGAGGATTTAGAGGTTGCAGTCAGTTCAGGACAACTTCAACAACACGTATTGCTATCAAGATTATATGCTTCTAAATTTCTGACCAGTAACAACACAGAAGATGCTCAGCGAGCAGAAAAAGAATTTGCATCAGCAGCGTTGCTTGTGGAAACAATAGAATCTCAACTAATGTCGAACGAGCAAATTCGATACTTAACTGATTTTAATACCGCTTTTAAAGCCTACCGTCTGACATTTTCAGAAGTCGTTGACACGATAAATGAACGAAACCGCATCGTTTCTGGCACCCTTGATGTTGCTGGTAGCAACGCAGCAAAAACAATTGAAGAAATCAAACTATCCACAAAGTCAAAACAAGACTCTGTAGGACCAAGCATGGTTGAACGATTTTCAAATGCTCAATTTATCTTAGGTGCACTTTCAATCATTGTTATCGCTATCGCCCTTGGCATTGCAATCTCCATTTACCGAAGCGTATGGAAAGTTGTAGGAGGGGAGCCTAGCGAGATTCAATCGATTGTCGAAGAAGTTGCTTCAGGCGATCTTTCAAAACAGATTCCAGTAACAGGTAAAGAAACGGGTATATACGCCAACATTTTAGAAATGCGCCAAGAACTGCGTCGCATCATCGATGGATTCCACCAAATTTCAGACAACGTTTCAGCAGCTTCAGTCGAGTTAACAGCCGTAATGAGCCAAACCGAGGGGAACGCTCAACAAGAGCTGAGTCAAATGGAACAAATAGCAACTGCCATCAATGAGCTCTCTAGTACTGCGAATGAAGTCAGCCACAACGCTGCTAGTGCTGAGAACGCGGCAACGGGTGCAACTTCCAATGTCAAAGAGGGGGGAGTTTCACTCGATGCATCCGATGATATATCTCGCAAGGTTGAAGACTCAATCGAAGAAACATCAAACATCGTCAATCAACTGCAAGAGTACTCGGTAGAGATCGGGACTGTTATTGAAGTGATCAACTCGATTTCCGAACAGACGAATTTGCTTGCGTTAAATGCGGCAATTGAAGCAGCACGAGCTGGTGAGCAAGGGCGTGGTTTTGCTGTCGTTGCTGATGAAGTTCGTTCTCTGGCCGCTAAAACACAACAATCAACTGTCGATATTCAAGAGATAATCTCTCGACTTCAAGCACAGGCAAAAGATGCCAACCAGTTCATGCAATCTAACCTATCGTTAGCCGTCGAGTCGCGTCATTACAGCGAACAGCTTAGAACGGCATTCGCATCAATAACGGAGTCTGTTGGCCTGATTTCAGATATGAATACACAAGTAGCAACAGCATCTGAAGAGCAATCAGGAGTCACACAGGATATTTCACAAAATGTTTCTTTAACCTTTGATATCGTTCACCAAAATGTTTCAGGAATCGAACAAAGCAAACAAGCGAGTGAGGAGTTATCTTCATTAGCAGTGAAACAAAAAGACTTACTGAGTTTTTTCAAAATCTAACGCTGTAAATAAATTTCCAACGCCACAGTTTGTGGCGTTTTTCTTCTAAAATAAATAGAAAGAGCGGCTAAAATGGCCGCTCTTTTTGTTTTGATGTTCTAGGTTTTTTATAACAACTCAGACACCACATCCGCTAACTGATGGAATGTTTCACGGCGCGATGAGCTCGGTCGCCACACAAGACCAATATCTCGGTACGCTTGCTGACCAGGAGGATCAATAACCACTAGGTTTTGATTTTCCAGCAAGCCATGATCGATCGCCATTTGTGGAATAAAGGTAGTTCCTAAACCATTGGCCACCATTTGTACCAATGTATGTAGGCTTGTGGCGGTAAATGGGTTTATCTTCTCTTTATCCGTTAACTTGCACGCTGATACCGCGTGCTCGGTTAAGCAGTGCTCGTTCTCCAGCAAAAATACAGACTCATCTGGCAAGTCATCGTATTTAATCGGAACACGAATGCCATCAGCTTGATTACGACTGATCACCATTCTGAACGGGTCTTGCCCGACAACTTGGCTCTCCATGTTGTCGATATCGACAGGCAAAGCCAAAATCAAAACATCCAACTCACCATGACGCAGCGCTGCTAATAAGTTAGTTGTTGTGTCTTCACGTAACAGCAAATTTAACTGTGGAAAGCGTTGGTTAACTTCTTGTACTAAATCGCACAACAAGAACGGCGCGATGGTAGGAATACACCCTACTCGTAGCTGCCCTTGCATTGCATCCCCATTGCATAAGTTTCCGAGCTCGACAAGGTCTTGCCCTTTCGCCAGTAGCTCTCGACCATGCTTAACCACCAGCTCACCCGCTTGTGTAAATACTAATGGGCTCTTTTTATCTTTTTTCTCATACAAAGGGCAACCAATCAGCTCTTCGAGGTTTTGAATACCTTTACTTAGCGTGGATTGACTGACGAAACAGCGATCAGCAGCATCGCTGAAGTGGCGTGTTTCGTGAAGAGTAACGAGATAATAAAGTTGCTTAAGACTTGGCCATTTATTCATGAAATTACTTTGTAATATGAGTAGGATAAGTTGGACAAAGGTCAGCAGACCTAAGGACTGAGCAAAGAATAAGCTTATCGCTTTTTTCGATTAACTTAATCTATTTAATTCGCTTTTTTCTATAGTACCGATTGTACTATAGTTTGTCCCGTAGAAACGGAGCCCAAACAAAGATGTGTTGGGCCAACTAATTTTTTAGGAGATTCCAAATGGTACTAGTAGGTCGTCAAGCCCCTGACTTTACTGCAGCAGCTGTTCTAGGTAACGGCGAGATCGTTGATAACTTCAACTTCGCAGAATTCACTAAAGGTAAGAAAGCGGTAGTTTTCTTCTACCCACTAGACTTCACTTTCGTTTGTCCTTCAGAGCTAATCGCTTTCGACAACCGTCTAGAAGATTTCCAAGCTAAAGGCGTTGAAGTAATCGGTGTTTCAATCGATTCTCAATTCTCTCACAACGCATGGCGTAACACTGCTATCGCTGATGGCGGTATCGGTCAAGTTAAGTACCCTCTAATTGCTGACGTTAAGCACGAGATCTGCAAAGCATACGATGTTGAGCATCCAGAAGCAGGCGTTGCTTTCCGTGGTTCTTTCCTAATCGATGCTGACGGTCTTGTACGTCACCAAGTAGTTAACGATCTTCCACTAGGTCGTAACATCGACGAAATGCTACGTATGGTAGACGCACTAAACTTCCACGAGAAGAACGGTGAAGTTTGTCCTGCACAATGGGAAGAAGGTAAATCAGGTATGGACGCATCTCCACAAGGTGTTGCAGCATTCCTATCTGAGCACGCTGACGACCTAAGCAAGTAATTACCTCTTAAGCCCGAACTCAACGCGGGTTAATGGTTGGAAGACTCTCTATAAAGAGAAATAAAGCATAAGCTAATAGCGCAAAGCGCACCGCCAATCAGTTAAGAAGTAAAGTCCTATTAAAAGCCCGAAGTTAACGCTTCGGGCTTTTTTCATATCTATTCGACGGCCTTTCATTTCCCCTAAGCTCCCTCAGCATCACTTAATTGAGGTAGTTACAAAAACAAACTTTACCCCTATTTTCCTCTGCTACCACCTATTCATATCCGTATCTAGGTTGCTATGATTTCATCAGTATCTTTTTAAACGGATAAACATGATGAACATCGAAATTGAAGTCTGTATCGATAACTTAGAATCTCTACACAACGCGCTGTCTGGCGGCGCAAATCGAATTGAGCTTTGCTCCTCACTAGCACTTGGCGGATTAACTCCTAGCTTCGGTATGATGAAGCAAGCGGCAAAAATTTCGTCCGTTCCTGTCTACGCTATGATACGACCAAGACAGGGCGACTTCATTTTCGATAATGACGATATGCTCTGTATGCTTGAAGATATTGAAGCTTGTGCAAGTGCAGGATTGAATGGGGTCGTACTTGGCGTGTTAGCGCCTAATGGAAGTATTGATATGCCAAAAATGCAACAACTGGCTGACAAAGCACACTCATTAAAGCTTGGGATTACGTTTCACAGAGCTATTGATCAAAGCTCTGACTACCAAACAGCCTTAGAACAGGTCATCGCACTTGGATGTGAAAGGATCCTAACATCGGGGCTTGCTGTTAATGCAGAGCAAGGCATCAATGTCTTGGCAGATATGGTTAAACAGGCCGATAGTAGAATCGACATCATGGCTGGCGCTGGCGTCAACGCAACAAATGCGAAAATGATTCAAAGCACCACCCAAGTACCTGCACTTCACCTTTCAGGTAAATCGACAAGACCGAGCCTAATGGAAAGCAACTCAAGTGCTCAAATGGGCAGTGATGATATTGATGATTATCAGATCCCCGTGACTGATGCGAATAAGATATCCGATGTAAGAGCAGCCCTCACCGCTTTAGGACAATAGTCGCTACCAAAAATCGAAGAGAACCACGCTGACTAATCTAACTGACTGACGTATATTAGATTTAATAACGCAGTAAACCTTTCATGGACAGATATGGCTAAAGACTTATTCAGCTCTCTTGATTTAAACCTGTTACGAACATTTCTTATTGTTTATCAAGAAAAAAACACCAGAAAGGCTGCGGAACGACTCTTTGTTTCACAGCCAGCAGTCAGCCAAGCCCTACAGAAGCTAAGATATCACTTCAATGATGACCTCTTCGTAAAGGTTCATGGTGGCCTGCAACCTACCTCATTCAGTGAGCAACTCATCAATGAAATAACACCACACTTTGATGGCCTAATGACCGCTGTGAATGCATCCAATCGATTTAATCCAAGTGAAATTGACTACCCCTTAAAGATAGCGTTATCACCTGTAGTACTAGCTTGTTTATCCGGTACCTTATATAAAGAGCTTATGAGACAAGCACCAAATTCAAAACTCGAGCTTGTAAGTTGGTCTACCTCATCTTGTGAAGATATACAGAAAGGAGAGGTTCTATTAGGCGTTGCTTACGAGCTTCCTTTTACATCAAAAGAGATTTATGTAAAAAAACTGGTGGAAATTACCGGCCGATTATTTGTAAGAAAGGATCATCCGATAAAGCAAGCTTCAGTCAGTCCCGAAGAGTTAGCAGGTTATGAAATAGCATCAATGATATCTCCTGGCTGGAACGACAATTTTAGCCATGCAGCCAACATATTAGAGTCACGTTCAATTCCACACAGTATTGGCTTTCGTTCCGAGATTTTGATGGCTATCATCGATGTCGTGGCGAACTCAGATATGTACATGCCACATTCCAACCTATTCCCCATAGATAACTACCCAACGCTGCGAGCTATAGATGTAGATCTTGACACTAAACACAAAAATATCAGCGTTTACAGCCACATACACACTAAAAACCGCAATAACCCTCTCATATCCTGGCTTTTCGATGTAATCAAAGATGCGCTACTACAACAAATTAATAAGTAATGCTTATTACAGATATACGAGAACCTATTTAGCTTAAAAATATAACACTGTTTAATATTCACTCCATCGACAGGGAGTCAATCAAATATAAGGATGCAATAATTAAACATTAAGAGCGTTATTTATATGAAATTACTAACTACAGCACTAACCGTTATCGCAATCACTTCTGCTTCATCAGCTTATGCTCAGAAAGACTATTCTGGACATCGTATTGGTTTCGGTATTGTTTCTAGTGAAGTCGATCATCTAGATTCAAATTTCTCTCGAAGCGATTTAGGTAATGGGTTAAAGCTCGAATATGGTTATGACATTAACCGAATCTTTGGTGTGAATATCTCATCAGATACGAGTAAAGAAGATGAAAATTTTGAAGGCTATGGATATGAGACTAAAGTTTCAACCTTCAAAATAGACACAGACATCGGCTATGCATTCTTCCTCAATGGCTTTGATGTAAAGCCATACGGTGCTATTGGTTTTGCTCGTGTAGAGGAAAAGATCACGTTAAATACGCCTGACGGTAGTGCAAGTATCAAAGACAACAATACTTCTCTATTGCTAGGCACCGGAGTTAGAGCAAATTTTGATTTCGGTCTTTATACCGACCTACGCTTCAACTTCATCATGATGGATGACTATGACATCGATCAGTTATCTTTCACTGTCGGATACAAGTTCTAAGAATAGCTTTCCATCAATTAAACACTTTGTTCACAATCTGTTTGGGTTGTGAGCAAAGTAATCATGCGTACCAATAAGTAGGCATTATCACCGATATAACCAATACGAATTAGCCTACTCTTTCTAAAATATTACAATATGAGTGTTATTCAATTGCTTCACTGGTTTTACACATGGAGCGACATAATGCTAAGGAGAGCAAACAATTACTTCGGTGGTACCATGAAATTTAAAACACTTCTTTTAGCTTCTGCTTTATTCTCAACCTCTGCATTTTCAAATGGTCTTCATTTATCCCCAGAACTAAAGATTGGTTCTTATCATGGCTTTGGAATGCAAGCAGGTATTACTGATGTGGCGAATCTAGGCGCAGTTTACCTGAGCTATTCTCACCTCTGGTATGACAGCGATCGATACGATGAAACTGTCGATGCGTACCGCGTTGGTATTCAAAATATGTTTGGAAGAAACCAGAACCACGGCTTTCAGGCGGAGATTGGTGTAGCGAGTTATGACGGAACAAAAACGCGCAATGGCGAAGTTGAAGAGAAGACAGCACATGGGTTAAGTCTTGGTGGAGCCTACGTTTACCAAGCAACGCCAGTGCTTGGGCTACGAGCTGGTGTTGATATGAATATTTTTGATCACAATAAGACCTTTGTGCCTTACGACACAACAATCAACCTTAACCTCGGTGCAATAATTCGCTTCTAAAGTTAATACCTACTTCAGTGCGTCATCTAAGCTTTGATCACCAAGGTGGCGTACATCTTTGCCCTTCACAAAGTAAATAATGTATTCACAGATATTTTGGCAACGATCGCCCACTCGCTCAATCGCGCGAGCTGACCACATCACTTGCAGGATGTTGGGGATGTTCTTAGGATCTTCCATCATATAAGTCATTAACTGACGAATCACCGCTTCGTATTCAGCATCCAATTTGTCATCAAGCTTATGAACCTCAGCCGCAGCATCAACATCCATTCGAGCAAATGCGTCCAAGACTTGATGTAGCATAGTGATCGCTTGTCTACAAAGTGGCTCTAGCGATACGTGGAACTTTTGTTCTTTGGTCGATGGAATCTCTATCGCGCCTTGAGCGATCTTAGAAGCAACATCACCAATTCTTTCGAGATCAGTAATTGTTTTGATGATCGCCATAATCAAACGTAGATCTTTCGCCGTAGGCTGACGTTTGGCGATAATACGAGTGCAAGCCTCATCAATAGATACTTCCATTGCATTCACTTTGTGATCGTCACGAATCACTTTTTTGGCCAGTTCCACGTCATCTTTATGGAGAGCTTGCATCGCAAACGAAAGTTGCTGCTCCACCAACCCGCCCATGGTAAGTACATGAGTACGGATAGACTCTAGTTCTACGTTGAATTGCCCTGAAATATGACGACCGAAATGCATATCAGCTCCTTGAAAAGAAATGAAACAAGCCATTGATATAAGAGTGGCTTAGCTCTGAGTGGCTCCGATTAAACGTTAGCCGTACCTACCTGTTATGTAGTCTTCTGTTTGATTTTTCAATGGAGACGTAAAGATTGAATCCGTATCTGAGTACTCGATCAATTTTCCCATATGGATAAAGGCAGTGTGATCACTAACACGAGCAGCCTGCTGCATGTTATGAGTAACAATCACTACGGTATACTGGGTTTTCAGATCGTTAATCAACTCTTCAATGGTCAACGTAGAGATAGGATCCAATGCTGATGTCGGTTCATCTAACAACAGAACTTCTGGTTCAATCGCCACTGCACGGGCAATGACCAAACGCTGCTGTTGACCGCCAGATAAACCAAAGGCATTCTCATGCAATCGGTCTTTCACTTCGTCCCATAGCGCAGCTGCGCGCAAAGAACGTTCAACAGCATCATCGAGATCTCGACTGTTACTCATGCCTTGTAGTCTCAAACCGTAAACCACATTCTCATAAATAGACTTAGGGAAAGGGTTTGGGCGTTGAAAAACCATTCCAACACGACGTCTCAATGTAGCCACATCAACCTTAGGGTGATAGACATTCTTACCATGAAGTTTTACTTTCCCTGAAACCTTACACCCCTCAACCAAATCGTTCATACGATTAATACAGCGTAATAGGGTCGACTTACCACACCCAGATGGGCCGATAAATGCGGTCACTTGTCCTTTAGGAATCTGCATTGAGATATCATCGAGCGCTTGGCTTTCTTTATAATAAAGATTCAACCCTTCAATTGAGATAGCGGTTTGCTCGTCAGTTAGGTTATGAACATCTAGTGGAGCTTGGTAACCCAAGGTTTCATTAATTGAGAACATTTAATCTTGTCCTAAGGTTCGATATTTTTCACGCAAGTTATTACGGATATTGATGGCTGTTAAATTCAAACCAACGATCACCGTAACCAGTAAAAATGAAGTCGCATACACTAAAGGTCGTGCCGCTTCGATATTCGAAGTCTGAAAACCAACATCGTAGATATGAAAGCCTAAATGCATGAACTTTCTATCTAAGTGTATGTAAGGGAACTGACTATCAACAGGCAAACTTGATGCGAGTTTAACAACCCCTACTAACATCAATGGGGCAACTTCTCCCGCAGCTCTAGCAATCGCTAATATTAACCCCGTAATAATCGCAGGGCTTGCCATCGGTAACACAATACGCCATAGCGTCTCAAATTGAGTTGCACCAAGCGCTAAAGAGCCATGTCTTACAGAGCTAGGAATTCGCGTCAAACCTTCTTCTGTTGTCACAATAACAACCGGAAGCGTCAATACCGCTAAAGTCAGTGCAGACCAAAGCAGTCCAGGAGTCCCAAATGTTGGAGCAGGTAAACGCTCTGCATAAAATAAGCTATCGATTGATCCGCCAATGGTATAAACAAAAAAGCCTAAACCAAAAACACCATATACGATCGATGGAACACCCGCCAAATTGATCACGGCAATACGAATTAAACGAGTCAATGCGTTACTTTTTGCGTACTCATGTAGGTAAATAGCCGCAACAACGCCTAAAGGCATCACTACGATCGACATCAGTATTACAAGCAACACAGTACCAAAAATAGCAGGAAAAACCCCGCCTTCAGAATTGGAGTCTCGCGGATTTTCAGATAAGAATTTCCAAACTTGCTTACCCCAATGCCCGACCTTTTCAGGATAAGACATTTTATTGGGATACCAGTAATCCAGTATATGACTGAGCGGTATTTCTACCTTTTCGCCTGTCATATCTTCCACCAGCAAACTTTCCACATTCAATTGCGTTCTGAGATGCTCCAGCTTTAATTCGGCTTCATCTAATTGACGGTTTAATTCAAGTTTGGTTTCTGTATATGTTTTAAGATAGTCATCACTCACTGACTCATTTAGCTCTAGCTTACGCTTTTCTAAACGTAAATTTTCTAATTGCCAACTAACGTTACGTATCTCTTGATTTACAACACGTGACGTTTCTTCACGCAATGTATCGGCAAACGCCAAACCGTCTTCAAGCTTTTGGTCAATGTTCGAGTAAAAGGTTCCAGAAGCCGTTTTAAAGCCAACGGGTTTACCAAAGAAATACCCACCACGACTGCGTTCAATCACAGCCCATTCAGAGGGGGTGGTTGGCTCTAGTAAATTCACATCCAGTATTGATACAAAATCAGCAGGGTAAAGTTCTCTGTTTGCGACTTTGATATTTAAGCGCTGTATTAACCCAGTAGAAATGTTTTGTGGCGATAAAAGATCATGAGCTTGTGGTACCTGTTCTATCGGAATGTATTTTCGTTCATACAACTGACCAATTAGCACATCTTGCTTTGACACCGTTTCATCAAGGTCGACAACCAAAGATAGATCTTTAGACTCAACTTGCCATTGGTACAGCGGGGCCGGCCAAAAATAAGTTAACCCTTTCCAGCCAATCAATAACATTAAACCAAGAACAGAAAGCATACTAATACTCACTGCACCGCCGGTTAACCAGATCCATGGAGAGCCAGATTTAATCCAAGATATTAATGATTTTAGCTTATCCATCACCACCAACCTCGAACGTTGTCCACATAAACAAAACTGTCATCGTTTTCATGAATAGCACAACGCTCAGTGTCCTTAGTGAAACAACGAGATTCAAGCACGCAATGAGACAAAACATCAAAACTACAGAGCACGATATTTATCTCTCAATCTTTGTCTTACCCACTCAGCAACTGAGTTCACCGCGAACGTAAAAATAAACAGCAGGAGTGCAGCTAAGAACAACAAGCGGAAATGAGACCCGCCCACTTCAGATTCTGGCAATTCGACAGCGATCGTTGCCGATAACGTCCTCATCCCTTCCAAAATATTCCAATCGAGGATCGGTGTATTACCTGTTGCCATCAAAACGATCATCGTTTCACCGACAGCACGCCCTAGCCCCATCATAATTGCTGAAAAAATACCGGGGCTGGCCGTGAGTAATACGACGTAAATCAGGGTCTGCCACGCTGTTGCGCCTAAAGCTAATGATCCATCTGACAGGTGCTTAGGTACTGAGAAAATAGCATCTTCTGCAATGGTGAAAATCGTAGGAATGACCGCAAAGCCCATAGCAAAACCAACGACCAACGCGTTACGTTGATCAAAATCGACGCCATAACTAGCCAGGAAAGTTCGAATATCACCATCAAACAACAAAGCTTCAATGCTGCTGCCACCAGCAAATACCGCAACCACAGTGACAATCAAAACGGGTATCAAAATCAGCGCATGCCAGCCATTAGAGAAGCGACTCGTCACCACCTTAGGTAAACAGAACCAAGCTAGCCCAGTCAATAGCGTACTTAATGGCAGCAACACCATTAATGAAAATACAGCCGTTAAATGGGTTTCAACGATTGGGGCAAACCATAAGCCAGCTAAAAAGCCAATGATAACTGTCGGTAAAGCTTCCATCAGTTCAATCGAAGGCTTCACTACTCTTCTCATCCGTGGAGACATAAAGTAAGCGGTATAAATAGCCCCGAGTACAGCAACCGGTACTGCAAACATCATGGCAAACAGAGCCGCCTTGATGGTACCGAAAGTGATAGGGATTAAACTGAACTTCTCTTCAAAATCATCATTGGCAGACGTTGATTGCCAAACATATTGAGGCTCTGGATAGCTTTCATACCAAACTTTTTGCCACAGCGATGAAAACGAAATTTGTGGGTATTCATTGTCGACCTTAGCCACGCTTATTTTGTTGTCAATTAGCGTTGCCAGATGTAATTCATTAGCAGACGTGGCTGCTAATGTAGGTGATTTATCAAATGCTCGTTCAAATAGAGAGAGCTTCTCGCTGGTCGTATAATGGCTTTGTAATGTGCCATTCTTATAGAAGCTGTAGAAACCCTTTCGGTAAGTATCCGGCAAAATAAATTGCACTTCTTCAGCCAGTTGGAAATCGCGGATGTGAGTCAGACTACGCTGTTCATCTTTCAGCACATCAAACCATTGGGAAACTTGTCCGTCCTGATGCGTTACTAACAGGGAGTAAGCACCCGATAATAAATCGATGCTTTTAACGGCGTGCTTCGCATCATTCAAACTAAGATCAATGACTTCGCGAACATCAAAACCAACGTCCGATCGCTTTAATATCACGAGATCAGATTGAGATCTTAGGTATAGAGTTTGCCCATCAGGGGTAATGAGCAGCTGTTGCTGTAAACCTAGCTTGTCCGATAGCCATTGGCTTTTTTTAAAAGTATATGCACCTGCAAGATCACTCTGGTACCACTTAACAAGGACTCGCTGATCTGTTAACTGAGCAATAACGGTGATATCACGTCCACTTTTAGAAAACGCGAATTGTTCGATCACAGCACCATTTGCAGGTTCATCGTGTAAAAAAGGCTCAGGGAGCGTGATCTGTTCTATTTTTGGCTCTGTCTCTGTGCCCTTTTGCAGCACAGGCGCACTATACTCTGGGTAGAAAAAAGTCATGTTGCTTGCGCCATCCGCAAAGGCAAACCAATTTTCAGAAGGGGTATTTCGAGAAAAAGCTATTGGATTGGTTACAACACTACGCTCAAAGTAAGAGTGTTTTTTTTGAGAGTCTAAATCCCAAAATTGTACCAAACCAGATTTTTCGATGGTAAATGCATGTTGGCCATATTCATCAACAGATAAAGCGATAGGCTCTTCTACAGCAACGGTTTTAACGACTTGAGCCGTCTCTAAACCGGTATCAGAAAATACGGGTAAAATAACCATCGCCAAGTAAACAAAGATCAAAACCAAAGCAGCTAAAACACTGACGCCGCCACATGTCACGGAAAAACGGACGAGACGATCTTTCAACCATCTTTTTTTGTCGCGTTCTTTCAATGAAAATTGGGCTGAAGCCATCTGTTTATCTACCTTTTTTTAGCTACTGACATAATATGTACCTTAGATGACAGTTATATTACAAGTAACGTTAAACAACTGATACTAATAACAAGTTTGTTCACCTTATTTCTTAAAATAAGATCGTGCCTTTTGTGAATCTTATTGTTCTAAATTAAAATACCGCCTCAATAACCTGCATTCTAGGACTAATCATAACGATGGAAAAAGACTATGTCACAAAAGAACTTAGCTGGTTATCTTTCAATGAAAGAGTACTGCAAGAAGCGGCAGATAAATCGGTTCCATTGATCGAAAGGGTCCGTTTTTTGGGCATTTACTCCAAAAATCTCGATGAGTTCTACAAAGTCCGATTTGCTGATGTAAAACGTAAGATCTTGTTAAAAGATCCACCGTCAACAAATGTTCCCAAAACCTTGCTGACCCAAATGCAGAACAAAACCAGAGATCTAGAGGTTCACTTCCATGAACTTTATAATGATTTATTATTGGAACTAGCACGTAACCGTATTTTTTTGGTCAACGAACAGCAAATCAGCACAGAACAAAGTGAATGGGTTAGAAAATATTTTAGAAAGAAAATACTCCCGCACTTAACCCCTTTATTGCTAAACGAAGATAGCTTGTTGCTCAACACCCTAAAAGATGATCAGAGCTATTTAGCCATCGACATCAACCGTAATAGATCTTCTCAATATGCCTTACTAGAGATCCCATCTGAACAACTCCCTCGTTTTGTCAAACTTCCAGAGACTTCAGATTCACAACGTACAACTTTGATCTTATTAGATAATATAGTTCGATTCTGTTTAGACGACCTGCTAAAAGGGTTCTTTGATTATGATTCGTTGAGCTGCTTTGCCATTAAAATGACTCGCGATGCCGATTACGATCTGCAAAAAGACTACGATTTTCAGAAAAGCAACGGCCTACTAGAGGCAATGTCATTAGGCTTAGAACAGCGTCTCACAGCACTGCCAATTCGCCTCATTTATGAATCTGAAATGCCATCAAAGATGCTGAGTTATTTGCGACTAAAGCTCAAGCTATCAGATTATGACAGCGTCATTGCAGGTGGGCGATATCATAACTTCAAACACTTTTCTGAGTTCCCAAGCCTCAATCGACACGACTTAATTAATCGCCCCCTCTCAGCAATTAAATGCGCTCAATTCAACCATTACCCTAACTATTTTGAAGCTATCAAAGCACGCGATATCTTATTACATTATCCCTATCACACCTTTGACCACATCACGGAACTGGTTAGACAAGCCTCATTTGACCCGAAGGTAAAGGCTATAAAGATCAATGTCTATCGTGTAGCTAAAGGCTCAAAGCTGCTTAACTCCATTATTGATGCTGCACATAATGGTAAGAAAGTGACGGTCGTGGTTGAGCTGCAAGCCCGCTTTGATGAACAAGCCAATATTCAATGGGCGAAGACTCTTCAAGACGCTGGTGTCAAAGTACTCCATGGCCTACCAAGTTTAAAAATTCACTCCAAGCTACTGCTCATTAAAAGAAAAAACGGCAAAGCGCTGGAACATTATGCTCATATTGGAACGGGCAATTTTCACGAAGTGACGGCTCGCGTCTATACTGACTTCTCTTTACTGACTGCAAATGAAGAGTTAACGCAAGAGGTTCGGCAAGTATTCAGATACATTGAAAACCCTTATCAAAAAGTACAATTTAAGCAGCTTATTGTTTCACCCAAAAATACCAGAAAGCGTCTTTATCAGTTGATCGACAATGAAATTCAGAATGCGGCAAATGACAAACCAGCATCGATCACTCTGAAATTAAACAACTTAGTCGACCGTGAGATCATCGAAAAACTGTATCAAGCCAGTCAGGCAAACGTAAAAGTGAGAATGATCATTCGTGGTATGTGTTCTTTGGTTCCAGGGCTCCCCAACGTCAGTGACAATATAGAGATCATTAGCGTGATAGACCGTTTTCTTGAACACCCAAGAGTAATGATCTTTGGTAATAATGATAATCCCAAAGTCTATATATCTTCTGCTGATTGGATGACGAGAAATTTTGACCGTAGAATCGAAGTGGCGACGCCAATTTTAGATCCAAAGATCAAGCAAACTATTATCGACATCACTGAGTTTCATTTTGACGACTGCAACAAAGCCCGAAGACTTGACCGAACAATGAGCAACCATTACTTAGCACCACAATCTAACCGCTTAGATGATTCAACGTCACAGCTTGCGACTTACCACTATATTAAACATATTGAGAAACTGGCTCGTAAGAAATACAAGCAAGAGAACAAATCATGCAGTTAATCGAAAGTAAACGCCCCAGATGTATCGCAGCTATCGATTTAGGTTCGAACAGCTTCCATATGGTGGTCGCTCAAGTTTTTGAACAACACCTACAATTGGTTAGTCGACATAAGCAAAAAGTCAAATTAGCCGACGGATTCAATGAGCATCAATGTATAACCGAAAGTTCTATCGAAAGAGGCTTGGCATGCCTGACACTCTTTGCCGAAAGGCTCACTGACTTTAAAATTGATGATGTCAGAGTGGTTGGCACACACACGCTAAGAAAAGCGAAGAACTCAAAAGAATTTTTGGAACGAGCGAAGACCATATTCCCCTTTCCTATAGAAATAATTTCAGGCCCAGAAGAAGCTCGGATTATCTATAATGGTGTCGAGCATACACAAGTAACCTCCAACACTAAGCTCGTGATTGATATCGGAGGAGGAAGTACCGAAATAGTTGCGGGGCAAGGCTTTACACCCAAGATTACGCATAGCTTATCAATGGGGTGTGTCAGTTTCACTCAGCGTTTTTTTGCTGATGGTAAGCTCTCATCGCAACAGTTCTCCGAAGCCTATTCTGCAGCTATTCAACTATTAACTCCTTTGGTTGATGACTTCCACTTTTTAACTTGGGATATCGCCTTTGGTTCATCGGGTACTACTAAATCAATCAAAGAGGTACTCACTGAATTAGGGTTTAACGACGGCCTCATTACGCCGCAACGTTTGTCCTATTTAAAAAACCACTTATGTGAATTTCCATCATCTGAGAAATTAGACCTATCAGGTCTAAATGATGAGAGAAAGTCAGTGTTTGCAGCTGGTGTCACCATTCTTTCAGCAGCCATGGATACGCTAGACATCAAGGAGTTACATTTTTCTGATGGTGCCCTGAGAGAAGGCGTTCTTTATGACATGGAGGATAGATTTAAAGATATTGATGTTCGAACAAGAACTGCCGAAACGCTAGTCTCTCGATACCATGTTGACGTAGCCCATGGCCAGAAAGTCAAAGTACTCGCTCTTGCATTATTGAAACAAGTGCAGCCTCAAGTGACTACTACAGTCACTAATGAGCTATATGATCTGGTTGGTTGGACAGCATTGCTTCATGAGGTTGGACAAAGCATTGCATTTCAAGGCTATCACCGCCATTCAGCTTATCTACTCAAACATACGACAATGCCCGGTTTCAATACCGAGCAGCAACGCCTGATCTCAACATTGGTTCGTTACCAAAGAAAAGCACTCAAGCCACAAGATTTACCGGAACTTTCCCTGTTTGATCCACAACAAATAACGCTGCTAATCCGCATATTAAGACTCGCAATTTTACTCAATCGACAGCGAAGTCAAGCACTAGTCCCTGACGTCACCCTAACGATTGAACTACATGGAGATTGGGAATTAAAAGGCACCTGCAGCAACTGGTTAGCTGAAAATCAACTGCTTAATTATGAACTCAGAGAAGAACAAAAACGCTGGGGGTGTGCAGGATGGTCATTGATACTTAAATGATAGAGCTTCAACACAAAAACAGCCTGCGACTTCGCAAGCTGTTCATACGTTTTTTCTACGTCCAGTCGCCTTAATCAGAGCCCGACTTTTGCCAACTCTTTCTCTGCAAACTCAGACGGTATCGCTAAGTAACCATCTTTTTCTACAAGCTCTTGCCCCTGCTTTGAGAATATAAAAGTAAGAAACTCTCTCTCAACAGGAGAAAGCGGCTTATCGGGATGCTTGTTCACGTATACATATAAAAAGCGAGACAATGGATAGTCACCGCTTAAAATATTGACACGAGTAGGCTCAACAAATTGCGAACCTTGCTCTGCAATCGGAATTAATTTAACGCCAGCGACTCGATAACCAATGCCTGAATAACCTATCCCACTGACGGATGATGCGACAGATTGAACCACTGAAGCAGAACCTGGTTGTTCATTGACTCGATTCTTAAAGTCACCACCGCACAATGCGTTTTGCTTGAAATAGCCGTAGGTTCCCGAAACGGAATTACGCCCAAACAGTTGGAATCGATGTTTTGCCCAAGGTTGGTCTACGCCTAGATCTTGCCAATTGTTCAGAGGTTTCGTCGCACCACAGCGTAATGTCTCAGAAAAAATGGCGTCTATCTGGTGAAAATTTAGCCCTTCAATTGGATTATCACGGTGTACAAACAAACCAATAGCATCGATAGCAACTCGAAGCGCTGTTGGCTTATAGCCATGCTCTCTTTCGAATGCTTCTACTTCTCTTAGGCGCATTGGTCGACTCATAGGACCAAGGTGAGCCGTGCCTTCCGTTAGAGCAGGAGGTGCCGTTGCAGAACCTGAAGCTTGGACCTGAGCGTTAACATTCGGATAGTAAGATTTAAATTCTTCAACCCATAACGTTGTCATACCAGCCAAAGTATCCGAGCCTACCGATAATAAGCTCCCAGAAATACCTGGTACCTTAGAATAATTAGGAAGCGACTCAACGCTCTGTTCAGCATAGCTAGGATTAACCACAGCAAACGCTAATAATGTACTAATGGGTAAACGCATCCTGCGTATCAAATTGTTCATGACACGGTTAGTCTATTTGGAAGCGTGAAATGGAATCGGCTACCAACACCAACTTCACTTTGAATTTCTAAATGCGAGTCATGATGACTAAGTGCATGCTTTACAATCGCTAACCCAAGCCCACTACCACCCGTATCGCGTGAGCGGGCTTTATCAACACGATAAAAACGCTCTGTGAGTCGATGCAGGTGCTGTGGCTCGATTCCGTCTCCGGTGTCTGATACGTCCAAACATGCGCCTTGGCTAGTTTGATACCAACGAACCTTAACTGTAGCGCCTGGCGGTGTGTATTTGACTGCGTTGTACACAAGATTCGATATAGCACTTCTTAGCTGATCTTCATCAGCTAGAACTCGTAAACTCTTATCAATATCAAATTCTAGCTTGTGCTCCCGATCGCCACTTAGACTTGCGGCTTCTTTTTCAAGCACTTCCAACATAGCCGGTACATTGACGACTTCATCCAACTCATGCATCGGAGCAGCTTCAATTTTTGACAGTGTTAAGAGCTGGTTCACTAGGCTGTTCATGCGATTCAGTTGTTCAGTCATCACGCCATGGGCTTTAGGCCACATAGGTCCAACGATCATGTCTGGATCTTCCGTCATTTCAAGATAGCCCTGAAGTACAGTCATTGGAGTACGCAGTTCGTGGGAAACGTTAGCAAAGAAGTTACGACGCATGCCTTCCAGCTGTTTTAGCTGAGTAACATCACGTACTACCATCAAGTGCTCACCTTCAGTGTAAGGCACGATACGCAGCTCAAGCATACGTTCCACATTGAGTGGCGATGGCATTTCTAACGGCTCTGAGAAATCTTGTTTGTTAAGGTACTTGATGAAGTCCGGCGTGCGGATTAAGTTGGAAATAGGTTGCCCTGAATCGTCTGGCCAGCGAAAGCCCAGTAAATACTGAGCGAGCTTATTACACCAAACGATATTGCCTTCACCGCGAAATACCACAACGGCATCGGGCAGAGATTCCGCACCGTTTCTGAAACGGCGAATTAGGTTAGTCAACTCTTTGCGTTTGCGACGCTGCCTCTGCTGCATACGATATATACCATTGAACAGAGACTCCCAATTTCCAGAACCTGATGGTGGCGTTAGACGCTTCTCATCCCACAACCATGCGGACAAACGCATTTGATTGTGTAGATGCCAGCCGAGCTGCAATACCGTAGCAGCCAGCAGTAACCATGGTAAGTAACCGAATATCCATCCGACTAAAATCCAAGGTGCGTAAAAAAAAGCCAGCTCCCAAGCCAGCTTTTTCCAGGTTAACTTTTCAACCATTCAGGACTCCGTAAACTGGGTAGCGAAGCCACACTAAGCCTTTGTAGAAAAACGGTAGCCCGCGCCGCGAACCGTTTGGATTAGCTTGTCGTGACCTGCGGACTCAAGTGCTTTACGCAGGCGTCGAATATGTACATCAACAGTACGATCTTCAACGTAAACGTTGGTGCCCCAAACATTATTCAATAGTTGCTCTCGGCTATACACACGCTCTTGGTGAGTCATAAAGAAGTGCAGCATTTTGAACTCTGTAGGTCCCATATCAACCGGACCTTCGCTTGCGGTAACGCGGTGAGATACAGGGTCTAACTTAAGACCTTGAACATCAATCACATCTTCCAGTGCAGTTGGCGTTACACGACGAATAACGGCTTTAAGACGCGCCACTAACTCTTTTGGCGAAAATGGCTTAGTGATGTAATCATCAGCGCCGACTTCTAATCCACGAACCTTGTCTTCTTCTTCACCACGAGCCGTCAGCATCACTACTGGGATGTTGCGAGTTAACTCTTCACGCTTCATGTGCTTGATAAAGTTTATCCCACTACCGCCAGGTAGCATCCAATCTAGTAATACTAGATCTGGGAAAGGTTCACATAGCTTGTTTACCGCTGTATCGTAATCTTCAGCCTCTACTGCTTGGTAGCCTTTTTGTTCAAGGACAAAACACAGCATCTCACGAATAGGTGCTTCATCTTCAACGACCAGAATCCTTCTCGACATAATTGAATAGCCTTTGTATTTAATCAACGCATTGCATTATCTGAGTTAATTATGACACTTTTGTGACCTTTGAAAACAAATTTTCATATAACTGTCTCAAACAATTCACTTTATAACTTTTGATACAGAGCTAGGGACAAATCAACTTAGATCTCATATCATGAGGCACTTCTAAAAAGGTATGAGAAAAATTTATGTGGTTTAAAAATTGCCTAGTCTATCGCTTCAACCGTGATATTGATTTCAATGCAGATCAGCTAGAGAAACAACTTGAAGAGTTCCGTTTTACCCCTTGTGGTAGCCAAGACAAACAGAAGTTTGGTTGGGTAAATGCGATGGGTAGACACGGCGATATGATGACGCACGTATCAGAAAACCGCATTCTAATCTGTGCAAAGAAAGAAGAAAAAATGCTTCCTGCTTCTGTGATCAAAGATTCATTAAATGCAAAAGTAGAAACACTTGAAGCGGAGTCTGGTACTCCTCTGAAAAAGAAAGAGAAAGATAGCCTAAAAGAAGACATTATCATCGACCTTCTTCCTCGAGCTTTCAGCCGCAGTAACTTCACTTACGCGCTGATCATGCCGAAAGAAGGCTTTATTGTGGTTGATGCTAGCAGCTACAAAAAAGCTGAAGACGTATTGGCATTACTACGTAAAACTATGGGTAGCCTACCAGTAGTGCCAGCTATTCCAGAGCAAGCGATTGAAACGACTCTGACAGAGTGGGTGAAATCAGGTGATACGCCTAAAGGAATCACCATGCTTGATGAAGCTGAACTAAAATCAATCCAAGAAGACGGCGGTATTGTCCGAGTTAAGAAACAAGAACTAGAAACGGATGAGATTAAAAACCACATTGAAGCCAACAAAGTTGTGACTAAGCTTCTTATCAACTGGCAAGATCGCATTGAGTTCATCCTTGCTGAAGATGGCAGCATCAAGCGCCTGAAATTCAGTGATGAACTAAAAGATGAGAACGACGATATTCCTCGTGAAGATCAAGCTGCACGTTTTGATGCAGACTTCTCTCTACTTTGTGGTGAGTTCAGTGTTTTCCTTCCAAACCTATTTGAATCATTAGGCGGGTTAACTCAACCTAACGCTTAATTGTTTCGATTTAGAGCTCAGGTGTCGACGATATCTGAGCTTGTTTTCTTCTCCACCCCGCTTATCAACACCTAACAACACTCTTCGCAATACCATTGTTATCTTTAGGGCTATCAACCAAACTCATTTTAGCGTAAAATTTGCGCCCCTTTGATATCACTTGGTGGTATCAACCTGACTTGAGATCAGATTAGAGAACGAAGCAATGACTACACAAAAACCATTTGTACCTGAACTATTATCACCGGCAGGAAGCCTTAAAAACATGCGTTACGCATTCGCCTACGGCGCAGATGCAGTTTACGCTGGCCAGCCACGTTACAGCCTTCGTGTTCGTAACAACGAGTTCAATCACGAAAACCTACAAATCGGTATCGATGAAGCTCATGCTCAAGGCAAAAAGTTATATGTTGTATGTAACATTCAGCCACACAACTCTAAATTAAAAACATTCATTCGCGACCTTAAGCCAGTTGTTGAGATGGGCCCAGACGCTCTTATCATGTCAGATCCAGGTCTTATCATGATGGTACGTGAATCATTCCCTGAAATGCCGATCCACCTTTCAGTTCAAGCAAATGCCGTAAACTGGGCGACCGTTAAGTTCTGGTCAACTCAAGGCGTTGAGCGTGTGATCCTATCTCGTGAGCTTTCACTTGAAGAGATCGAAGAGATTCGCGAACACTGTCCAGAAACAGAACTAGAGATCTTTGTTCACGGTGCACTATGCATGGCTTACTCTGGTCGTTGCCTACTTTCTGGCTACATGAACAAACGCGATCCAAACCAAGGTACTTGTACTAACGCTTGTCGTTGGGAATACAAGACAGAAGCAGCAAAAGAAGACGAAAACGGTCAGATCGTTGAAGCTAACCCTACAGGCGTTGCTATTCAAGAAGTCGAAACTCAAGGTATTGAAGTTCAAGACGAGCGCCCTGACAACACACTAGGCCTTGGTAAGCCAACTGATGAAGTCGTTTTACTTTCTGAATCACACAAACCTGAAGAGAAAATGGCGGCGTTTGAAGATGAGCATGGTACTTACATCATGAACTCGAAAGACCTTCGCGCAATCCAACACGTTGAGCGCCTAACTAAGATGGGAGTTCACTCTCTAAAAATCGAAGGCCGTACTAAGTCTTTCTACTACTGTGCACGTACAGCCCAGGTTTACCGTAAAGCTATCGACGATGCTGTAGCAGGCAAACCATTCGACGAAAGCTTAATGGGTACACTAGAGAGCCTAGCTCACCGTGGTTACACTGAAGGCTTCCTTCGTCGTCACACTCACGATTCATACCAAAACTACGAATACGGTTACTCTATCTCTGATACTCAACAGTTTGTTGGTGAATTCACAGGTAAACGCCGTGGCGATCTCGCTGAAGTAGAAGTGAAAAACAAATTCCTAGTTGGTGACAGCCTAGAAATGATGACACCGAAAGGTAACATTGTTTTCAAACTAGAAGTTATGGAAAACCGTAAATCTGAAGCAGTAGACGATGCAAAAGGTAACGGTCACTTTGTATTTATCCCTGTACCAGCAGATTTGGATTTAGAGTACGGCTTACTGATGCGTAACTTAAGCGCAGGTCAAGATACACGTAACGCATCAGGTAAATAACCTTTACTTGAGAAACTTTTGCTGAGAATAATATATGGCTCTGTTAATTACCGACAAGTGCATAAACTGTGATATGTGTGATCCTGAATGCCCAAATGGTGCAATCACTATGGGCGACAGTATCTTTGAGATCGATCCTGATTTATGTACTGAGTGTAAAGGTCACTATGAGAAGCCAACATGTCAGTCAGTGTGCCCCATTACAAAATGCATCATCACTGACCCAAACCATATTGAAACTGATGACGAGCTGCTAGAAAAGTTTGTCATTATTCAAGGCTTGACCTAATAAAGAAAAGGTTCAACTTATTATAAGCTGAACCTTTTTTTTAACCTGATTTTCCGATTGGATAAATATTGCAAAAGAGCTCCTTTTCAAATTGATATTCAAGTCTCTCTCGCCAATTTATCGATTGCGCGATAGGAATAAGATAGAAATTTTCCCTACTGGTATCTGTCACAAATGCCATTCCATACTGCATCAACTCATAATGGACATCATTAACAAAACTCGGGTCTAAGCGTTGTCTACCAGTCAGGTGATTAATGTCATCTCTTGAAATAGAAATACCTGAATTTTCTGTACTGAATCTATGTCTTAACCATTCTGAAAATTCCTTTGCACAAATCATAGTCATAGTCTTATCCTTGAATTATCTATCGACGGGCATCAGACTCTGATTTCGCATACTGCACATAAGCCGCATCTTTCACCCCAAAAACACTCCATTCCTGACCAAACGTTATCAAATTCGTAACTACTCGTACTATTCTCATTATTGTTCTTCTTAATATCAAACGATGTTCTTAATCTTGTGTTTATAAACTCTAGACAAAAGTGTGACATTTCTCCAGTTTTAGAAATGAGAAAACCAATGGCATTACCACTCTAGTTGAGCCTAGTAACTAAAATTACTTCTTGGATATCAAAGCTAAACACTGACTAGGCATCACTTTTATTTTTTTCTTTTTAGTAGTCTTAGCGACTTTTTTTGGGGGGGAGACTGGAATATTTTTCGGAGCCCAACTTGCAAGTTCATCTCCACAGCCATCACCTTTTGGAGGGTTTGCTTGCGCGATACAGTTCGAACTACCTTCGGGGCACTTTAAGCGTACATGAAAATGTGAATGGTGCCCCCACCAAGGCCTAATTTTCCCCAACCAAGCTCTGTCTTTCATATCTGAGGACTCTTGGTTACACAGGATTTGTTTAATAACTGGATGGACAAATATACGCACTACTTTTTCATCTCTAGCTGCATAGCGAATCACCTGAAAATGCTCATCAGTCCAATTCGACTCACGCAACTTGTAGTTGGTGAGATCCACGACACTCATTGGCTTGGGGACAGCAAGTTCATTCTCAGATAGCCTTTTATTCGTCAACCTTAACCAGATATCAATATCTAATCCAGTTTGGTGACTTGAATGACCCGAAGAAAAGCGCCCTCCTCTAGGAAGTGAAATATCACCGACCAATAAATTAGTATTGAGTTTCTCGCTGGTCGTTCCACCTAACCTTTCAATAAACCTTATAGCTTCTATATGGCCATAATAGCGCCCTCTTTGAGGACGAATGATCTGATATCCCAAACCATTAATAGGTAAAGCCTGCGCACCATCAAGACAGCCATTAGCATAACTTCCAATTGATGAGGGTGAGTTATTAGTAGGGTGACTCTCTTTCTCCCACGAAGTTGCTGATGAAGAAAAGGAACAAAAGAATACAAACAGTGCGAAAAAAAACCTCATAATAATCCTAAATTACTGACGCTTACTCATTATATTAGTCGTCATTTAGGATTAGGTGCATATCGTATTTAAATTTTTGGTGCTAGCCAGTGAATGAGACGGGTTAAAGCTATAAAGTAGGAAAAGAGAAAACAGAAAAATCTCGGTATAGATGAATTTTGAAGCGTAATGAGCTATTTAGACCAGGTTACTTTCTATAATTTATCAAGCTCCAGAAAGCAAAAAGGCCCTAGCATTTCTGCCGGGACGCGCAGTCTAGAGCCTTAAATATGGCAGGGGTGGACTGAGCCGGCACCCCGGAGATTCGAACTCCCAACACGCGCTGTTTTGGTAAGTCGGGGAATCCGCTGCTTTGCTAATTGCGTATATTAGATTCAGAAAGCAAAAAGGCTCTAGCATTTCTGCTAGAGCCTTAAATATGGCAGGGGTGGAGAGATTCGAACTCCCAACACGCGGATTTGGAATCCGCTGCTCTGCCAATTGGAGCTACACCCCTATTTTCAGTTTTAAAGAGCTGAAACTCTGAATAAGTGGCGGAGTGGACGGGACTCGAACCCGCGACCCCCGGCGTGACAGGCCGGTATTCTAACCAACTGAACTACCACTCCGCAGTGGTCAACTCACTAAGTGAGCGTCCATATCTCCAGGTTGGTCAACCTAAAGATTTAAATTAAAGCCTGGCGATGTCCTACTCTCACATGGGGAAGCCCCACACTACCATCGGCGCTATTATGTTTCACTTCTGAGTTCGGCATGGAATCAGGTGGGTCCACAATGCTATGGTCGCCAAGCAAATTTTAAAATTTGGAAAGCTGCTTCTCTATTTAATAGAGCTATAAAAGTATCTCTTCAAACGCATTCAAGGTCTGTCTTTCTATTGAGTCCACAAAACCCCTTGGGTGTTGTATGGTTAAGCCTCACGGGCAATTAGTACAGGTTAGCTCAATGCCTCGCAGCACTTACACACCCTGCCTATCAACGTCGTAGTCTACGACAACCCTTTAGGACACTTATAGTGCCAGGGAAAACTCATCTCAAGGCTCGCTTCCCGCTTAGATGCTTTCAGCGGTTATCGATTCCGAACTTAGCTACCGGGCAATGCCATTGGCATGACAACCCGAACACCAGAGGTTCGTCCACTCCGGTCCTCTCGTACTAGGAGCAGCCCCTTTCAATTTTCCAACGCCCACGGCAGATAGGGACCGAACTGTCTCACGACGTTCTAAACCCAGCTCGCGTACCACTTTAAATGGCGAACAGCCATACCCTTGGGACCGACTTCAGCCCCAGGATGTGATGAGCCGACATCGAGGTGCCAAACACCGCCGTCGATATGAACTCTTGGGCGGTATCAGCCTGTTATCCCCGGAGTACCTTTTATCCGTTGAGCGATGGCCCTTCCATTCAGAACCACCGGATCACTATGACCTGCTTTCGCACCTGCTCGAATTGTCATTCTCGCAGTCAAGCGGGCTTATGCCATTGCACTAACCACACGATGTCCAACCGTGTTTAGCCCACCTTCGTGCTCCTCCGTTACTCTTTGGGAGGAGACCGCCCCAGTCAAACTACCCACCAGGCACTGTCCGTAATCCCGATTCAGGGACCAACGTTAGAACATCAAAACTACAAGGGTGGTATTTCAAGGACGACTCCATCACATCTAGCGACGCAATTTCATAGTCTCCCACCTATCCTACACATGTAGGTTCAATGTTCAGTGCCAAGCTGTAGTAAAGGTTCACGGGGTCTTTCCGTCTAGCCGCGGGTACACTGCATCTTCACAGCGATTTCAATTTCACTGAGTCTCGGGTGGAGACAGCGTGGCCATCATTACGCCATTCGTGCAGGTCGGAACTTACCCGACAAGGAATTTCGCTACCTTAGGACCGTTATAGTTACGGCCGCCGTTTACCGGGGCTTCGATCAAGAGCTTCGACCGAAGTCTAACCCCATCAATTAACCTTCCGGCACCGGGCAGGCGTCACACCGTATACGTCATCTTACGATTTTGCACAGTGCTGTGTTTTTAATAAACAGTTGCAGCCACCTGGTATCTGCGACTCTCGTCTGCTCCATCCGCAAGGGACTTCACTGATAAGAGCGTACCTTCTCCCGAAGTTACGGTACCATTTTGCCTAGTTCCTTCACCCGAGTTCTCTCAAGCGCCTTGGTATTCTCTACCCGACCACCTGTGTCGGTTTGGGGTACGATTCCTTACAATCTGAAGCTTAGAGGCTTTTCCTGGAAGCATGGCATCAATGACTTCACTACCGTAGTAGCTCGACATCGTATCTCAGCGTTAGTAGCGGTCCGGATTTACCTAAACCACCCGCCTACATACTTGAACCTGGACAACCGTCGCCAGGCCCACCTAGCCTTCTCCGTCCCCCCATCGCAATTGTAAGAAGTACGGGAATATTAACCCGTTTCCCATCGACTACGCCTTTCGGCCTCGCCTTAGGAGTCGACTTACCCTGCCCCGATTAACGTTGGACAGGAACCCTTGGTCTTCCGGCGAGGGAGTTTTTCACTCCCTTTATCGTTACTCATGTCAGCATTCGCACTTCTGATACCTCCAGCAGCCCTTACAGACCACCTTCAACGGCTTACAGAACGCTCCCCTACCCCACATACCCTAAGGTACGTAGCCGCAGCTTCGGTGTATAGCTTAGCCCCGTTACATCTTCCGCGCAGGCCGACTCGACCAGTGAGCTATTACGCTTTCTTTAAATGATGGCTGCTTCTAAGCCAACATCCTGGCTGTCTGAGCCTTCCCACATCGTTTCCCACTTAGCTATACTTTGGGACCTTAGCTGGCGGTCTGGGTTGTTTCCCTCTCCACGACGGACGTTAGCACCCGCCGTGTGTCTCCCGGATAGTACTTACTGGTATTCGGAGTTTGCAAAGGGTTGGTAAGTCGGGATGACCCCCTAGCCTTAACAGTGCTCTACCCCCAGTAGTATTCGTCCGAGGCGCTACCTAAATAGCTTTCGGGGAGAACCAGCTATCTCCAGGTTTGATTGGCCTTTCACCCCTAGCCACAAGTCATCCGCTAATTTTTCAACATTAGTCGGTTCGGTCCTCCAGTTGATGTTACTCAACCTTCAACCTGCCCATGGCTAGATCACCTGGTTTCGGGTCTAATCCTAGCAACTGTACGCCCAGTTAAGACTCGGTTTCCCTACGGCTCCCCTAAACGGTTAACCTTGCTACTAAAATTAAGTCGCTGACCCATTATACAAAAGGTACGCAGTCACACCACGAAGGTGCTCCTACTGCTTGTACGTACACGGTTTCAGGTTCTATTTCACTCCCCTCACAGGGGTTCTTTTCGCCTTTCCCTCACGGTACTGGTTCACTATCGGTCAGTCAGTAGTATTTAGCCTTGGAGGATGGTCCCCCCATATTCAGACAGGATATCACGTGTCCCGCCCTACTCGTTTTCACTGATTATGATGTGTCGGTTACGGGGCTATCACCCTTTGTTGCGAGACTTTCCAGACTCTTCACCTGCATCATTAAAAGCTTAAGGGCTAATCCAATTTCGCTCGCCGCTACTTTCGGAATCTCGGTTGATTTCTCTTCCTCGGGGTACTTAGATGTTTCAGTTCCCCCGGTTTGCCTCCTGTTGCTATGTATTCACAACAGGATACTTACTTATGTAAGTGGGTTTCCCCATTCAGGAATCCCAGACTCAAAAGGTTATTACTACCTAATCTGGGCTTATCGCAAGTTATTACGCCTTTCATCGCCTCTGACTGCCAAGGCATCCACCGTGTACGCTTAGTCACTTAACCATACAACCCGAAAGGGTTTCTATTTGCTTTCACTTTCCTTTTTATTTTCACTTTTAAAAAGTGAAGACAAACAGGAGTGAAGACAAATAAGCGTATGGCAACTAACCAAGGTTTTTGGTTGTCATCAAGAAGGGTTAATTCTTGATAACTGTTTGCCGGACTCAATTTACTTTTTGTTTCCACTTTTTAATAAAAAGTAGAATCAAAAAATGAACAATCATTTCTGATCATTCGAATACAAGACACTTGAATGTGTTTGTTGTGTTTATACCGTTCTTATTAAATAAGAGCAGATAAACATTGAGAACTTTTAAATTTGATTAACTTAATCACAGCCTTGGCCGTTTTGTTTTACTTTTTAAAAAGTAAAAATAATTAAGCTAATCAGTCAGCTTTCCAAATTGTTAAAGAGCAAGAGTTTTTAAAGAATTAAACTTTCAAAACCATTTTTAAATATTTTCAAAGAAAAACACTTAAAGATGGTGGAGCTATGCGGGATCGAACCGCAGACCTCCTCGCTGCCAGCGAGGCGCTCTCCCAGCTGAGCTATAGCCCCATCTGGAAAAGTATTTCTACTCTTAAACTTTCTAAACCTAATCAATCTGTGTGGACACTCATCGTAAGTATCTTCGTATAAGGAGGTGATCCAGCCCCAGGTTCCCCTAGGGCTACCTTGTTACGACTTCACCCCAGTCATGAACCACAAAGTGGTGAGCGTCCTCCCCGAAAGGTTAAACTACCCACTTCTTTTGCAGCCCACTCCCATGGTGTGACGGGCGGTGTGTACAAGGCCCGGGAACGTATTCACCGTGACATTCTGATTCACGATTACTAGCGATTCCGACTTCATGGAGTCGAGTTGCAGACTCCAATCCGGACTACGACGCACTTTTTGGGATTCGCTCACTATCGCTAGCTTGCTGCCCTCTGTATGCGCCATTGTAGCACGTGTGTAGCCCTACTCGTAAGGGCCATGATGACTTGACGTCGTCCCCACCTTCCTCCGGTTTATCACCGGCAGTCTCCCTGGAGTTCCCGACATGACTCGCTGGCAAACAAGGATAAGGGTTGCGCTCGTTGCGGGACTTAACCCAACATTTCACAACACGAGCTGACGACAGCCATGCAGCACCTGTCTCAGAGCTCCCGAAGGCACACCTGCGTCTCCGCTGGCTTCTCTGGATGTCAAGAGTAGGTAAGGTTCTTCGCGTTGCATCGAATTAAACCACATGCTCCACCGCTTGTGCGGGCCCCCGTCAATTCATTTGAGTTTTAATCTTGCGACCGTACTCCCCAGGCGGTCTACTTAACGCGTTAGCTCCGAAAGCCACGGCTCAAGGCCACAACCTCCAAGTAGACATCGTTTACGGCGTGGACTACCAGGGTATCTAATCCTGTTTGCTCCCCACGCTTTCGCATCTGAGTGTCAGTATCTGTCCAGGGGGCCGCCTTCGCCACTGGTATTCCTTCAGATCTCTACGCATTTCACCGCTACACCTGAAATTCTACCCCCCTCTACAGTACTCTAGTTCACCAGTTTCAAATGCAGTTCCGAGGTTGAGCCCCGGGCTTTCACATCTGACTTAATGAACCACCTGCATGCGCTTTACGCCCAGTAATTCCGATTAACGCTCGCACCCTCCGTATTACCGCGGCTGCTGGCACGGAGTTAGCCGGTGCTTCTTCTGTTGCTAACGTCAAGATGCGCAGCTATTAACTACACACCCTTCCTCACAACTGAAAGTACTTTACAACCCGAAGGCCTTCTTCATACACGCGGCATGGCTGCATCAGGCTTTCGCCCATTGTGCAATATTCCCCACTGCTGCCTCCCGTAGGAGTCTGGACCGTGTCTCAGTTCCAGTGTGGCTGATCATCCTCTCAGACCAGCTAGGGATCGTCGCCTTGGTGAGCCATTACCTCACCAACTAGCTAATCCCACCTAGGCATATCTTGACGCGAGAGGCCCGAAGGTCCCCCTCTTTGGCCCGTAGGCATCATGCGGTATTAGCCATCGTTTCCAATGGTTATCCCCCACATCAAGGCAATTTCCTAGGCATTACTCACCCGTCCGCCGCTCGACGCCCATTAACGCACCCGAAGGATTGTTAGTGTCGTTTCCGCTCGACTTGCATGTGTTAGGCCTGCCGCCAGCGTTCAATCTGAGCCATGATCAAACTCTTCAATTTAAAGTTTTGATTACCTAAATTAATAGGTGTGACTCAACGAATACTGACTTCAAAATCTATTCTTACTCGAAAGTAAAAAGTAATTCTAAAGCTATTACCATTCCAACAGAATGGTAATGAATTGACTGTGCCAAAATTAAGTAAACTTAATTTTGTATTGGTCACTCAGTTCATTGAAATCATTGTGTTACCGAAGTAACTGTCATTACGCTCTTTCGAAAAAGAACCAATAACGTTTTGATATTCATCAACGAGTGCCCACACAGATTGATAGGTTTAAATTGTTAAAGAGCTTTACTTCTTAAGCGTTCCTTTAAGTAAGGAGCCTCTCGAAGTGGACGGCCATTCTAGCGAATTGGATTCCAGTGTCAAACACTTTTTCTCGCTAATTTTTCAAAGCATCTTAAATGCTTAATGGCGTCTCGTTACTTAGTTCAAACCGCTTGGTTATCCTTGGCAACGGAGGCGCATTATAGAGAGAATAATCCTTTGCACAAGGGCAAAAATGAAAAAAAACCGTCGCAAGCGACCGTTCGGACACTATTCACACAAAGCGTTCAAAATAGGTACAATTAAACCTTAATTTCGGCTAATCGTACCTATTATTCATAGTTTGATTATTGATGAGCAATAATTCGGTCATTATTCACTAATAGCTGCACTTTCTTATCAGGATTGATTTTTCCCGCCAATATCGCTTTCGCTAACGGATTCTCGACACTCTGTTGAATCGCTCTTTTCAATGGTCGTGCGCCATACACTGGGTCGAAACCAACCTGAGAAATCAACTTAAGTGCTTTGTCGGATACTTCAAGTTCATAACCATTTTCTTCCATTCGCTTTTTAAGATGTTCAAGCTGAATAGAGGCTATGGACTGAATGTGATCTTGGCCTAGAGGATGGAACACAACACTTTCATCAACACGGTTCAAAAACTCAGGACGGAAATGCTTACTGACCACTTCCATCACCTCATTCTTGATTCCTTGATAATCAAGTGTATTGAAGTTTTCTTGAATTCTCGAAGAGCCTAGATTAGATGTCATGATCACGACCGTATTTCTAAAATCTACCGTACGACCTTGTCCATCAGTTAATCGTCCATCATCGAGAACCTGTAATAAGATATTGAAAACATCCGGATGTGCTTTCTCAACTTCATCCAACAAAATCACTGAGTAAGGTTTACGGCGTACAGCTTCTGTTAAATAGCCACCTTCTTCATATCCAACATAGCCCGGAGGAGCGCCAACTAAACGAGCAACAGAGTGTTTCTCCATAAACTCAGACATATCGATACGCACCATGGCATCGTCACTATCAAACATAAAGTTAGCGAGTGTTTTGCAAAGTTCGGTTTTACCTACGCCAGTAGGGCCAAGAAATAAGAAAGAGCCAATCGGCTTGTTTGGGTCTGATAAACCAGCACGGCTACGACGAATCGCATTCGATACCACTTCAACCGCCTCTGCTTGACCAATAACGCGCTTGTGCAGAACACCTTCCATTTTAAGAAGCTTCTCTTTCTCAGCTTCTAGCATTTTAGAAACAGGGATGCCCGTTTGCTTCGATAGAACATCTGCTATTTCTGCATCGGTGACTTTGTTACGTAATAACGTCATTTCTTGCATTTCAGCTTGAGTCGCAAGATCTAACTGCTTCTCCAACTCTGGAATTCGACCATATTGAAGCTCTGACATTCGGTTAAGATCACCAGCTCGTCTTGCAAAGTCCATATCCATTCGAGCTTGTTCTAATTCCGATTTGATATGTTGCGTTCCAGACAAAGCCGCTTTTTCTGCATTCCACACTTCTTCAAGTTCCGCGAAGTCTCGTTCTTTATCGGAAAGCTCAGATTGCAATGTACGAAGACGCTTTTCACTGGCTTCGTCATTTTCGTTAGTTAACGCTTGCTGCTCGATCTTCAGTTGGATTATCTTGCGTTCTAATTTGTCCAATGACTCAGGCTTTGAGTCTATTTGCATACGAATGCTCGAAGCAGCCTCATCAATCAAATCAATAGCCTTATCTGGTAACTGACGATCTGAAACGTACCGATGAGATAATGTTGCCGCAGCCACAATAGCTGGATCGGTAATTTCTACATGGTGATGAAGTTCATAGCGTTCTTTTAAACCGCGGAGAATAGCAACGGTATCTTCTACGGTTGGTTCATCGACTATCACCTTTTGGAATCGACGCTCTAAAGCAGGATCTTTCTCAATATATTGACGATATTCATCAAGAGTTGTTGCTCCGACACAGTGCAACTCACCGCGAGCCAATGCTGGTTTCAGCATATTACCGGCATCCATAGAGCCTTCGCCTTTACCCGCACCTACCATAGTATGAATTTCATCAATGAAGAGGATGATGTTTCCTTCTTCTTTAGATAATTCGTTGAGAACTGATTTCAAACGCTCTTCGAATTCACCACGATATTTAGCGCCCGCAATCAAAGAACCCATATCTAACGACAGCACGCGACGGCCTCTTAAACCTTCAGGTACTTCGTTATTAATAATGCGTTGCGCCAAGCCTTCAACAATTGCGGTTTTACCAACACCAGGTTCACCGATAATAACTGGATTGTTTTTGGTTCGACGCTGAAGAACTTGGATGGTGCGACGAATTTCATCATCTCGACCAATCACAGGGTCAAGCTTGCCTTGTTCTGCTCTTTCAGTCAGATCAATGGTGAACTTCTCGAGTGCTTGACGTCGATCTTCTGCATTCGGGTCATCGACTTTCTGCCCACCGCGAACTTGTTCGATAGCTTGAGATAATTTTTTTTCTGTAAGACCTAGCTCTTTAAGCAAGTTACCTAAAGGTCCTTTATCTTCAATAGCTGCAAGTAAGAAGACTTCTGAGGATATATAACTGTCTTGACGCTTTTGCGCCACCTTGTCACATAGGTTGAACAACGTACCCATCGCACTAGAAAGCTGAACGTCACCACCGATACCACTTACTTTCGGTACACGGTCTAACATTTCACTCAATTTAGAACGAAGTTGAACCACATCAATATTCAACATAGTAAGCAATGGACGAATTGCACTACCATCTTGATTAAGCAACGACACCATTAGGTGTACTGGTTCTATATATTGGTGATCACGACCTAATGCGAGCGACTGAGCATCAGATATCGCAATTTGGAATTTACTAGTGAATCGATCGAGACGCATGCCAACCTTCCTACTCTTAGATATGTTTATCTTATGTTTAGAAGATGGATACGGTAACGAAGATTTTCAAGGGATAAAAATGAAGAATAGAGCTTATATGGAAATATAAATGAGCTCGATGGGTAATTACATTAATTAGAAGTTACTCTAACCAAATAAAGGTAGCCTGACGCCCAGCAATGCCATCACGACGATAAGAATAGAAAGCATCGGAATCAGTATAAGTACATAAATTCGAATCTGTCACCGAAGTAACGCCAACCTTATTGAGTCGTTGGGTTGCTAGCTGAGACATGTTTGCTAACCACTTGCCAGGTTCGGATTTGGCTTTAAATGCTAACTTCGCTTGAGCGTCAAAACGAACAAAAGCGTCCAACACATCGTTGCCAACCTCAAATGCCTCTTTACCAATTGCAGGGCCAAGCCAAGCAATAATCTGGTTATCTGAATCTAGGTTTGAAAACTTTGCGACGGCATTTTCAAGAATACCACCAGCAAGACCACGCCAACCTGCATGAACTGCAGCAACTTGAGTACCTTTGGTATCGGTAAGGATGACCGGTAAACAATCGGCTGTCATCGCAGAACACACAACACCCTTTGCAGTGGTAAATGTACCATCCGCATCAAGCACATTCACCGCAGGTTCTAAAACCGTAACAACATCAGTTGAGTGAGTTTGATTTAGCCATACCGGAGCCGTGGGCATCTTAGATTGTTGCTTTAGCCATGTTCGATTACTTTCAACAAGTAAAGCATCATCCCCAACGTGCATACCAAGGTTTAACCCTTGATAAGCACCTGTAGAACAACCATCAAAACGAGTCGAAGCAAATGCTTTTACGTTTTGTGGTGCATTCCAGTCAGGGATGATCATTGACACGATTAAATGTCGTCTTCTATGTTTTCGCGAGCATCAACACGCAATGCTTCAGCCATCACAACCATGTCATTTGGCACAGGTGCATGGAACTCAACTTCTTCACCAGTAATCGGGTGAACAAACTTCAGCATAACCGCGTGTAGTGCTTGGCGATCAAAAGAACGAATCATTGTCGTTAGTTCTTCAGATGCACCTTTTGGAATACGTGCACGACCACCGTACGCTATATCACCTAACAGCGGATGCTGAAGATATGACATGTGAACACGGATTTGGTGAGTACGACCGGTTTCTAGACGCAGACGAATACGAGTATGTTCGCGGAAATGCTCAGCAACACGGTAGTGAGTTACCGCAGGCTTACCCAATTCATTGACGTCCATTAACGTACGCTTCGTTGCATGACGGCTAATGCCTTTCTCTACTACACCGCCCGCAGTCATTTTACCAATAGCAATTGCTTCATATTCACGAGTAATACGACGCTTGGCAAGAGCTCGTACAAGGCGAGTTTGAGCTGGAACCGTTTTAGCCACAACCATAAGACCAGTTGTGTCTTTATCAAGACGGTGCACAATACCAGCACGAGGTACTTCGGCAATCTGAGGGTAATGGAAAAGCAATGCGTTTAGTATGGTTCCATCCGGCGTACCTGCGCCTGGGTGTACAACCAGGTCACGAGGTTTATTGATAACCAATAAATCATCATCTTCATAGACAATGTCTAACGGAATATCTTGTGCTTCCCAGCGTTCTTCATCCGCAAGCTCCGCTTGTAAGATGATCGCTTCACCGCCCAAAACTGTAGTGCGCGGTTTAGTGATAACTTCGCCATCCACTTGGATTTTGCCGTCAAGAAGCCACTCTTTAATACGAGAGCGAGAAAAATCAGTAAATAGTTCAGCGACAGCTTGGTCTAAACGTTGACCTAACTGGCTGCTTTTTACTGTGTCTGTTAATGTTATCTGCTGAGCCATATCGAACTTTTTTAAAAACCGTGAGACTAATACCCATTAGTATGGATAAAATAGAATAATTGCATCATTGTATCTGTTACTGGTTAGAAAGTAACGGAAGCTTACGAAATATTTAATTCAAGGAATCGACGCCTGACATGAAACACCTTACTTTATCGGGTCTATTAGCCGTATCACTCTTAGTTGGCTGTTCAAGTAGTGAAGAAATAGTACCGGATGTACCGCCATCGGTTCTTTACTCTGACGCTCAACAATCACTGCAGAGTGGTAGTTGGCTTTCAGCAATCGAAAAGCTAGAAGCCTTAGACTCTCGTTACCCATTCGGCGCCTATTCAGAACAAGTACAACTGGATCTAATTTACGCGTACTACAAAAATGATGACTTGGCACTTGGCCTTGCAACTATTTCGCGATTCTTACGTTTGAACCCAACCCATGAGAAACAAGACTGGGTACTGTACATGCGTGGCTTAACGCACATGGCTCAAGATAGAAACTTCATGCACGATATTTTTAATATCGACCGAAGTGACCGAGATCCAGAACCCGTGAAGCTTGCTTTTGCTGACTTCAAGCGACTGCTCGAACGCTTCCCTAGCAGCCCTTATGCCGAAGACTCACAAAAACGCATGTTCGCACTTAAAAACCGCCTAGCAGAGTATGACTTAGCAACGGCTGACTTTTACCTACGACGTGAAGCTTGGATTGCTGCAGTGAACCGTACACAAGAACTACAAAAAACCTACCCTGATACCATTGCGGCTCGTAAATCTTTAGACATACAGTTAGAAGCCTACAAAAAACTAGGTCTGGAAGATGCGGTAGCAAGAACAGAGCAGTTAATTGAGCTAAACCCACTACCTTAATCAACTACTTACATATCAATATAAAAAAGCGTGCTAATTTATTAGCGCGCTTTTTTTTAACCACATTTCGTAAACTTGATGAATCGCATAATACACGGTATCTTCAATAAATAACTTTTAACAAATCATCAACATGGAGTGTGGATGTGAGTAGGTTGTTATTATTTATTGGGATCATGCTATTTAGCCAAATTTCCCACTCATTGGAGTTATCCCCATTAAGCAATAAGCCTTACATGGGCGACTTGGATGTACTTAAAACCAAAGGAATGGTTAGAGTACTCGTGTCGGCCGATCTTGGATTTTATTACATAGAAGATGGCAAACCAAAGGGTATAGTGGCAGAGATGCTCTATCACTTTGAGAAAAATCTTCGTAAGAAACACCCTTACCTCAATGTTCAAATCATCCCCATACAAAGAGATGACCTACTCCCCTCGTTGCAATCTGGTTATGGCGATATCGCCGTAGCAAACCTAACGGTCACCGATAAACGCTTACAAGCCATCGATTTTTCAGACCCAATGATAACAAGTGTCAAAGAACTCATTATCACTGGGAAAAAGTCTCCCCCTATTACCGATATCAAACAACTAAGCGACAAAGAGGTGTGGATTCGTGCAAGCTCAAGTTATTTCGAGAGTGTGCAGAGAGTGAACAAAGAACTCAACAGATTAGATTTATCCCCACTTCACGTCCACTTTGTCGAAGAATCATTACAAGACTACGAACTGATCGAGTTAGTTAACCAAGGTTATATACAAGGCACGATACTCGATAGTCACAAAGCAAAACTATGGACTGACGTAATGGAAAATATTCAAGTCCATACCGACTTGCCTTTACGAGAAAATGGTCGCATTGCTTGGGCATTAAGAAAAGACAGTCCAATTTTAAAGAAAGAGATCAATAAATACGTTAAAACCTCTCGCAGCGGCACCTTACTCGGCAACGTGATATATCAAAAGTATATCGATAATACTCGCTGGCTAGGCCGAGCTCTCAATCCTAACAAAGTCGACAAAGTGGCTAAACTCGCTGATGTGTTTGAAAAATACTCAAGCAAGTATGAATTTGACCCTTTAATGATGTCAGCTCAAGGCTTTCAAGAATCAGGACTTGATCAGAGCAGGGTTTCTCACCGAGGTGCAATTGGCGTAATGCAGGTACTCCCGAGTACTGCTAGAGACAAAAACGTCAATATTAAAAACATTCACAAAGTGGATAACAATATCCACGCGGGCGTGAAATACATGCGTTTTATCAAAGATCGGTATTTTGATGACCCGGCAATATCTCCTGATAACCAAATCTACTTTACGTTGGCATCTTACAACGCCGGACCCGCTAAAATTAGAAAGATGAGAGCTATAGCCAAGGAAAAAGGTTATAACCCCAACATCTGGTTCAAGAATGTAGAAATCATCACGCGTAAGTATGTGAGTAAAGAACCCGTTACTTACGTCACTAATATCAACCGCTACTTCGTTATTTACAAACAATTACAGGCAATTAATACCATCCGAGAGAACGGTACAGCGAGATTACTACAAACCAGCGATTAACGTACAAACTCAAAAAGTCATATTGAGTCCATACGAAACTTTCCGATTGCGAAATCGCGAAGCAACGAAAAACTAAAAAGCCCGCACAAGGAAACCGGTGCGGGCTTTCAATATTCCATTAAAGCAGAAGCTAAGTGTGCGTTAGTTCACATAATCTTATTGAGTGAATTTTCATCACGCACTTTAAAAAGGCTGTAAAACGCCCCTAAAAACTGATGTAATTTTTAGCGAAGCCTTGCCTCCAAGTTATCGTTTTTCATAAGGATAACAAGCATTTTTCGCCAAAAATATATCAAGACTTGCGTAAGATCACATTTGATTTTAATGCTCATCCCACCTAATAAAAATGAGATCTAGATCACACTCTAAATTCCTAAAAGTCGTAATCTGAAGTTAACCCATGAGGGATACAACAGAGGAAAACTTCTATGAAAATGAACATCACTGGTAAAAACATCGACATTACCTCTGCAATCCGTGATCACATAGAAAGCAAATTTAAAAAGCTTGATAAATGGCAAGTAGACATCATTGGTTGCCAAGCGAGCTTTAGTGAAGAACCAAACAAGAAAAAGAAATTTGAAGCGGTTCTAACCGTACCGAAAGGCCAACTTGTTGCTTCATCAATCCATGACGACCTCTACGTAGCTATCAACGAAGTAGAACAAAAACTAGAGCGTCAACTCAACAAGCTACGCCATAAACCAGAAGCGCGCCGCGCTGAAAAGCCTGAAATTGAAGAGCTAGAAGCTGAAGTAGAATAAGGAAAGAGAACAGATTAAAAAATAGCGCCTCAAGGCGCTATTTTTTTGCTTGACGCTCGTAGCTCGCTTGCTTATTGTGTTTAAACATTCATAAAACAATCACTTTTTATGCACTCTCAATCTTTGTTTATTTTTGACTTCTTTTTTCTTCCGTAAATCGGAGGCTGAGTCGTTTTAGAAAAACAAGTCAAAAACGAACAAGAAGCCTCCCACACTAGGGAGGCTTTTTTATAAGGACACATTTATGACTGACCGCTCAATTTCACTGGATGATATCCGCCTTCGTCTTAATGATTTAGATGACGAACTGCTGAGTTTACTTTCCGAACGTCGCAAACTCAGTATCGAAGTTGCGAAAAGCAAAGTAGAAACATCAAAGCCTGTACGCGATGCTGTTCGTGAGCAGCAGCTTCTGGTTAAGCTCATTAACAATGGTAAAGATAAATATGAGCTTGATGCGCAGTACATCACTAAACTGTTTCACACAATCATTGAAGATTCCGTTCTACTGCAACAGTCATACTTGCAAAATTTGGCGAATCCACAAAGCCGTAAGCCACTGGCTCGCGTTGCATTCTTAGGCTCTAAAGGCTCCTACTCTCATCTGGCGAGCCGTGAATATTTTAGCCGTAAGAATATGGAGTTGATTGAATTAAACTGTAATCACTTCAAAGAAGTAGCATCAACGGTAGAATCTGGCCATGCTGACTACGGTGTATTGCCTATTGAGAACACCAGCTCAGGGTCAATTAACGAAGTCTACGACCTACTACAACACACGACTCTTTACATCGTTGGTGAACTTTCTCAGCCTATTGAGCACTGCCTTGTTGCGAAAAGTGATATCCGTTTAGAAGACATCAAAACACTCTATTCACACCCACAGCCACATCAACAATGCAGTGAGTTTTTGAGTCGCTTAAAAGGCGTGAGTCTTGAATCTTGTGCAAGCACAGCAGATGCAATGAAGAAAGTAAAAGAACTGGATGGTGATGATGTTGCCGCTATTGGTAATGCGTCTAGTGGTAAGCTTTACGGCCTGCAACCTATCCAAGGCAATATTGCAAACCAAACAGAGAACCATACTCGCTTCATCGTTGTAGCTCGCAAACCCGTTGAGGTTTCAACTCAAATTCCAGCTAAAACAACGTTGATTATGTCGACATCTCAAGAAGCTGGCTCCCTAGTGGAGACACTACTTATTTTGCAACGTCTAGGTATCAACATGACCAAGCTGGAATCTCGTCCTATCATGGGAAACCCTTGGGAAGAGATGTTCTATGTTGATTTAGAGGCGCACCTAGATTCAGATAACATGCAACAAGCGATAACTGAACTAACGGCCATTACCCGTCACCTGAAAGTACTGGGATGCTACCCAAGTGAAAACATTAAGGCGACTCAAGTTAAGTTGTCGTGAGCATGACGTGACTAGCATTTGGCCTATGATAGACCACTAAGTAAAATAACATCACTGCTAACGTAATAACGATTCGACCAAATGACGTACAAAAATATTTTGTTATATCTCAATTAGTTATTCGTTAGCAGGTTATTGTCAGCTATCAAACCTTTCTAGCTTCACCAAATCAACAGCTTCATTCACTCCATCTTCATTGATAAAACTTCCAACAATAAATCGAAAATCTAATTCCCTTCACAGGAACGCATCGAACTAAGTGCAATTAATAGCGAGCAAGCATTAAGTAACATAAAATCATCTGCTTAATTTATAAATAGTGTTGTCATTAACTATGAAGCTAAGTACTAAAATATTACTACTGATAACTCCTGTGATACTGATCAGTACCGCGGCTTCTAACTATATTATCTATTCAACGCAGAAAAGCAGCTTCATCAAACGCGAAGACAACGCACTTCAACTGAATATGGAAAAGTTAGCCGGGCATTTTCGACAGTCTCGCGCCTTCCTCAATAGCTACTCTTACACATTGACTCAAAGTGATATGGTTAAGCGGTACTTTTTCACCGAACAGAGTTTATCTCGCGATCTTGAATTGGTTAGTAATCTTCGAAAAGCCATACATGTATTGCAGGATGGTGATGAAAGTTATACTGGCTTAGCGATCCTCAATGGTGATCGAAAGCTCAATTACTACGCAGACAATAGCAATGATGTTAGAGCTCAGATTGACACTAAGATATTAGAATTTGTTGATCAACATTACCAAGAGACATTAGCAACATCGAGCACCAACTATATCCAAAACTCTCAAGGAGAAGGAATGTTGGTTCACTATGATATGCTAGGTAAAAAAGCCGTTGCTCCATCCACAAACAGCCCACTCAATGATGTTTTTTTTGTTGTAGTCTCGGTCTCTCTCGACAAATTTAATGCACTGAGAAAACAGATAGAGTTCGACTATCAAACAAGTCTGTTTTTCACACCTATCGCGGTTTCGATGGACAACAGTGTCACTCACTCAGTAAAGCTTGCACCAGAGCTTTACGCCACAGTAGACCCTGCACAGTTTCTATTAGAGAACAAACTCGACTCCATTTGGAACAAACTAAGTTTATCATTTGCACTTTCTGCCTTAGTTACCGTCATTTTATTGCTCATGCTTTTGTCACGCAGTGTTATTACTCCGATAACACGACTCGATAGACAGCTACAACAAGTAGAGAAAAAACAACGTAAGAATATTGAACGCTTGGGTACTCGTGATGAAATTGGTCGTCTATCGCAGCGTTTTTATGACATGTACCAAGAGTTAGATAATACCTATCAGCAAACTAAGCTTTTGGCTGAGAATGATCAATTAACACAAATAGCCAATAGGCATCAATTTCAAACCTTTGTTCAACAATCGCTACCAAAGCCTAGCTCAAATACCGAAACATGGGTTCTCTACTTTGACCTGGATAATTTCAAGTTTGTTAACGACAAATACGGACATCAAATTGGTGATTCAATATTGGTCTCTTTCGCCAAGCGTATTTCCGATATTTGTGCCCATTATCAAACAAAATACGACGCTCACTGTATGCCTGCTCGCCTCTCTGGAGACGAATTTGTCGTGTACATCAATGCTCCCACTCAGAGAGGAAATATCGCCCATAAGTTTTCGGACGATTTGCTGACACCACTTCAAAAAGGCTTTACCACCGAATCTGGAAGTTTTCCAATTACAGCCAGTATCGGCATTGCAACATACCCTAACGACGGTCACTCAATTGAGAAGTTAATCTCACATGCTGACACGGCGATGTACCAAGCCAAGCGTGCGGGGAAAAACCAATTTGCTGACTATTCAAGAGATTTAGACAAAGTAATTCAACGCCAAGCAAACATCGAGCGAGCACTCAGAGACAAGAACTTTGATGATGAATTTAGACTCGTCTATATGCCCTATATGGATTCAACCGGAGCCCATATTATTGGTGTTGAGGTTTTATTGCGCTGGGATTCGAAACAACTTGGTTTAGTTCCACCTGATGAATTCATTCCAATTGCTGAACAAACTGGATTGTTCGAACAAGTTGACCGTTGGGTAATTCAAAATGCATTCATGTCTTTTCATCGACTTCAGGCTCAATTTGATCACTCGGTACAGCTATCAATTAACTTATCTTCTGCAGGGATAGAAACGACGCACCTTGCTGACTTCATTAAAGAACATGCTGATATTAATCAAATTCCACCTAGCTTGATTGATTTCGAAATAACCGAAACATTTTACTCAGATTCACAAGGCTTTCCGTTGCTCAACCAACTCTCGCTAATGGGCTATCGATTAGCGATTGACGACTTTGGATCTGGATATACTTCGATCACTCAACTGGTGCAGTATCCGACTCAAAAAATCAAACTAGATAAAGTCTTTTTAGACACCTTAATTGAAACCGATAATCAGAACATAGTAAAACCGATTATCGGACTATGCCATGCTCAAGGCAAAAAGGTCACAGCCGAAGGCATCGAAACCGAAAGCATGCATCACTGGTTGCAAGATGCGCAGTGCGATATGCTGCAAGGCTATTACTTCGGTAAACCGATGCCATTGGAAGAACTGAACGAATGGTATCGACTACACCAACTCAATTTAATCGACAACAAAAAGAATCCAATACATGAAATCCGTCGTCATTGCGTCGCTGAACCCAGCTAAAATAAACGCCGTTACAAGTGCATTCCTTTCTGCTTTTCCTGATTCTGAATTCGAATTCAAAGGTATCAGCGTCCCTAGTGGAGTGTCCGATCAACCGATGAGCAATGATGAGACTTATCAAGGCGCTCTAAATCGCGTTAACAATGCAATCCAAGCACTGCCAAATGCAGATTTTCATGTTGGGTTAGAATCTGGAATTGAAGGCAACGTTACCTTTGCTTGGATGATAATTGAAGCAAATGGTCAACGTGGCGAGTCTCGCTCTGCAAGCTTAATGCTACCACCTGTTGTGCTTGATAAACTCCAGCATGCGAATGAATTAGGAGACGTAATGGATGAAGTCTTCGGAACGGATAACATAAAACAAAAGGGCGGCGCAATTGGCTTACTTACACACAATCAACTATCTCGAAGTTCTGTGTATCATCAAGCTTTGATCTTAGCGCTGATCCCATTTGTTAACCCAGAACACTTCCCTAGCTAGATTTCATTGAAAGCATTTTTATCAAACATTTAGATTCGATAGATAAAAAGTGAGTGAGTCAGAAACAAAAAACGCTAACTTGTGGTTAGCGTTTTTATCGAATTCTTAAAGTGTGCTGTTTTAAGGGCTTACTTGAGTAGCAACCCCGAAATAGCAGCTTTCTCTTGTTCTGATTTAGCTTTTAGTTCGTTTGAACCGCGCGTGATAGTCGCCACACCCACTCCTAACATTTGACTCACCTGTCTCTGTGACATTTCACCTTTCATGAGTTCACAAAGGATATTCACTCGAGCAACCAAAGCATCTCGCTCATCAGATGTCATCATCATGGTCAACAACAGCTCATGCTGATCTTTTTCAGCCGCTGTTTTTACCAAATCCATTAGTTGTTGCCAATTATCATATTCAGGTTGTGATGCCATATATCTACACTTACTTTTAAATTTTGGCTTGAAGTAGCCGCTTAACGATTGAAAGCGTTTAACACTTTATACCGAAACACTAACTTTGATCCAATGCAAAAAAGCAGTAAGTGGAAATGGTTCGAACTCACTGCCTTTTATATTACTCAGCTTTAAACAAAAAGCATCGAGCCACTAATATTTAGTGGCTAGTTCATTAGGGGCCAAAAACGCGCCTTTCTCACCTAGAATATCTCGATAATACGTCTCGAACATCAAGATATTCTGAACGTAACCGCGCGTCTCTTTGAATGGAATCATTTCAATAAAGGCATACGCATCTAACTTTTCATCACTACGTAAACGCCACTGTTTTACTCTGCTAGGCCCTGCGTTGTAAGCGGCAAAAGCAAAAATACGGTTGTTGTCATATTGAGCAAGCAAACCATCTAAATAGTGGCTACCAATCTCAATATTCTTGCTGACATTATAAAGGTCGTCGCTTCCCTGATACTTAATTTGATGCTTTTTAGCCGTGTATTGAGCTGTCTTCGGCATGATTTGCATGATGCCACGTGCGCCAACAGGAGAGCGAGCTTCTGAATCCATCGCGCTTTCTTGTCTCGCTAAAGACATCAAAGTGATTGGGTCAATATCGTGTTTTTCGGCATAGAAGTTGAACCACCACTTGTGCGCAACTGGGAAACGTAAAGTAATATTGTCCCACATCTTCGCTGATATACTGGCCGTGACCGTTAGATGATTCCAACGCTTTGTCGCAGCATGAGCCGCAAGCATCGATTTTTGGTCTTTGTCTGCATTGGCTAATAACCAACGCCACTCACTCTTAGCTGCCGCAATTTTATCGCGTTCAATCAGCTCACCAATACGAGTCAATGATGTGTTAAAAGGTTTCACTGTTTCAGCATTGTATTTCAACGTGGATGTTGGGTACTGGATAGGCTCATCTAACTGCTTAGCTGCCGCTACACTGTAAAAGTTACGCTGCCCCATAATATCGGATAGTCTCTTGTTACCTTGAGCGCTATCCCCCGTCGCTATCTCAGCTCGACCCTGCCAATACTGCCAGCGAAGCGAAGCCTGATGCTTATCATCTAAGCGCGCTATCCACTCTTTCAAGCCAGTCCAATCGGCATGCTGAATAGCTAAGCGAGCACGTCGCTCCAGCAAGACCTGTTTCGATGAGCTCGCGAGCATTTTGTCTCGCCACGCCATCAACTCTTCAGAGTCGGTATTGATCAAGCGGAACGTTAGGTAGTCCGCTAACTCTTGGGATTTTTCTTTCGAAAACTTTTGAGCTTTCACAACATCATCAAAAACCTCTTGAGCGCTGCTTGCTGACTTCCTTGCCAGTTTCTCAAAACCAAACTCGGTTTGAGCTTGGTAAAATTCATTCGCAGGGTGCTTCTTGGCAAACGCGAGAACATCTTCAGGCTTGTTGAACAACGCCTTCATCTGCTTGGCTTGAGCAATTGCCTCATCATAATCTAATTGTTTAATTAGATAAGTCATCAACTTACCGTTACGGCCTTCAAACGCCAACAACATCCTTTCTAGTATCAACTCATCGGTTCTTAAGCCAGCTTTATCCCACTCTTCAAAAAGCGGGTCACATGCGTCATCAACACCACTGCCGCTTAACCAAAGTTGCTTCGCACCTTTAAACGCGATTTCTTGATTACCTTGCTCATAATGAGCTCGGTAATAGATACATTGGTATTTTTCGCCAGTCGGCTCTTGGGTTTGAAATTCCAATATCGTTTGCCACTGCTTTTGAGAGGCTAGTGAATCCAGATAAGGTGCGCGCATACGATTCGAAAATGGCAGGGCTTTGTTTTCTTCTATAAAAGTATCCACTTCAGCAGGTGTACGATCGCCTAAGCCAATAAGAAAGGCGCGATAATCTGTGTATGGAGTTAAAGGGTATGTTTGAATTTTATTACGTAGCGCCGAGTAAGCTTTTAGGTCTCGGTTGTCTAAAACCTCTTGCGCTCTGTCATAAACCTCACGCTGCATTTCAAGCTCAGAGGCAGTGCTAGCCATAACCGTCGGAGCCAGTGAAAATGAAGACAAAATTGCTGCTGCAGCCACAGCAACCTTCGTATTACCAATGCGGAAAAACATTCGCTCTTTCCTTAGTGCGTGTATGAATACGTGAAGTCTATTTACGCCCGACATCACATCAAATGTAAAGGTTTTGAGTGTAAATATTATTAATATTTAACACTTCGCCTCAGAAGCCTATTAAATAAGGCTTTACTGATTATTGTGACAATAACTGGTAAGAATTTATCCAAGATTGGCTTTTCTACCCAAGGAGTAACATCTTTGGGGATATTGGTATAAAATAGCAGACAATTTTGAACAATAAATTAGGATCGATCGGCAATGGCTGAATACGTATATACCATGTCTCGGGTGAGCAAAACTGTTCCACCTAAGCGTCAAATTCTTAAAGACATTTCTCTTAGCTTTTTTCCTGGCGCTAAAATCGGTGTTTTGGGTCTAAATGGTTCAGGTAAATCTACCCTACTACGTATCATGGCTGGTATTGATACTGATATTGATGGTGAAGCTCGTGCACAACAAGGCCTTAAAGTCGGTTACCTACCGCAAGAACCTGTACTAGACGAATCAAAAACCGTGCGTGAAATCGTAGAAGAAGCGGTTTCTGATGTTGCAGACGCGCTTAAGCGTATCGATGCAGTTTACGCAGCTTACGCAGAACCAGATGCAGATTTTGATGCTCTTGCTAAAGAACAAGGCGAGCTTGAAGCACTGATCCAAGCAAAAGATGGTCACAACCTAGAAACAGCTCTAGAGCGCGCTGCTGACGCACTTCGTCTTCCTGAATGGGATGCGAAAATCGAATTTCTATCAGGTGGTGAGCGTCGTCGTGTTGCGATATGTCGTCTACTTCTTGAAAAACCAGACATGCTGCTACTTGATGAACCAACCAACCACTTGGATGCAGAATCAGTAGCATGGCTTGAGCACTTCCTTGTTGATTACAGCGGTACTGTTGTGGCAATTACCCACGACCGTTACTTCCTAGACAACGCTGCTGGCTGGATTCTAGAACTTGACCGTGGTGAAGGTATCCCATGGGAAGGTAACTACACATCTTGGCTAGAGCAGAAAGATGAGCGTTTGAAGCAAGAAAAAGCAGGCGAAAGCGCACGCCAAAAAACGATTGAGAAAGAACTTGAATGGGTTCGTCAAAACCCTAAAGGTCGTCAAGCGAAGTCTAAAGCTCGTATGGCTCGTTTTGAAGAAATGACGACTGGCCAATACCAGAAGCGTAACGAAACCAACGAACTGTTCATCCCACCGGGTGAGCGTTTAGGTGACAAGGTACTTGAAGTTAAGAACCTAACTAAGTCATTTGGTGATCGCGTTCTTATCGATGATCTATCATTCAGCATGCCTAAAGGCGCTATCGTTGGTATCGTTGGTGCCAACGGTGCAGGTAAATCAACACTGTTTAAGATGCTAAGTGGTGCTGAACAGCCAGATTCAGGGACAGTTGAACTTGGCGAAACGGTAAAACTTGCTTCTGTTGATCAGTTCCGTGACAGCATGGACGATACAAAAACAGTATTCCAAGAGATCTCTGAAGGCGCTGATATCATTAAGATCAACAACTTCGAAATCCCTGCACGTGCATACTGCTCTCGCTTCAACTTCAAAGGCAACGACCAACAGAAAATCATCGGTCAGCTTTCTGGTGGTGAACGTAACCGTGTTCACCTAGCTAAACTGCTAAAAGCGGGCGGTAACGTACTGTTACTCGATGAACCAACCAATGACCTTGATGTCGAAACTCTACGTGCACTTGAAGAGGCACTGCTTGAGTTCCCTGGCTGTGCAATGGTTATCTCGCATGACCGTTGGTTCCTTGACCGTATTGCGACCCATATCTTAGACTACCGTGATGAAGGTCAAGTTAACTTCTACGAAGGTAACTATACTGAGTACACTGAGTGGTTGAAGAAAACTCTGGGCGCACAGGCAGCAGAACCGCACCGTATCAAGTACAAGCGTATCGCTAAGTAAATTCGCTTGCATTTTGAACAAAGGCCGCAATAATAGCGGCCTTTGATATATCTAGCTTACACGTTACGCATCGATATAGAGAGATGAATTATGATTGAAAGACGTCAGTTTTCACGAGTTGTTTATCAAGTGCCAACTGAATTATTACAAGGACCAGTAAATGTGTCCGGTTCGGTACAAGACTTATCTCTTCATGGTTTACTCATTCAGTGCGATGACTTTCAGCAACTCAGCCATGATATTCCTGTTCAAGTCAGCTTTACGCTCGCAAACAGTGATATCAATATTCAGTTAGAAGCAACGATAGTCTCTACCATCAATACCTCAATGCGTTTACGCATAGAGCATTTAGATATTGATAGTATCAGCCACCTTAAGCGTCTTATAGAACTTAACGTTGGTGACGATGAACTGCTTTATAGAGAGATTGAGCACCTTACCGATTTGGGTAAAGAATAATATCTCCATAATCCTTTTTCTATTAGAAGCATTTAGTTAATACAGAACCATGTCTAAAAAAATTGCCATTACGATCCCCTCAAGCCAAGGGGAACAAACGTTTTACTTTGGCCGAAAAGCCGTGCTCTTATGCACCACTGCTCTTTTCTCTGTTCCAGCCTTGATCGGCGGAGCAACCTACATACACTTTGAAAGTCAGCAAGAGCTGGCATCACAAGCTGGTGATGCACAGCAGTTGATCGAAACGCTGATTGTTGAAAAAGAGCAAACTGAGTTTCTTTACGCTGAACAGGTAGAAACAAACCACTCGCTGTCACAAACATTGACTGAGAAAGAAGGTGCGATTCAATTACTTGGTAAGCGTGTTTTCGATGTTGAATCCGTGCTTGGCCTTGCCGATGAAGAACTGCTTACAGACGATGTCTCTTTAGAAGATCGCATTGATGCTGCTGCGATAGATTCAGCAGTAAGAGCGACAATGTTCCGTTTGATTCCAAACGACAGTCCAATGACTTATCAACGAATCTCTTCGTCTTATGGTCGTCGCACAAACCCTATTTCAGGTAAGCGCCATAACCATACCGGTATCGATTTAACGTGTAAGCGAGGTGAAGAGATCCTAGCACCTGCTGATGGTGTCATTGAAACCGTTCGTCCAAGTAACAAAGGGTTTGGTAACTTCCTAACCATGCGTCACTCATTTGGCTTCATGAGCTCTTACGCACACCTTCAGAAATTCAAAGTACGCAGCGGTCAATTCGTCAGTAAAGGCGACGTAATTGCGAATTGTGGTAACTCAGGTAACTCTACCGGACCACACTTGCATTATGAGGTACGTTTCCTTGGCCGTTCATTGAACCCTCAATACTTGATGGATTGGACACCAGAGAACTTCAACTACGTGTTTGAAAAAGAAAAGAAAGTTAAGTGGGGCCCACTGGTTCAGTTGATTGATAATGTGGTTCGCTTGCAGATCAACCTAACGAACGTGCCTTACATTAGCTCGACCATAGACACTGTATCGAGTGAAGATAACAAAAAACCAATCACGACTAATTAGTTGTTAGTGGCTAACTATTTGTTAATGACTAAGACCTGTTGGTTTGGCCTATGAAGATCTAATTGCTTTTAGCCTACAGTAGGCCAACTACTTTTAGTTCTGAATTAGATAAAAAAAGAGCGACCATCAGGTCGCTCTTTTTTATGATTTCAAATCAGTATTAGCCACGATGAATCGAGTCATGCGCTTGCTTTAAAAGATTTTGGCTCTCTTGCAAGAACTGTTGCGAGTAGTCGCCAAACCAATCGCTCACTTGGTTAAAGCTATCAACAAATTTAGCTTTATCTTTGCCATCTAAGATTTCTAATGCTTCGCCGAAACAGCTATGGAAACGTCGAATCATCTCAATATTCTCATCCGAAGAAAGAATAATATCACCATACAAGTTCGGGTCTTGAGCAAACAGACGGCCAACCATCGCAATCTCAAGTCGGTAGATTGGCGAGCTTAGCTTCAGAAGCTGATCAATATTCGGGTTCTCTTTACTTAGGTGCAAGCCGTAAGCAAAAGAGGTGAAATGGCGTAGTGCTTGAATCAGAGTCATACCGTGATCGTGTTCAGCTGCATCCATCTGGCAAAGGCTCGCACCCCAAATACCAAATTGATTCAATAGCCATTGGTAGCTTTCAGAGTCGCGACCATCACTGTAAACAATAACCTGCTTAGCAAGGCTTGGCACATCAGGACCAAACATTGGGTGCAATCCAACAACTGGGCCTTGGTGCATGTTCATCATGGCCTGCAGAGGCTTTGATTTAATCGACGTCAAATCACAAAGAATACAATCGCTTGGCAGATTACCTAGCTTCGCAATCACACCTTCAGTTAAGTGAATTGGAACCGTAACAACCACAAGTCCGGCATTATCTAAAATCTCATCGGCTTTATCCCAATCTTGGCTGCCAAGGATTTTCACTTCATAACCAGAAAGCTTGAACATACGGCCAAACAGACCACCAAGTTGACCATTACCACCAACGATAACCACTGAACGTAACTCTGGGTTAAGACACTTAAAACCAGAATCCTTTTCACTAGCGTAAGACTCACGCATCGTACGACGCAAAATATCTTCGATTAACTGCGGTGGAACCCCTATTTTCTCGGCTTCTTGACGACGAGACGCCAGCATCGCAGCTTCGCGCTCTGGTACATAAATAGGTAAACCATGTTCACTTTTTACTTCGCCCACTTTCTCTACTAGAGCGAGACGTTGAGCCAGTAAATCCAACATTTGTTTATCGACAACATCGATTTGGTCGCGTAATTCGTTCAGTTCAACGGCCATTTTATTCCTTACTAAATCTATAAACCCGTACTAATCTATAAGCCCACCTGGCGCAGATTTGTTAGCAACAGATCTTAAAATGCCCCATTAGATGAGGCACTTAAATTTTAAACTCTGACTAACCTTTCAAGCGGTTCTCTAAGAACGGGACTAATTCCGTATGTGCACGCTTCAATAGTGCCTCAGTTGAATCCCAATTGATACACGCGTCGGTAATAGAAACACCGTATTTCATCTCATTGAGAGGTATATCCGAGGATTGATTTCCTTCGTTAATATGGCTCTCAATCATCAAGCCGATAATCGACTTGTTGCCTTCGCGAATTTGATGAATCACATCTTCAGCCACCAGTGGTTGACGACGGAAGTCTTTACGAGAGTTTGCATGGCTACAATCAACCATCAATGCCGCCTCTAATCCAGACTTACCAAGCTCTTGCTCACATTCATGTACTGACACTGAATCGTAGTTAGTCTGCTTGCCGCCACGTAAAATTACGTGACCATTTGGATTACCTTGCGTTGTTAATAACGCAACTTGACCTTCGCGGCTGATACCCATGAAACGGTGGCTCGAAGAAGCCGCCTGCATTGCATTGATTGCAGTGCCTAAATTACCGTCAGTGCCATTCTTAAAACCGATTGGCATTGAAAGGCCACTTGCCATTTCACGGTGAGTTTGAGATTCAGTAGTTCGTGCGCCAATCGCAGCCCAGCTGAAGGTATCTGCTAGGTATTGTGGACTAATTGGGTCTAGTGCTTCTGTCGCTAGTGGAATTTCCATCTCAGCTAGCTCAACTAAAAGCTCACGACCAACATGCAGACCATGCTCAATATCGAACGTACCATCTAGATGTGGGTCATTGATCAAGCCTTTCCAACCCACAGTAGTACGAGGCTTTTCAAAGTAAACACGCATAACAATATACAGTTGATCGCTAAGTTGCTCAGATAAGGCTTTTAGACGTTTCGCGTACTCTTTCGCCGCCTCAATATCATGGATAGAGCATGGGCCACATACTACAAGCATGCGATGATCTTTCTTGTGAATGATGTTTGCGATAGTTTGACGAGACTCTTGAATGAAACGACGAGCATTATCACTCAAAGGCAGTTTTGCTTTTAACTCTTCAGGAGTAATCAGTACCTGTTCGTCGATGATATTGACATTGCTTAATTCACTTTTCTGCATAACTCAACCTGTATATTTATTTTTACACCCAACATTTCCATTTGGGCTAACAATCTTTAAAAACACAATAACAGCTACAAAAACGATTGCAAGTGTAAACAATAAAAAACATTTGATGTAAATTATAATTTACACTTACTATTTGGCTAGTTAGAAGATACATAGCGGCCAAAACCACACCCTATACATACAAAAAAGGCGATATTTCTCATATCGCCTTCTTCAAACTTATAGAGTGTTTATTTATCACCCAGCGTTTAAAATTCGCTTAATTTGCTCTGAGGCCTCTTTCCACCGACTATCCGAGTGAAGCGTCGATAAATCGAAGCTGTGTTTTTTAAGCAATGAGTTAGCTAAAGGCACCTCTTGAATCGTTAAGTTGTCCAGAGCCTCTATTTGTGCATCTCGTTTATTACACATCAGCACCATGTCACAACCCGCACTTAAGGCCGCTTTTGCTCTGTCTGCCGGCCCCCCCATAATGGCAGCTCCTTCCATTGTTAAGTCATCAGAGAATACCAAGCCTTTGAATCCAAGCTGCTGCTTCAATACTTTCTGCAACCAATACTCAGAGCCACTCGCTGGCTGATCATCATAGTGAGAAAAAACCACATGTGCAGGCATCATCGCATCTAATATTCCAGCTTCAATTTGAGCCTTGAAAATGGCCATATCAGTTTCAAAGATGTCGTTTCTAGGATCATAAGGCGTTTCAAGGTGTGAGTCAGCAATCACGCCGCCGTGTCCTGGAAAGTGCTTCCCTGTCGTAGCCATGCCAACCGATTTCATGCCATTAATAAAAGCACTACTGTGGCGAACGATGGTATCAATATCTTCACCAAACGCTCGGCTACCAATCGCTTTACACTCGTGACCTTTATCTAATACAGGCGCAAAGCTCAGATCGATATCATGGGCAATCAATTCCGCAGCCATCAACCAACCAGCTTGTTCTGCTAACTGCTCACCATTATTCTTAGTCGCGAATTCTTGAGCGGCAGGGATAATTGAAAAGCCGTCGCGAAAGCGTTGAACTCGACCACCTTCTTGGTCAACACCAATCAAAATAGGACGTTTCGCTACCTTGCGGATCTCTTTAGTTAACGCCGACAACTGTTGGCTATCGTGGTAGTTTCGAGTAAATAAGATGAGACCACCAACGGTTGGATGCTCTAAAATTTCTCTGTCTTCAGCTGTCAGTTCGTAGCCTGCAACATCAACCCACAACGGTCCCATATTTATTCCTTATTAAACCTAATTTCATAAACTTCCCGAGATTATTCTCTTTAAATTTGCTTTACAATGTTTTTAAAACAATCTGTGGAAGACTTTAAGAATGCAGGGTAAGAGCTTAGGAATGGATCATAAAGAACTGTATATCGGTGTGATGTCGGGGACGAGTATGGACGGTGTTGATACTGCGTTAGTCTCGATTGAAGACGATAGCATTACATTGCTTGCTCATGATGAGTTCCCTATGCCAGATGGTCTCAAAGCGCGTCTGCTTGAAGTCTGTATTGGTCAGAAAACCGATTTGATTGCCATTGGCGAACTCGACCACCAGCTTGGTCATCTATTTGCTGATGCGGTTCTACAACTTCTCAACAAGTCAGATACGCCTGCATCATCCGTGACTGCGATTGGTAACCATGGCCAAACAGTATTCCATCAGCCAACCGGTGATTCGCCATTTACCATGCAGCTGGGTGATGCCAATATCATTGCCGCTAAAACACAGATTCAAACAGTCGCAGATTTCCGACGCAAAGACATGGCGCTTGGCGGACAAGGGGCGCCGTTAGTACCAGCGTTTCACCATACGATTTTTCACCCAAAAGACAGCTCGGTTGTGGTGTTGAACATTGGTGGTATCTCGAATATTTCAGTGCTGCGCCCGAATCAGCCAACTTTTGGTTATGATACAGGCCCCGGCAATATGTTAATGGACGCTTGGGTAGATAAACACATCGGTGAGAAATTTGACCGTGATGCGCGATTCGCGCTTAAAGGCCAACTTAATCAAGCCTTGCTCGAACAGTTGCTAAATGAACCTTATCTATCTCAAATGCCACCGAAAAGCACTGGCAGAGAACTGTTTAATCTACCGTGGCTAGAGCAACAATTAACAGAATTTAAAGATCTTGCAGCAGAAGATGTTCAGCGCACGCTTTGTGAATACACCGCATTGACGATAGCCAATGAAGTAGAGACTTATCGCTTGGGTAGCCAAGCTGCACTGTATGTGTGTGGCGGTGGTACACGAAATCCATTGTTGATGAAGAGACTGTCTGGACTGCTTACAAGTTGGGAGGTTGAGTCGACAACCAGTAAAGGTGTTGATGCTGATTACATGGAAGCGATGGCCTTTGCGTGGCTTGCTCAACGTCATGTTCATCAACTGCCAAGCAATTTACCAGAAGTGACTGGCGCAAGCAGAGCGGCCTCTCTAGGCGTTCTATATCGTGCTGACTAAACAAATCTAGAACCATCATTTTAGAATCACCATTTAAGGATCATTATGAGTAACGACGCTCTCATATCAGCGCTCTCGCACCTCGTTTCGGAGGGGAGAAACCCTGACACTATGGATATTGATCTGCTCACCTCTCTCGAAGTGGTTGAAAAGATTAACCAACAAGACAAACAGGTACCACTGGCGATCGAGGCGGAACTGCCACAGATCGCGAAAGCGGTTGATAAGATCGCTTACGCCTTTCAAAACGGTGGCCGACTGATTTATATGGGCGCAGGCACCAGTGGTCGATTAGGTGTGTTAGACGCATCAGAATGCCCACCGACTTTCGGCGTTTCAGACAAAATGGTTATCGGCCTAATTGCAGGCGGACCAGAAGCAATTTTGAAAGCCAAAGAGGGAGCAGAAGATTCACTGACTCTCGGAATTGAAGATCTCAAAGCGATTCAGTTTTCAGAAAATGATGTTGTGGTTGGCATAGCAGCCAGTGGTCGCACTCCTTACGTAATAGGTGCACTCAACTATGCCAATCAGCTTGGCGCGGTTACAGTTGCGCTGTCTTGTAACCCAGGTTCTCCAATTGCTGAGATTGCTCAAATCGCAATTAGCCCAGTGGTTGGCCCAGAAGCCTTAACGGGATCAACACGACTGAAGTCAGGTACGGCACAAAAGCTAGTACTTAATATGCTAACGACTGCCAGCATGATTCGTATCGGTAAAAGCTACCAAAATCTGATGGTCGACGTAAAAGCGACCAATGAAAAGTTGGTTGCCCGCGCTGCTCGTATCGTTATCCAAGCAACGGAGTGTGATAAAGCACTGGCAGTATCGACACTTAAAACGACTGATTACGATGTGAAGTTATCTATTTTGATAATTCTAACAGGGCTAGATTTAGAGTTAGCCAAGGCTCAACTTGATAAGCAAAATGGCTTCTTGAGAAAAGCCGTCGAGAATAATCAATAATCGGCTTATGCTTATGCTGTTGAGAGTTACTCTCGCTACATATAAAAAGACCAGCACACATAAAGTACTGGTCTTTTTATATCTAATTTTCTTATTGCTAGCTTGGGCTTAATAGTCGTTTGAGAACTCATCCCAGCCGCGTTGCCATTCCATACGGAAACGTTGAGCGTCTTCCGTACCAGAACACACACCTTCATATACCTGACCAGATAAACCAATCTGATAAGCATGGTTCGGATTACAATATTCAGTCACACCTAGGTGGTAACCTTCTGTGTAACTCGCTTGATCAACAGCACCAAGCGCAGTCATATCTGAATACGAACGCTGAGTGTGGCCTTTGATGCCATCACGGTAGCCGATCTCTTGCCAATTGCCTTCAGCGGCTAAATCTTGAACATTAGCGCTGCATCCTGCAAGGCTAAATGCCACAGTGAATAGTGCGATTATTTTTTTCATTTCAATCCTTTATTTTTACAGAGCCACTTCCTGACGAAGCATTGCTTTGTTTGTGATTCTCCGCTGAACACCAGTCGATGTCCACTCATTGTCTAATCTTCGCCACTTTCGTCCAATAACAAACCATTCAATCAGTCATAGCACCACTAAATTTGCTATTCGACCACTCACTCAGGAAGCGGAAGTTTCTTCTCTTCGACTTCTTTAATATACACCCTGACTTAATTAATACATTCAGGGATAACAAATTATGATGTGGTTTCTTACCTGTGTTGCAGCACTCATTGGTGGCTACTTTATTTACGGTGCCTTTATCGAGAAAATTTTCGGTATCAATGAAAAGCGTCAAACACCTGCTCATACCAAGCAAGACGGCGTGGACTACGTTCCAATGTCGACCCCAAAGGTTTACCTAGTTCAGCTGCTTAACATTGCAGGTGTCGGTCCAATCTTCGGCCCTATCATGGGTGCCCTTTACGGCCCAGCAGCAATGCTTTGGATTGTACTAGGTTGTATATTCGCAGGTGCAGTACACGACTACTTCTCAGGTATGTTATCTATCCGTAATGGCGGTGCTTCGGTTCCAACCATCACTGGACGTTACCTAGGCAATGGCGCAAAACACTTTATGAACATCTTTGCCATTGTTCTACTGCTTCTTGTTGGTGTGGTATTCGTTTCTGCTCCAGCAGGCATGATCACCAACCTAGTAAACGACCAAACTGATTTTGTAATGTCGACAAGCACTATGGTTGTTATCATCTTTGCTTACTACATCATCGCAACGATTGTCCCTGTCGATAAAATCATTGGGCGCTTCTACCCACTGTTCGGTGCACTGCTTATCTTTATGTCTGTTGGCCTAATCACTGCGATTGGTCTATCTGACGAGCACCAAATTATGGGTGGCTTCGAGATCAAAGACATGTTCACCAACATGAACCCGAATGACCTACCACTTTGGCCAGCTCTATTCATCACCATCGCATGTGGTGCTATCTCTGGCTTCCACGCAACTCAGTCCCCTTTGATGGCGCGTTGTATGGAAAACGAGAAGAACGGTCGCTTCGTATTCTACGGTGCAATGATTGGTGAAGGCATCATCGCTCTAATCTGGTGTGCACTTGCTCTATCATTCTTCGGTTCAGTTGAGTCTTTGTCTGACGCGATTGCAAACGGCGGCCCAGGTAACGTGGTATACAGCGCTTCATTTGGTCTATTGGGTGTGTTCGGCGGTATCCTTGCTTTCCTTGGCGTGGTTATCCTACCTATCACTTCTGGTGACACTGCGTTCCGTTCAAGCCGTCTTATCCTTGCTGAATACTTCAACATGGAACAGAAAACTCTGCGTAACCGCCTACTAATGGCTCTACCATTGTTCGTTCTTGGTGGCATCCTGACTCAAGTAGATTTCGGTATCATCTGGCGCTACTTCGGTTTTGCTAACCAATCAACGGCAGTAATGATGTTATGGACCGCTTCAGCTTACCTACTTCGTCACAACAAACTGCACTGGGTAACAACGGTTCCAGCTATCTTCATGACGTCTGTATGTATCACATTCATCCTCAACAACAGCCAACTAGGCTTTGATCTACCAATGCAGCTTTCAACCATCATCGGTGTGGTGAGTGCATTCGGTGTTGCGGCTTACGTTATCAA